>JAYWEJ010000189.1:0-9185 GCA_043779345.1 Acidimicrobiia bacterium | reverse complement strand
ACCGGCCAGCGAGCGCAGCGCGCCGAGGCCTTCGTGCGGGAAGTCCTTCTGGAGCTGCTCGACGATCGTCAGGTCGGCGTCGAGCAGATCGAGCGACTGCTGCGCGAAGTAGCCCATCTTCAGGCTCGCGCCCAGCCTGACCTCGCCGTCATCGGGCGCGAGGTTGCCGGACAGGATCTTGAGCAGCGTCGTTTTGCCGGCGCCGTTTCGTCCCATCACCGCCCAGCGCTCGCCGCGGCGGATGGTCAGGCTGAAATCGTCGTAGATGACGCGCTTGCCGTAGTTCTTCGACAGGTGCTCGATCACCGCGACCTGGTCGCCCGAGCGGGCCGGCTCGCGGAACTCGAACTTGACGACGACGCGGCGCTTGGGCAGCTCGATCTTCTCGATCTTGTCGAGCGCCTTGATGCGGCTCTGGACCTGCGCGGCCTTGGCGGCGTGGGTCTTGAAGCGGTCGATGAAGCGCTGCTCCTTGGCCAGCATCGCCTGCTGGCGCGAGTAGGCGGCCTCGCGGTTGGCTTCGCGCGTCGCCCGCTCGCGCTCGTAGAAATCGTAGTTGCCGGAGTAGATGGTGATCTCGCCGCCGTCGATCTCGCAGATCTTCGAGACGATGCGGTTCATGAACTCGCGATCGTGCGAGGTCATCAGCAGGGCGCCTTCGTGCGCCTTCAGGAAACTCTCGAGCCAGATGATCGATTCGATGTCGAGGTGATTGGTCGGCTCGTCCATCAGCAGGACGTCGGGCTTGCCGAGCAGGACGCGGGCCATGGCGACGCGCATTTTCCACCCGCCTGATAGCGCGCCGACGTCGCCGTCGATCCGCTCGTCGTCAAAACCCAGGCCGTGCAGCACTTCGCGGGCCTGGCTTTCGAGCGCGTATCCGCCGAGGTGATCGTAATCCTCCTGCACTTCGCCGAAGCGCGACAGGATCGTGTCCATGTCGTCGCCGCGATCCGGATCCGCCATCGCGTGCTGCAGCTCCTCGAGCTCGTGATGCAGATCGCCGACGCGCCCGCTGCCCGCGATCGCCTCGTCCAGCACGGAGCGGCCCGACATCTCTTCGACGTCCTGGCGGAAGTAGCCGATCGTCAGCTTCTTCGGCACCGTGACTTCGCCCTCGTCGGGGCCTTCCTCGCCCGTGATCATCCGGAAGACGGTGGTCTTGCCGGCGCCATTGGGGCCGACCAGCCCCGCTTTTTCTCCGGGATTCAACTGGAACGAGGCGTCGACGAAGAGAATCTGCTTGCCGTACTGCTTGCTGACGTTGGCGAACGAGATCATGAACCAAGCAGTATGACAGGCAGATAGGCCAATGGGCCAATAGGCCAACAGTTCTATACTTGGCGGCCATGAAGACATCACGTCGCGCATTTGTTGGTGCGTCCGCAACCGTGGCTGCACACGTGTGGATTCCGACAGCCGTCAAAGGCTACATGGCTGAAGAGATCGGGCCGGTCACGCCGCACCGCGCCGGCATCTCCAAGTGGGACCTCGACACGCCCGCGCTCTGTGTCGATCTCGACAAGATGGAGCGGAACATCGCCAAGCTGCAGCGAACCTGCAACGCCAACAAGATCGCGGTGCGGCCGCACGCCAAGACGCACAAGTGCGCGGCGATCGCGAAGATGCAGATGGCCGCCGGCGCGATCGGCATCTGCACCGCCAAGGTGAGCGAGGCGGAAGCGCTCTTTGCCGAGGGCATCGATCGCATCCTGATGACGACCGCCAACCTGCCGCCCGCCAAGATTCGCCGCGCGATGGAGCTCAAGAAGCGCTGCCCCGGCTTCATCCAGGCCGTTGATTACGATCAGAACGTTCGTGACCTGAACGACGCCGCGAAGGCGGCCGGTGTGGTCGCCGATGTCGTGATCGACGTCGCGGTCGGCACGCGCACCGGCATCCCGCCGGGCGAAGACGCGCTGATGCTGGCGCGGCTCGTCGATAAACAGCCGAGCCTGAAACTGCGCGGCATGCTGTCGTATGACGGCGGCGCGCAGCACATCACCGGATTTGCCGCGCGCAAGGAGCGCGCGCTCAAGAACATCGAAGAGAACGCGCGGACCTACGAGAAGATGAAAGCCGGCGGCCTCAACACCGAGATCTTCAGCGGCGGCGGCACCGGCACCTACAACATCTACCACCTCGTGCCGGGATTCACGGACGTCCAGGCCGGCAGCTACATCTTCATGGACATGCAATACGTCGCGATCGGCAACGTCGACGGCCAGCCGATTTACGACGACTTCGAGCCGTCGCTCACGGTGTTGGCGACGGTCGTCAACAACCGCTTCCCCGGCCGCCTGACCACCGACGCCGGCGCGAAAGCGCTGACGCTCAACGTGCCGCGCGCCGGCGTGATCGGCGAGCCCGGCATGGACTACAACGCCGGCTCGGACGAATTCGGATCGATCACGTTCAAGGAAGCGCGCAAGGACTGGAAGATGGGCGAAAAAATGGAGCTGATCGTGCCGCACTGCGATCCGGCCGTGAATTTGTACGACTACATTTACGGGATTCGAAACGATCGCGTGGAGTCGGTCCTGTCGATCACCGCGCGCGGCCATTCTCAATAAAGCGCCCATTCTCGATAACACGAAGGACACGAAGGACACGAAGCTTCAAGGGCGCCCGGCGGGGATGCCTTCGTGCTCTTCGTGCTCTTCGTGTTCTTCGTGTTCTGCGTGTTAATGAATTTAACGTGCGACGCCGCTGGTGGAGACCAGTTCTTGATGCGTCTGCAATTCCGGCGGCGGCGTGGCGGTGACCGTCATGCGCTGGCCCGTCGCCGGATGGGCGAACTGCAGCCGCTCCGCATGCAGGAAATATCCACTGTCGCCCGGCAGGCCCGGGTGATTCTTCAGCCCGCCACCCGCCTCGTATAACGGATCGCCGATCAGCGGATGGCCCGCGTACGCCATGTGGATGCGGATCTGATGCGGGCGCCCGGTGGTGATCTCGATGCTGAACAGCGTCTGATCGTGACGCTGCTCGAGGACCACCGCGACGCTGTGGGACGGCTTGCCGCCCTCGCATGCCGCCTGGACGGTGCCGATCAGCGGATGCGGCACCGGCCCGATCGGCACGTCGATCACGAACATCTCCGTGCGGGTGCTGCCGAGGCCGAGGGCGCGGTAGGTTTTTCTCACAGTGCGATCGCGCCACGCGCGCGCCAGCTTCGCGGCCGCCGGCTTGTTGCGCGCGAACAGCACCAGGCCTGAGGTGCCGCGCCCAAGACGGTGGAGCGGGCTCGCTTCGCCATATTTCTGCCGCACCAGCGCCAGCAGCGTGCTTTCGACAAACCCGCCCGCCGGCATGGTCGGCAGACCGCTCGGCTTGTTGACGACGACAATCTCGTCGTCTTCGTGGATGAGATCGTAATGCGTGGGCACCGCCGTTTCGTCCCATGGCGGACGGTGCCAGACGACGGTTTGCCCCGGATAGAGAGGCTCGGCGGTGCGAACGCGGGTGCCTTCGACTTCGACCTCGCCGCGCTCGATGCGCGCGGCCCATTCGAGCTCAGTGGAGTGCAGGCGCGTCGCCGCGAGGTACGACAGCACGGTATGGCCCGCGCTGTCGGGGCCGACCTGCTCGCGATACGACCACCCACGGTTCATCACCACGGCGTCGAAAATCATAGCGCGTTACGGCCGACGTGCTACCTCAGCCGTGCACTTCTATCGCGTCCGGGCCAGCTCGAGCACAACATCGTATTGAAAGCGTACAAACCGGTGCAGCTCGCTCTCGAGGATTCGCTCTTGATCGCCGTGCGCGCCGAACCCCTTGGGCCCGTCTTCGGTGTCGAGCGCGGGCCCGATGCCGTAACACTCAATACCTTTCGCGCGCAGGTTCGACATGTCGGTCGCGCCGACGCCCATCGTCGGCAGCACGGTGGTGTTGTAGTGCTTCGTGGTTTGCGCTTCGAGCACGCGGTACGCCTCGGTCTCGATGCGTGCGCCGCCGGCCGGGCGATAGCGCTCGCGTCCCCACCGCACTTCCACCGCCGGATCGTTCACGACCTTGCGGACCATGTCGAGGAACGCCGACTGGTCTTCATCGGGATGCAGGCGAACGTCGATCGTCGCCTTCGTCTCGGAGGGAATGACGTTGTAGCGGAAGCCGCCGGTGACGATGGTCGGCACCAGCGACGTGTGGACCATCGACCAGTGAACCGGCTCGTTGTTGAGCAGCCATTCCGACGCCGCTCTCGAAATCTTCGCATCCGGATTGAGGATGTCGCGATAGATCTTCGCCCGGTCGGCCGGAACCATGGTCGCGAGCTTCTTGAAGTACGCGCCGGTCGTTTCGTTAATGCGCAGCGGCGGTGACCATTCCGCGATCCTGCCGACCGCCGCGGTCAACCGGACGACGGCGTTGTTGCGCGACGGCACCGAGCCGTGGCCCGCGGGACCGCGCGCGATGATCTCGACGAAGCGCGGCTCTTTTTCGGTCGTGCCGATATTGGACTGCCGAATCTGCCCGCCGGTCCGCACCACGCCGCCGCCCTCGGCGAAACAGAACTCAGCCGCGATCGCGTCGAGGTGATTGTCGGCCATGAACTGCGCGCCGACGTCCGGCGCGCCTTCCTCGCCGGCTTCCGCCAGCAGGATGACGTCGCGATCGAGCGGCGTGTTGGCGCGCTTGAGGCTGAGCATCAGCATCACGCCGGCGACCAGGTTGTCCTTGTCGTCAACGGTGCCGCGGCCATACACGTAGCCGCCCTCGCGCACCGCGCCGAAGGCCGGGTGCGTCCATTTCGTCGGATCGATCGTGACGACGTCGGTGTGGCCGAGGATCAGAATCGGGCGCTTCTTTCCGTTGCCCTTGATGCGCGCGACGATGTTGGCGCGCGACGGATCCTTCGCGAAGATCTGATACGGGATCCCCTCCTTCTCGAACACCTGCTTCAGGTAGTCGACCGCCCTGGTCTCGTTGCCCGGCGGGCTGCTGGTGTCGATGCGCAGCAGCGCCTGGAAGTGTTGAAGCGTTTCGGCCTCAAACGCCGCGCCGCTCGGTTGCTGCGCGCCACCGAGCGCGGTCGTTGACACAACGAGTGCCGCCATAAGCAGTCCGCGTGACGTGAGCTTCATGACGTCGAAGGATATCAAACCCTGTTGGCCTATTGGCCTATTGGCCTATTGGCCTATTGGCCTATTGGCCTGGTGTACGCTTGATGATTCCATGCCGCTCGTTGCGCTCGACCGTGCCTCCGTCGCCTTCGGCCACCTGCCCCTGCTCGACGAAATCGCCTTCCAGGTTGACGCCGGTGAGCGCGTCGCGGTCATTGGCCGCAACGGCAGCGGCAAGTCGACGCTGCTGCAGATCCTGAGCGGCGATCTGCAGCCCGACTCGGGGCTGGTGCTGCGCCAGCCCGGCGTCCGCGTCGCGCGGCTGGTGCAGGACGTGCCGCTGTCGACGGAGCGGACCGTCGCCGAGGTCGTCGGCGAAGGCCTCGGCGCGCTCGACGAGCACGACGAGTGGCAGCGGCAGCACCAGGCCGAGATGGTGATGACGCGGCTGGCGCTGCCGCCGGACGCGATCGTCGACACGCTCTCGGGCGGATGGAAACGCCGCGTGCTGCTGGCGCGGGCGCTGGTCGGCCAGCCGGACCTGCTGCTGCTCGACGAGCCGACCAATCACCTCGACATCGAGGCGATCACGTGGCTCGAATCATTTCTCGCTGATTACCGCGGCGCGGTCGTATTCGTGACGCACGACCGCGCGTTCCTCGAGCGGCTCGCCACCCGCATCGTCGAGCTCGATCGCGGGCGGCTGACGTCGTGGCCCGGCGATTACGCCACCTTCGAGCGCAAGAAAGAGGAGTGGCTCGCCAACGAGGAGCTGGCGCAGGGGAAGTTCGACAAGAAGATGGCGATCGAGGAAGTGTGGCTGCGCCGCGGCGTCAAGGCGCGGCGGACCCGCGACGAGGGCCGCGTCAAGGCGCTGATGGCGATGCGCGCCGAGCGCGCGGAACGCCGTTCGCGGGCCGGCAACGTGCGCCTGCAGATCGAGCAGAGCGATCCGTCCGGCAAGATGGTGTTCGAGGCGGAGGACGTGAGTTTTGAGTATGCCAAGACCTCAGGACCTCCCACCTCCGCCAAGGCTACGGTGGGCGAGCAAGACCTCAAGACCTCGTTCGTCGTTCGCAACTTCTCGGCGCGCGTGATGCGCGGCGATCGCATCGGCCTGATCGGGCCGAACGGCGCCGGCAAGACGACGGTGTTGCGGCTCCTGCTCGGTGAACTCGCGCCCGGCACCGGCGCGGTGCGGCGCGGCGCCAACGTGCAGGTTGCCTATTACGATCAGCAGCGCGAGCAGCTCGATCCCGATCGCTCCGTCGTCGACACCATCGGCGATGGCAACGACACGGTGACGGTGAACGGCCAGCCGCGACACGTGCACGGCTATCTGCAGGACTTCCTGTTCTCGCCGGAACGCGCGCGATCGCCGGTGCGCGCGCTGTCCGGCGGCGAGCGCAATCGGCTGCTGCTGGCGCGGCTCTTCACCCGCCCGGCCAACGTGCTGGTGCTCGACGAACCGACCAACGACCTCGATCTCGAAACGCTGGAGCTGCTCGAACAGCAGCTGGTCGAGTGGCCCGGCTCGCTGCTGCTCGTCAGTCACGATCGGCGATTTCTCGACAACGTCGTGACCAGCACCTTCGCGTTTGAGGGCGAAGGAAAGGTCGAAGAGTTCGTCGGCGGCTACGAAGATTATCTGCGGCAGAAACTGGCGGGCGCTGTCTCTACGGATCGTCCGACTTCGCCCGCTCCGCGGGCTTCGTCGAGACCGGCTCACAAGAAAAAAAGGTCTTTCAAAGAACAGCGTGAATACGCCGAGTTACCAGCACGAATCGCCGCCCTCGACGAAGAGCACCAGCAGCTGCAAACCGCGCTGGCCGATCCCGGGTTCTACAAGAAGGCGGGCTCAGAGATTCAGGCCGCAGTCGATCGAGTGGCGCACATCGATCGCGAGCTGCTCGCAGCGATGGCCCGTTGGGACGCGCTGGACTCGATCTAACTCTTACTGATCGCCTCGATCATGTCCCATTGATCATCCGTGACCGGCTGGACCGAGAGGCGCGAGATCCGGACCAGCGGCATGTCGTTGAAGCGCTTGTCGGCCTTGATCTCCGCCAGCGTGACGGGGCGCTTGAGCGCTTTCCCGGCGGCGAGCTCGACGACGACGAGGTTGCCGCCCTGGTCCTTGGGATCCGGATACGCCGTCTTCGCGACCGTGGCCGTGCCGATGACGGCTTTCTCCTTGCCGGTGTGGTAGAAGAACACGCGGTCGCCCTTTTTCATCTCGCGAAGGTTCCGCTGCGCCACCGGATTCCTGACGCCGGCCCACACCGTGCCCCGATCCGACTGGAATTGTGAGTAAGAGTAGTTCTCAGGTTCTTCCTTGACGAGCCAGTTCATCCGGAGAGAATACTTCCAATGCGGCTGAAGGTTGGCGCGGCGACCAGTGTCGGCAAGGTGCGCCCCATTAACGAGGATGCGTTCCTGGTCAGGGCCGACCACGGATTGTTCGTGGTGTGCGACGGCATGGGCGGCGCGGCGGCGGGCGAGGTCGCCAGCCGGCTTGCCGTCGAGACGATTGCCGCACAGGCGTCGAACGGGGCGCCCACCGGCGCGACCGAGCGCGGCTTTCAGCCGCGCACGGCCGGGCTCGGCCGGGCGATCGAGGAGGCCAATCGCGTCATCCTCGAGCGCGCGCACAACGATCAGGCGCAAGCGGGCATGGGCACGACGGTGGTGGGCATGTGGGTCGGCGACGGCCTGGCCAGCATCGCGCACGTCGGCGACAGCCGCGCGTATCTGCGCAACGAGGCGGGCTTCGAGCCGCTGACAAGCGATCACTCGCTGGTCGAAGCGCAAGTCAAGGCGGGCCTGATCGACCGCGAGCAGAGCCTGAAGTCCGAGCACCAGAACATCCTGCTGCGCGCGCTCGGCCGCGAGCCGGACATGCAGGTCGAGCTGAGTGAGACGACCGTCGCCGTTGGCGATGCCGTGTTGTTGTGCACCGACGGCCTGACGCGAATGGTGAGCGACGACGGCCTGGCCGCGGCGCTGGATCGCTTTCGCGGCGATCCGCAGGGCGCCTGCGATCACCTGATCGCGCAGGCGAACGACAACGGCGGGCCCGACAACATCACGGTGGTGGTCGTCGAGTTCCAGGGCTCCAGGTTGAGCCAGGTGTTTAAGCAGGTCTTGAGGCCGTCAGGTCGTGAGGTCGTGAGGTCGTGAGAGGATACGATGCCCAAGCTGATTTTGAAGTTCGGTGATCGAGAGCTGTCGGAATGCGCGGTCGGCACGCACGCCGTGGCGATCGGACGGTTGCCGGATAACGACCTCGTCATCGACAACCCGGCCGTGTCGGGCCGCCACGCGCGTGTCTACCGCGAAGGCAATCATTACGTGCTCGAGGACCTCAAGAGCACCAACGGCACCTTCGTCAACGACAAGCCGATCGCGCGGCACACGCTGCTCGAGGGCGACACCGTCCTCGTCGGCAAACACACGCTCGTCTTCACGCAGCGCGGCGGCGAGCAGACGGAGGAAGGCGCCAAGCCGGAGACGTTCGTGCCGGAGATCGGCGGGACGAGGGTGCTCGATACACACAAGCAGAAGGAGCTGCTCGCGGCGCTCGATAAAGGACGGCCGGCGCAGGTCTACGACGCCGTGGTGCCGAAGACCGCGATCCCGACGGCGCAAGGGCGCATCGGCACCATCAAGGTCGTCGCCGGCAACACCGGCCAGTCCGAATACCTGCTCGCCGCGGTGACGACGATGATCGGCAAGGCGGACACGGCGCAGATCCGCTTGAAGGGATGGTTCAAGCCGAAGGTGGCCGCCGCGATCGCCCGCAAGGGCGAGGGCTTCACCATCACGCCGATGGGCGGCAAGCTGACGGTGAACGGCGAGCGCGTCAACGGCCGCCGCGATCTCGCGAGCGGCGATCTGATTGAAGTCAGCGGCGTGACGCTCGAGTTCAGGCTTTCGTGACGACCTGACAACCTGACGACCTGACGACCTGACGACCTGAGATTGGCACACACGTTGCTTTCTCAGGCAGCGTGCGAAAGCTGTCCGTCCTTGCTGCCGTCTGTCTAATCACGGTTTCCGCCTGTAAAAGCGCGCCGAAGCTTCACGAAGTCGCGCCGGCGATCGAGCGCGTGGTCGCGG
>JAYWEJ010000188.1:0-9191 GCA_043779345.1 Acidimicrobiia bacterium | reverse complement strand
CGGTCACGATTACGCCGACGGTCATAAGGGAGCTACGCATGATCTCTTCCTCCTTCAATTTCAACGAACATTTGGGCCCGCGACGTAACCGCCGCGCGTCCGAACCACGAAGTCTTTCTGCGACGTACGAATTTCGATGGGATGCCATCCCGGCTCCGTGCCGGGCTCGAACGCGATCAAATACAGGTGCCGCAGTTCATCGATCACTGAGCGCGCCGCCTGGTAGGCCGACGCCGACGTGCTGCTGTAATACAGCGCTCCACCCGTCCATCGGGCGAGGTCCTCGATCGTGCCAATCGACGCAGGGGCTTGCTGCTGTGAGCCTGGGGTGGCGTAATCGGAGCCCGGATCGTCAATCGAAAGAACGACGGCGATGATGTAGACCGGCACGTCGATCGCCGCCGCTTTCGCCGAGACTTGCGCCGGCGTCATGCGGCTGGCGGTATCGATGCCATCCGTCAGCACGACCACGGCGCGCCGCGCCATCGGCCGAGTGGCGACGCGTTCCGCCGCAGCGGAGATCGCGTCATGTAACGAGGTGGCCCCGAACGGATCGACCTCCCCCAGCGCGCCCTTGAGGGCGCGCGTATCGACCGAAAACGGGGCCACCTCGCGTAGCCGGCTGTCAAAAGCAAACAGCCCGGCTTCGTCGCGGCCCGCTTCCAGCTGATTAATCAGATGGTGGGCCGCAAATTTTGCGGCGGTCGCGCGATCGGCGGTATCCATACTGCCGCTCACGTCGAAGAGAATCGCCAGGCTCAGGGGCGCCCGTTCGGAACGGAATTCGTTGATGACGCGGCGCTCGCCGCGATCGATCACTTCGAAATCCTTCCTCGTCAGGTCCTTCACGAGTCGCCCTTTTCCGTTTCGGACCGTTGCGCTCACGGTGACGAGATCGACACCGGAACGGAACGTGGCCTTCTGCTTCTCAGCGGTCCCCTGCGCCTGCGCCACAAATGGCGTCACGAGCATCGCGAGGAGGAGGAGGGTCCGCCGCATGACCCCTCTATACCCAAGTTCCTTGCCAATCTGATAAGCCATGATTTCTCAACAGTTTAACCAAAAATTGCCGGGGTGGGTCATCCTGAGCAAGGATGTAAGTGTGTAGCAATTACATGACGATCGTGGCCAAACCGAACTCAACCGTGAACGAAGCGTACGACCGGTGCTTCGCACCAACCGCTACCGCGGTCGGGGATAAGATCGGGGGCGATGTCGGTTACTGCCTCGGCCATTCGTACCGCCCAGCGGGTCGATCGCTTCACGTACGCGATCCGCAACATCGTGGCGGAAGCGAAGAAGGTCGAAGCCACCGGCAAGACCGTCCGCTATCTCAACATCGGCGATCCGAATCAATTTGGATTTCTCACGCCGCCGCATTTGATCGAAGCCGTGATCAAAGCAATGCGCGACGGCCACAACGGCTACGTGCCGTCACCGGGCATCGCCTCGGCGCGTGAGGCCGCGGCCGCGGACTTCGTGTCGCGCGGCGTCAACGTCTCCGCCGATCGCGTGCTGATCACGTCGGGCACGTCCGAAGGCATCGAGCTCGCCCTGACCGGCATCGTCGACGAAGGCGAAGAAGTGCTGGTGCCGTCGCCGACCTACCCGCTCTACACGGCGGTGCTCGCCAAGATCGGAGCGCGCCCGGCGTTCTATCGCACCGATCACACCAACCACTGGCAGCCGGATCTCGATCACCTCCGCAGCCTGATCAACGCGAAGACGCGCGCGCTCGTCGTGATCGATCCGAACAATCCCACCGGCGCGATCTATCCAAATGCGACGCGCCGGGCGCTGATCGAGATCGCCGAGCAGCACGGTCTCGTGATCCTCGCCGACGAGGTCTACGGCGATCTCTCGTACGACGGTCCGGTGCCGGCGATGGCGGCGCTCGACAACGAGGCGCCGATCATTTCCTACTCGAGCCTGTCGAAGGCGTATCTCGCGCCAGGCTGGCGCGCCGGCTGGATGGCCGTCGGCTCCACGCCGCGCCTCGATCCGGCGCTGGCCGCGATCAAGAAACTGGCCGATGGCCGCCTGTGCAGCCCGGGACCGATGCAGTACGCGGTCACCGCCGCGCTCACCGGCGACCGGTCGCATCAGCTCGAGTTCCGAAAGGCGCTGCGCGAGCGCGCCGAATTGACGACGACACGCATGAACGCGATCCCCGGCATCTCGTGCGTGATGCCGAAGTCCGCGTTCTACGCGATGCCGAAGGTTGAACTGCCGCCGGGGAAAAAGGACACCGACTTCGTGCTCGGCCTGTTGCGAGCGAAGGGCGTCCTCACAGTCTATGGATCGGGTTTCGGCACGGCGCTCGAAGACGGCTTCTTCCGGATCGTCTTCCTGGCCTCGCTGCAAGAGCTCGATGCGATCTACCAAGATGTCGCCGACTTCACCACACAGTTCCGATCCGCGTAGCGTCATCCGCTACGCCTGCGTCGCCACGGCCGTCACGATCGTGCTGATGTGGGCGCTCTACCTCGTCCGCACGCCGCTGCTGTGGATTTACATCAGCGCGCTGTTCGCGACCGGCCTCGCGCCACTCGTGAACAAGATTGAGGGGCAGCGCAGCTGGGCCATCGGCAAGCGCCGCCTGCCGCGCCCGGCAGCGATCCTGGTGATCTACGCAACCGTGATCGGCACGCTCGCCGGCATCGGCTTCGCGGTGTTTCCGCCGATGGTTCGGCAGTCGCAGGAATTCTGGAGGCGCCTGCCGCAGTACATGGACGACGCGCAGGGCCGGCTGGCGTCGTGGGGGCTGATTTCGCCGGACGCGTCGTTCAAGGAGCTGCTGCAGCAGGCGCCCGCCGGAAGCGGCGACGTCGTCACGGGGGTGATCGGCGCGTTGTGGGGGTTCGTCGGCGGCATCTTCGGCATCGTCAGCATCCTGTTGCTGACGTTCTACCTGCTCGTCGATTCCGAGAAGGTCTTCGATCTCTTCGTGCGGTTGTTCCCTCGCCGCGATCGTCATCGCGTGTCGGACATCAGCGAGATGGTGGCCGCCAAGATCAGCGCCTGGCTGGGCGGACAGATGTTGCTGGGCCTGATCATCGGCACCATGTCCGCGATTGGCTTCTTCTTCCTGGGCGTGCCGTACTTCTTCGTGCTCGCGGTCATCGCCGGCATCGGCGAGATGATCCCGATGGTCGGGCCGCTGCTCTCCGCGATCCCCGCGGTGCTGGTCGCGCTGACGGTTTCGCCGGGGCTCGGGCTCGCCGTCGCCGGTTTCTGCTGGGCGCTGCAGTTGATCGAAAACAACGTGCTCGTGCCAAAGGTGATGGGCGAGACGGTCGGCCTGAGCGCCGTGACGGTGATCGCATCGCTCCTGATCGGCAGCCAGCTGCTCGGCTTCGTCGGCGCGCTGCTCGCCGTCCCCACCGCCGCCATCATCCAGGTCCTCGTCGAAGAACTGTACTTAGCCGACAAAGATCCGGCGTGATCCGTCTCTCCTTGTCCTCTGGACCAGGGGTCGCGCTGATCTACTCGGTGCTCTCCGTGATCATGACGTGGCCGCTGATCCTCGGCCTCGGCAGCGACGTGCCCGGCGATCTCGGCGACTCGCTGCTCAACATGTGGATTCTCGGCTGGGGCGCGGAGCACGTGCCTCGCCTCCTTACCGGATCGATCGGCTGGTCCGAGTTCTGGAACGCCAACATCTTTCATCCGGAGCCGCTCGCGCTCGCGCTGTCCGAGCACCTGTTCGGCCAGGTGCTGCAGATCCTCCCGGTATATTGGCTCACCGGCAACATCATCCTCTGCTACAACCTGCTGTTCATTTCGACGTTCGCGCTGTCCGGGCTCGGAACGTATCTGCTGGTGCGCGATCTCACCGGCGACAAACGCGCCGCCTTCATCGCCGGACTGATTTTCGCATTCCTTCCCTATCGAATTGCCTCCGTTCCCCACGTCCAGGTGTTGAGCTCGCAGTGGATGCCCTTTGCGCTCTACGGCTTCAACAGGTTTATTACCGACGACAAGAGCCTGCCCCGACGAAGCTCGCGCGAATTCTGGCGAGCGAAGTCGGGGGCGCTCGTCGGCGGCACCGCGGCGCTCGTGATGCAGAACTGGAGCTGCGGCTACTACCTGCTCTACTTCGCCCCGTTCGTGCCGCTGTTCGCACTTCATCGAATGTGGACCGAGGGGAAACTCAGAGACCTTCGCATCTGGGCATCCCTGGCCGGTGCCGCTGTCACAACGCTGCTGTTGACGCTGCCCTTTCTCTTTCCGTATCAACAGGCGCAGGAGTTCTTCGGGCTCGAACGTCCGTTCGGCGAAGTCGTGCTGTTTTCCGCGAACGTGTGGTCGTACATCACCGCGTCGGAAAACCTGGCTCTATGGGGCAGGACCCTGCGCTTCTATCCCTATGGAGAAGGCGAAACGTTCCTGGGATTTGTGCCCTGGCTACTCGCGCTGATCGCTGTGGGCGGTCTGATTCGACAGGGCTGGCGAAGAGTCTCACCAACACCTGCGGCATCCGCCTTCAGGCGGATTGTCCCATGGCTCCTGGTTTTCGTTGTCGTGACGCAGCTGATCGCCGTGCTCAGCGTCGTGCTGTTTGGTGGATTCGAACTGGGCCCGATCAGCGCGCGAACGCCGCAACGCTTGATCATGCAGTTGGCGATCGCGCTTGCCCTGCTGCTCGGCATCTCTCCCCACGCGCGTAGTGAAGCCGCTCGAATGATGCGCTCACCGGTCACCCTCGCGCTCGTGGCCACGGTCGTCGCCATGTGGCTCTCGCTTGGCCCGATCCCGAAGGCCGGCCAGGCGGTCGTCGGGGACTTCGGCCTCTACGGGGCGTTGTACGAGTACGTCCCGGGCTTCAACGGCGTCCGCGTCCCCGCGCGCTACGCGATGATCGCCGGCCTCTTCCTGGCCATCCTCGCGGGATACGGAATGCTCCGTGTTCTCTCACGAGTTGCAAGCGCCAGCGGTCAGGCCGCGATCGTCTCCGTGTTCTCGGCAGTGATACTGCTCGAAGGCGCGGCGATGCCGATGGAGATCAACCGCGCGTGGCGCCAGGACGAGGCCATGCCGCCCGCGCGCGTATTCCCTGGCGGGCCCCTGGGCCGCCGTAGCCTTGGCGAAGGCGCCCCGCCGGTCTACGCGCGTGTCGCCGCTTTGCCTGCCGGCAGCGCCATCACGGAGTTCCCGTTTGGTGATGCCGCATGGGAGATCCGCTACGTCTACTACGCGGCCGCGCATTGGAAGCCAATCACCAACGGCTACAGCGGGGCGTTCCCGCTCCGCTACAAGGAACGTGTCGCCCGCCTGCAGCGCCTCGACCGAGATCCGGAAGCGGCGTGGCAATCGCTGAAGGAATCCGGCACCACGCACGTCGTCCTGCATCGAAACGCGTTTGCGAAAAGCGCCGACGCTGATACGGTTGAGAGCTGGCTGAAAGCGCACGGCGCCAGGGAGCTCGCGCGCTTCCCCGATAACGACATCCTGTTGAGCGTGAACTGATATGCGGAAAGACCCGTTAGGTTTTCTGGCGACCGAACTGGAGTCACTGAAACAGCAGGGACTCTATCGAACACTGCGCGTGCTCGACGGCAAGCCCGAATCGCACACCACCTACGATCACAAGTCGGTCGTCAACCTGTCGTCGAACAATTACCTGGGATTGACGACGCATCCGAAGTTGAAACAGGCGGCGCTCGACGCGGTTGAACAGTTCGGTGTCGGCTCGGGCGCGGTGCGCACCATTTCGGGAACCATGGCCATGCACATGGAGCTCGAGCGCCGGCTCGCGAAGTTCAAGCACGTCGAATCCGTCGTCGTCTTCCAGAGCGGGTTTGCCGCCAACGCCGGAACGGTGGCGGCGGTGCTGACCAAGGACGACGTCATCGTCTCGGACGAGTTGAACCACGCCAGCATCATCGACGGCTGCCGCCTGAGTAAGGCGCCGATCAAGGTGTTTCCGCACAAGGACGTCGACGCCGCGCGCAAGATCATGAAGGACCTGCCGCCGGCGCAGAAGAAGATCCTGATCACCGACGGCGTCTTCTCGATGGACGGCGACCTCGGACGCGTGCCCGAGCTCGCGGCGCTCGCCGAAGAGTACGGCGCGATCATGATGGTGGACGATGCGCACGCCAGCGGGGTGTTCGGGAAGAACGGCAGCGGCACCGTCGATCACTTCGGCTGTCACGGCCGCGTCGACATCCAGGTCGGCACGCTGTCGAAGGCTATCGGCGTCCTCGGCGGCTACGTGGCGGGATCGAAAAGCCTGGTCGAGTTCCTTTATCACCGCGCCCGCCCCTTCCTGTTCTCGACCTCGCATCCCCCCGCGGTGACCGCCGCGTGCCTCGCCGCCCTCGACGTCCTCGAGACCGAGCCGCAGTGGATTGAGAAGTTGTGGGACAACACGCGCTTCTTCAAGGCCGGCCTCGCAACGCTCGGCTTCAACACCGGCATGAGCGACAGCCCGATCACGCCGGTGATCGTCGGCGAAGCCGCCACCGCCGCGAAGATGTCGGACACCCTGTTCGAGCGCGGGGTGTTTGCCCAGAGCATCGGGTTTCCGACGGTGGCCCGCGACAAGGCGCGCCTCAGGACCATCGTGTCGGCCACCCACACGAAGGAAGACCTGCAGTACGCTCTCGACACGCTCGGGACGGTCGGCCGGGAACTGGGCGTCATCTAAAGCCGTAACCTGTTAAGCCGGTGCCTAGAGATTTCTTCAACCGCTACACCCATGACCTCACGTCCGAGGAACTGGGGAAGCTGTTTACGCGCGAGACCCCCGAGGCCTACAAGTTCTTCGCGCGCGGCATCAACACCGCCGAGCTCGAGGGCCTGCCGTGGCACCAGAAGGCGATCAAGTACGCCCAGGGCTTCTTCCTGGCCTTCACGATGCGCCTGTCGCCCGCCCGCCGGTTGATGTACGGCGTCTCGCTGGCGTTCGCGGTCGTCGGCGTGCTGCAGCTCTTCGCCGGATTCGGGTGGATCCAAATCGCGGTGGCTTTCATCCCCATCAGCGTGCCGGGGCCGCTCTTCGCCAACGGCACCGTCGCGCTGCTCTCCGGATTCCTGTTGATGAACCTGCTCGTGCTGCTCGAAGTCGCCGATCGCCTCTCGCTCAAGCGCGATCTCGAAGTGGCGCGCGAGATCCAGAACGCGATGCTGCCCGAGGGAACGTGGTCGGGCCCCGGTGTCGAGGCGTTCGGATTGACGAAGCCCGCCAACACCGTCGGCGGCGACTTCTACGACATCCTGCCGCAGCCCGATGGCACCGTGATCGTCGCGCTCGGCGATGTCGCCGGCAAGGCGAGCCCCGCGGCGCTTTTGATGGCGTTGCTGCTCGCGATCCTGCGCACGCTGGTAGACGAACGGATGCCGCTCCCCGCGCTCGTCCAGCGCCTGAACGTGCAGGTCGGGCGCCACGCGCCGGCGTCGCGATTCATCACGCTGTTCCTCGCGTCGTTCACCCCGTCCACCGGCCGCCTCGAGTTCGTCAACGCCGGTCAGACACCACCGCTCCTGCGCCGGCAAAATGGATCGATCGAGCGGCTGATGAGCGGCGGCGTGGCACTGGGCATGTTCGAAGGCAGCCAGTATGAGACGGGCGAGCTGCACTTGAATCCCGGCGACGCGCTGCTGATGTATAGCGACGGTTTGACGGAAGCGGAGAGCCCCGACGGGCAGCCGTTCGACGAAGCCGGCCTCGAACGGACCCTGGCGCTGTTTGCGGGCGCGTATCAGAAAACCGCGGCCGCCGAGCTGGGAACGGCCGTTTTTGACGCCGTCGAACGCCATCGCCGCGATCAGCGCCTGCAGGACGACCTCACCGTCCTCGTCCTCAGCAGGCTGGCCTAGCGGTTTTCATCACAGCGGGTTCTAATAAAGCGTCGAATCCGCTGATCACCTGCAATGCTTGCAAGACTCTGTTTTCTAGGCGCCCTCGTCGCTCTGCCCGCTTTCGCGGGGCAGGCGGGGTCCCCGCCACGCGTTTCCCAGCGTGGTGGGGCGGAACTACCCTCGCGTGCGCTGGACGACGAAGACCTCACCATCCAGGCATTCCTGCAAGCGGTCGAAACCTCGATTTCGACGATGGAAAGAGCGCGCTGGATCGATCTGTTGTCACCCACCGCCGACAAGATCCGGGCGCTCGAGTTCTTCGAGGCGATGGTTCCGCAGGCCGTCACGCGCGTGGTCGTCAAGGAGCGCGATCGGACGGCGCTGCAGGGCACGTTGCCCGGCGAAGGCTTCCGCCTCGTCGTCGAAGTCTTCATCGAGGCCGGCCCGCGCGGCCGCATTGCGACGTGGAATCTCGACATTCGCCGCCCCCGCGGCGACGACCTCAGCCGCCAGCCGTGGCGCATCCTTACGCAGGATCGTCTCGCGTCCATCGAAGGGCTCTATCGTCTCTCGCTACACCCGGAGAAGCAGTTCGTCGCGAAGAATCTCGTGCTCAAGTCGATCGACTTCGAGCTGCGGCTGCCTTCAGGTGATGTCTTCGTCGCGGAAACGGCCGACGGCGTCACCGCAATCGTGCTGGTCGGCGACGGTACGATGGTATTTCAGCCGGGGCCCAAGGAAGAGAAGGGCCAGCTGAAATTGTTCAGCGGCGCCGAATCGCTCGACACGCCGTTCACGACCGCGTTCGTGCGTCTCAGCCCCTATGAATTCGAGCAGAAGATCAGCAACGCGATGCTGGAACCGGTCGCGCTCGACAACCGCGCCTACCGTCGCGGCCTCGGCGTGTTCGAAGAAGGCGTGCCGAAGTCCTTCAATCTCGACCTGAGCGATCTCAGCCGCGAGGTCTGGTCGCTGCTGCCGCAACCCGGCGATTTCGTCGCCGAGGTCAGGACGCGGCGCTTCGCCGATCTCACCTTCGCGCGATCGAGCGGTGAAGCCGAGGACGTGACGATGTTCCAGCGCCGGAGCAAGCGCAACATCTCGGCCTACGCGTCGGAACAGAAGCTGATCAGCCGCGGCCGTTTCTTCAACGAGGACGACACCGTCGATTACGACGTCATCGATTACGACATCGACGCGTCGTTCTATCCTGAGCGCGAGTGGATGGAAGGACGGACGCGGATGCGCGTTCGCATCAAGTCCCACGCCATCGGCGTGTTGACGCTGCGCTTTGCCGAAAGCCTGAACGTGTCGTCGGTCGCGAGCGACGAGTTCGGGCGCCTGTTGTTCCTGCGCGTGCGCAATCAGAACAGCCTGCTCGTCAA
>JAYWEJ010000187.1:0-3878 GCA_043779345.1 Acidimicrobiia bacterium | reverse complement strand
CACTGCCGGGATCGTTCTCGATCGTCGTCGGCACTTACGACAACGCGTGGCAGGCGAGGAAGATCGAGACGACGCTGCATGGACAGCAGCTCACGCCGTACACGATCGATATCCTGATGGCGCCGGATGATCTGCAGCGGCGGATTTTGCTCGGTCGGTTTCAGACGCGCGAGGAAGCGGAAGAGGCCCGGCAGAAACTAGGACCGTCGTTCCCAGAAGCGCGCGTCATCCCTGGCGGCCTGGAACGGCTGCGCGTCCTGATTCCCTGATCCGCCTTCGCCCGCGCCGCGGGCTTCGGCGAGACAGGCTACTCCTCCCGATCCTTATAGAGCTTCTTGAGCGACTGACTGATCGACTTGATCTTCCGCTTCGCGTCGATCTGGGCGCGAACGTCCTTACGGCCTTCGAGGCTCTTCATCTCGTCGTGCAGCTTCAGGAATCCTTCAAGGCGATCGGCAGCAAGTGTGCCGTCTTCGACGGCCTGCTTCACGGCACAACGCGGCTCGTCGCGATGACGGCAGTCGGTGAAGTGGCAGCCGGCCGCAAGCTCGACGACGTCTTCGAAGGTTTCTCGCGACCCCTCCTGCGTCCACAGCTGCAGCTCGCGCATGCCGGGCGTATCGATCAGCAATCCTCGCTGATCGGGCAGCAGGATCAGGTTGCGGTGACGGGTGGTATGGCGGCCGCGTGAATCCGAGGCGCGCACATCGCGGGTCTTGAATTTCTCCTCGCCAATCAGCGCGTTCACGAGCGTCGACTTCCCGACGCCTGACGATCCCAGGAGCGCCCCGGTCCTGCCGGGCCCGAGGTATTCGGTGACCGCCTCGATGCCGCTCTTCTCCTTGGCGCTGACGGCGTGCACCGGAATCCCAACCGTCTGAGCCCGGATTTCGTCCATGTCCTCAGCGAGATGATCTGCCACATCGGACTTGTTCAGGATCACGACCGGGCTGGCGCCGCTCTCGTAGGCGAGCAGCATGTAGCGTTCGAGGCGGCGCGGGTTGTAATCGCCGTCGAGCCCCATCACCAGAAACACGGTGTCGATATTGGCGGCGACGATCTGCTCCACGGTCAGCTCGCCTTTCACCTTCCGGGAGAACTTGGTGCGGCGCGGCAGGATCGCCTCAATCGTGCCGGTCTCTTCGCCCGGCGTCGGCCTGATCGCGACCCAGTCCCCCACCGCGGACAACGTCTCGGCTTCATGACGAAGCTTGCCCGAATGCTGGACCTGCAGCTCGCCCGATTCGGCAAACACGCGGTAGATGTAATTGAATTCGATGGCGACGCGCGCCGGGACGAGCTGATCCGCGGCAAAGGGCTCGAACACCTTCGCCCAGCCGTCATCCCAACCCAGGTCCTTCAGATCGAACGCCACTCGCGATTAGGATACAGCTATGCTGCAAGCGGGGTCTGACCCCTCACTCCCTCACTCCAACAGTTCATCCACAAATGCGCCGGCCCTGACGACGAATTCCGGCGCCCACACGTGTCCGCCATCAAATACGTGCTCGATTACGGTGACTCCGGCCGAATGCAGGACCTCGCGATCCTTGCCGGCTTTCTCGGCGGTGTACCATTTATCTTCGCTGCCGCGTCCGATCAGCACTCGTGGCAACGACGCCGCGAGGGGCGCCACGTCCGGCGGCACGTCGCCGGCGAGCGCGATCACGCCGTCGCACGGCCGCTCGGCCAGCACCGCCGCGCGATAGGCCATCGCGACGCCTTGCGAAAAACCCGCGTAGATCAACGGACGGGTGATGCCATGCTCGTCGGCGACCGCGGACAGCACCTTCGCCACGTAGGCGACGTTGTCGCCGATCGCCAACTCGCGATCTTCCTTCGTCATCCAGCCGGCGATCACGTCGTTGGCGCGGGTGTAGAAGCGATGCAAGCCTTGCACGCTGACGAGCCCGATCGACCGGCCCGCGGCGATCTGGCGGAGCACCTCGAACGTGATGGCGGCATTCTCCTGGTAGCCGTGGAACCCGACCAGCGTGGCACGGCTGTGCTCGGGGATCTCGACGAGATACCGACCGTGTGTTCCTGTGGGAATTGTCCTGATATCCAAGCTCGGCCTTTCGCGAGTGCTATAACAGTTGATTGTGAGTCCTGTCGCGTTCAAGCTTCCCGGAGACCCCGACACCACCGTTGCCGCCGCGCTCTATCCGGCGGAAGGCGACCGTCAGCTCGACGCCGTGTTCGTCTTCGCCCACGGCGCCGGCGCGGGTCATTTTCATCCGTTCATGACCAGCTATGCGAGCGGCCTCGCCGCCCGCGGCATCACGGTGGTCACGTTCAACTTTCCGTACATGGAGAACAAGCGGCGCATACCCGATCGCACGCCCGTACTCGAGGATGCGTTTCGGCGAGCGGTCGCCGGCGCCGTCGCGCATCGCCACGTCAAGGCATCACAGCTGTTCATCGGCGGCAAGTCGATGGGCGGGCGCATCGCGACACAGGTCGCCGCTGCCATCGCGCCACGGGACGGGGCGCCAGGAGACGCTGTCAAGTGGCCGGCCGTCCCCAAGCCCTCGGGCATTATCGCGTTCGGGTATCCGCTGTCGCCGCCGCGCGGCAAGCGCACCGGCGATCGCGTCGCCCATCTCAAGGCGCTGGCGATCCCGACGCTGATCGTGCAGGGCACCCGCGATCCCTTCGGCGGCCCCGATGAAGTGAAGGAAGCGGTCTTCGAAGGCGGCACGGCGCCGCCGATCGAGATCCTGCCCGTCGAGGGCGGCGATCACTCATTCGGCGTGCTGAAGTCGAGCGGCCGCGATCAGAATCTCGTCCACGCCGAGATTCAAGACGCGGTCGTGGATTGGATCAGGGCGAGGTCTTGAGGACTTGAGGTCTTGACCGCAAGCCGGGGTCCCCGCGACGCGGACTTTGCGTCGTGGGGTGGAAGCCCGTAGCCCGCAAGCCCGCTAGTCTTCCGCTCCGTGATAGCCGTCGTGCAGCTTGACGGCCTTGCCCTTCTTCGACGCGCGCAGGTTGATCACCTCGACGAAGATCGAGAAGCCCATCGCAAAGTAGATGTAGCCCTTCGGAATGTGCACGCCGAAGCCGTCGGCGATCAGCGAGAAGCCAATCAGCAGCAGGAAGCTGAGCGCGAGGACCTTCACGGTCGGGTGCGCTTCGACGAATCTGGCGACCGATCCGGCCGAGAAGAACATGATGCCGACCGCGATCACCACGGCGGCGATCATCACCGACAGATCGTCGGCCATGCCGACGGCGGTGATCACCGAATCCAGCGAGAAGACGATGTCGAGCAGCATGATCTGCCCGATCACCGCCGCCAGCGACGGCGCGACCCGCGCCGACATGTGGCCATCCTCGCCCTCGAGGCGTTCGTGAATTTCACGGGTCGCCTTGAAGATCAGGAACAGGCCGCCGCCGGCGAGGATCAAGTCGCGGCCGGAGAACGGATGGCCGGCGAGCGAGAACATCGGCTGCGTCAGCCGGATAATCCAGGCGATCGACATCAACAGCAGGATGCGCATCACCATCGCGCCCATCAACCCGATCTTGCGGGCCCGCTCCTGCTGCGCCGGCGGCAGCTTGCCGGCCAGGATGGAGATGAAGATGACGTTGTCGATGCCGAGCACGACCTCGAGCAGCGTCAGGGTGACGAGTGCGATCAATCCGTCAGCGGTCAGGAATGCGTCGAACATGGGCTACTCGGGCATGAGGAGCCGCTGCACCGGCCGGCCGCCGATGATGTGCTCCTCGATAATTTCGGTGACGTCGGCCTCGGTGACGCGGCCGTACCAGACATTCTCGGGATAGACGACGACGGTCGGGCCCTTCTCGCATTGATCGAGACAGCCCGACTTGTTGGCGCGAATCCGGCGGGTGATGCCGCGCTCGGCGAGCGA
>JAYWEJ010000186.1:0-3886 GCA_043779345.1 Acidimicrobiia bacterium | reverse complement strand
GCCGGCAGCGCTGTCACTGCGTCGGCGCGCACGATCGATTTCGCGACGCCGAAGTCCAGCACCTTGACGACGCCGCTCGGCGTCAGCATGACATTCTCGGGCTTGAGGTCGCGATGCACCACACCGCGCGCATGCGCCGCAGCCAGCGCAGACGTGATCGCAAGACCGGCATCGAGGGCTTCGCGGGGCGGCAGCGCGCCACGACGCAGCCGCTCCCGAAGCGTTTCCCCCTCGATTAACTCAGTCACGAGGTAGAACCGGCCGTCATCTTCGCCAACGTCGTAAATGCCGACGATGTTGGGATGGCTCAACGAGGCGACGATGTGCGACTCGCGAACCATGCGCGCGACTGCGGAGGCATCCGTCGATCGATTCGCCGCGACGATCTTGATGGCAACCTCGCGCTGCAGTTTGGGATCGCGCGCGCGAAAGACCTCGCCCATGCCGCCGGCACCGAGCGGCGAGAGGATTTCGTATCGACCGAGCCGAGGATTGTCGGTCATGGCGTCAGGGGCGGCTGGATGTTATCACCGGTCACGGCCACCGCTCGTCACCCGGTCAGGCCAAGCAAGCGCGTCAGGTCCGCTGCCGGCATCTCGCGGCACGCCGCCGCATTTTCCCCAGCCCACATCGACGTGAAGTCGTTGATGCCCCTGGGCTCGGCCTTCGATCGCAGCGCGAAGATCGCGGTCGCGGCGAGCGGGAACGCCGGCGCCGCCGGATTCATTGGCCCGATCTCACGCAGCAGCCGATTGACGATCCCGCGGGCCGGGCGCCCGGTGAAGACATTCGTCACCGCCGTCGTCCGAGCCGCCTCGCTCGTCAGCGCCGCTCGATGCAGAGGATTCGTCGTCGACTCCGGACAGAGCAAATACGCCGTGCCGACCTGCACTCCCGACGCGCCCACGGCCATCGCGGCCTTGACACCTTTCGCATCGGCGATGCCGCCCGAGGCGATCACGGGAACGTTGACGGCGCGGACGATCTGCTGCACCAGCGCCAACGTGGCCACTTGGGTATTGAGATCCTCGGTCAGAAACATGCCGCGATGACCACCGGCCTCGCCGCCTTGCGCGATGATCGCGTCCACACCGTGCGCCTCGAGGTAGCGCGCCTCATCGAGAGTTGTTGCCGACGACAGGATCTTCGAGCCCCAGCTCTTGACGCGTTTCATCAACGCGTCGGACGGCAAACCGAAATGGAAGCTGACGATGGGCGGCTTGAAGTCTTCGAGAACATCAGCCGCCTCATCGCCAAACGGCAAGCGCTGCGGTCCGGCCTGGATCGTCGCTGGGTCAACGCCGTATTCGGCGAAATACGGCGCCAGGATCTTGCGCCACACGTCCTCGCGGGCCGGATCGGGCACCGGCTCTTTGTGAGCGAAGAAGTTGACGTTGTAGGGCTGTGACGTCGCCGCGGTGATGGCCTGCAGCTCTTCGCGGATCTGATCCGGCCTGAGCATCGCGCACGGCTGCGAGCCGAGGCCGCCGGCATTCGACACCGCAATCGCGAGCGCGCTCCCCTGCGACCCCGCCATCGGCGCCTGGATGATCGAGAGCTCTACTCCAAATAAAGGGCAAATGTCATTCGCCATGCACGTAGACCCACGCATCTTTGCCTGATGCGAGGGGAACGCTCACGCGCTTGTAGAGGAACTTCGCCTCGAACGCGTCTGACTTGGCGAGCTCTTCGTCCGTGACCTCGAACACCGTCCCCTGGACGTTGCTCCAGTCATCGCCGGTCTTGCTGACGTTGTCGTGATGCAGCTTCTTGAGGCGTTTCGCGACTGCGGGGTCGGCAATCCTCACGAGCGACGGCTCGTAACCGACCAGCAGATCCTTTTCCCCGACGAGCTTGCGTCCGAACGTCGACACCTGCACGTCTTCCTGCTGTAATGAACCGTACGAAAACAATAGCGGCATATCCTAAGCTTTGACTTCTTTTCTTTTTTCTTCTGTTTAAATGTTCTTAATATGCAGCTCGCGCAGCTGTCGCGGATCGACCGTCGACGGGGCGTTGCACATCAGATCGACGGCTTGCGTCGTCTTTGGGAACGGAATCACCTCGCGAATCGACGTCTCACCAGAGAGCAGCGCGCAGATGCGATCGAGTCCGAGCGCGAGGCCGCCGTGCGGCGGTGTTCCGTACTCGAGCGACTCGAGGAAGAATCCAAAGCGGTTCTTCGCATCATCGTCCGACATGCCGAGCAGGCTGAACACCCTGGCCTGGGTCTCGCGGTCGTGGATACGGATGCTGCCGCCGCCGAGCTCCCAGCCGTTGAGGATGACGTCGTAGGCCTTCGCGAGCACCTTGCCGGGATCCGATTGCAGCATGTGCAGGTCTTCCTCACGCGGCGCCGTGAACGGGTGGTTCACCGAATCCCAGCGCTTCTCGCCGGCGTTCCAGTCGAACAGCGGGAAGTCCGTGACCCACGTCAGCTCCCACTTGCCTTCCGGAATCAGGTTCGCTTTCTTCGCTACCTGGAGGCGAAGCTGTCCGAGGATCTTTGATGCCGCATCCGGCGCGCCCGACGCGAGCACCAGCAAGTCTTCCTTGCTGGCCCCCGATGCGTCGAGCACACTGCGTGCGCCTTCGTCACCGATGGCCTTCGCGGACACCTGCACACCCTCGGCGGTGTAGCGGGTGTAGATGAGGCCGCCCGCGCCGGCCTGCTTCGCCATCTCGACAAGCTCATCGACCTCGCGGCGTGAATACTTTGCCGCGTTGGGAATCACGAAACCGCGGATGGTGCCGCCGTGCTCGACGGCTTCTCGGAAGATCCCGAACGGCGACTGCGCGAACAGCGGGCCGAAGTCCTGGATCTCCAGGCCAAAGCGCAGGTCCGGCTTGTCCGATCCGTACTTCGCCATCGCCTCGGCGTACGGCATGCGCTTGAACGGGCGCGGGATGTCGACGCCGATTTCCTTGAAGCAGGCCGCCAGCGCGCCCTCGACGATCTCGAACACCAGCGGCGGCGTCGCAAACGACATTTCGAGGTCGACCTGCGTGAATTCGAGCTGGCGATCGGCACGCAGCGCCTCGTCGCGGAAGCAGCGCGCGATCTGCACGTAGCGATCGAAGCCGGCAATCATCAGGATCTGCTTGAAGATCTGCGGCGACTGCGGCAGCGCGTAGAACTCCCCCGGATGCACGCGCGCCGGCACCAGGAAGTCACGCGCGCCTTCCGGCGTCGATTTCGTCAGGATCGGCGTCTCGATTTCGTAGAAGCCCTGGGCGTCGAAATACTTCCGCAGCGCCATCGTGATGCGATGACGCAGGCCGATGTTGTGCTGCAGCTGCGGCCGGCGCAGATCCAGGTAGCGGTACTTGAGCCGCGTCTCTTCCGAGACGTTCTGATCCTCGGCAATCGAAAACGGTGGCGTCTTCGCTTCGTTGAGGATGCGCACTTCCTTCGCGCGGATCTCCACTTCTCCGGTCGGCAGCGACAGGTTGACCGTGTCGGGCGAGCGGCGCTCGACCTCGCCGAGGATGGCGACGACAAACTCCGAGCGGATGCGCTTGACGCGCTCGAGCAACGCTTCGTCGCCTTCGACAATGACCTGCGTCAGGCCGTGGCGGTCGCGGACATCGAGAAACAGCAGCGATCCGAGATCGCGGACGCGGTGCACCCAGCCCAGGAGCACGGCGTTCGTGCCGACATCCGACGGTCGAAGCGCGCCACACGTGTGCGTGCGCGCCAGGGATCCTAACTGCTCAGCCATTTCGGTACTTCCGCACGAGGAACTGATTTCTGCTCGCCAGTCTTCATATTCTTGATTGCCACGGTGTCGTTTGCCAGTTCATCGGCACCGATGACCGCGACGTATGGAATGCCGCGCGCCGACGCATACTTGAATTGCCGATCGCCGACCTTCTTGCCGTCTTC
>JAYWEJ010000185.1:0-3904 GCA_043779345.1 Acidimicrobiia bacterium | reverse complement strand
TCGGCCGGAAAGTCGACGTGGTGATCGCCAACCACGGCCAGCCGTCGCAGGACGCGCTCGATCGCTACGCCGCCGAAGACAAGCATCCGTTGCCGCTCGGCGAGCTCGCGGCCGGCACCGACGCCGTAGTCGGCGACTTCTGGCGAGCCGAAATCGCGCGCCACGATCGGCGGCGCCTGTCGTATGCGGTCTGGTCGGTGTTGTCGCAGCGGTTGCTGGCCTGATTTGTGCCTTAGAACACGAAGGACACGAAGGACACGAAGATTATTTTTTTTGGGCCGCTCGCTTCGTAGCCGGCTTCTTCGCCGACTTAGACGCACTCTTTTTCGTAGCGGCACTGGCCTTTTGAGTCTTTGCCTTCGTGTCCTTCGTGTTCTTCGTGTTGGTCTTTTCTTTCGCCGGCGCCTTCATCCCCATCGCCCGCTCGATAATTTTTTTGAACATCGCGCCGGTGTCGCCGCCTTTGGCGGGGGCGTTGCTCAGCCAGAGGTCGGGCGTGCGGCCCGTCAGGATCTCGGCGAAGTCGGCGTTCGGGGTCTTGACGCTGAGCGGCGCGAACTCCGTAATCACGATCGGACCGGCCCAGTCGTCGCGGTGCTTGATCAGCAGCCAGCTGTTGGGCGCGCCGCCGTAGCCGTGGGTCTTGACGATCACCCACGATCCCTTCAGCTTGTAGCCGTTCAAGCGAAACTTCAGGTCGCCCTTGCGTAACGCCGCGTCGACGTCCTCGCTTTCCGGCTCCCACGTGCCGTAGTCCCACAGCATCACGATGCCGGCGCCATAGCCTTCGGGGATCACGCCTTCGAACATGCCGTAGTCGTACGGATGATCCTCAGTCTGCATCGCGAGACGCTTGTCCTTGGGATCGATCGACGGCCCCTTCGGCACCGCCCAGGAGAGCAGCACGCCGTTCCATTCGAGCCGGAAGTCGTAATGCAGGTGCGAGGCGAGATGTTTCTGGACGCAGAAGAAGAGCTCGTCGCCCTGCTTCTTCTTCGGGCCCAGCTTGGCTTCCGGCTCCGGCGTTTTCTCGAAGTTGCGCTTCTTCTTGTAATCGTCGAGGGCCACAGCTTCGAAGGATACAATACTCACCGATGGCGCAAACCACCGCTCACGACCGCGCGTTCTTCGGTCATCCCCGCGGGTTGTCGACGCTCTTCTTCACCGAGATGTGGGAACGGTTCAGTTACTACGGCATGCGGGCGCTCCTGCTGCTGTATATGACCGCGCCGTTGACCGCCGGCGGTTTGGGATTCAATGCCGCCGACGGCGGCGCGATCTACGGCCTCTATACCTCGATGGTCTACCTGGCGACGTTGCCGGGCGGCTGGATTGCGGACCGGTTGATTGGCCCGCGCCGCGCCGTGCTCTACGGCGGAATGCTGATCGCCGCCGGCCACTTCAGCATGGCGCTGTCGGCGCTGTCGATGTTCTATTTCGGGCTGTTCCTGATCGTCATCGGCACCGGCCTCCTCAAGGGCAACGTCAGCGTCATCGTCGGCAAGCTGTACGCGACGGGCGACATCCGCCGCGACGCCGGCTTCTCGATTTTCTACATGGGGATCAACCTCGGCGCCTTCATCGCGCCGCTGATTTGCGGATACCTCGGCCAGCAGATCAACTGGCATTTCGGCTTCGCGGCGGCCGGTGTCGGCATGACGCTCGGCGTCATCCAGTACGTTCTTGGTGGCAGCAAGCTTGGCGATGCGGGGGCAGAACCCGCGCCGGCCACGCCCGAAGTGCGCGCCCGGTGGCGGCGCCAGGGACAGATCGCGCTCGGCGTACTCGTCGCGCTGGTGGTGATCGTCGGCGGTGGCGGCTACACCGGGCTGGTGCCGATTTCGGCAAGACAGGTGGCGGACGCCGCAGGCGTGATGTTGCTCCTCGTGACCGTCGGGTTTTTCGGATGGCTCTATTCGTCTGGCGAGTGGACACCGGAGGAACGCAAGCGCCTCTACGTGATCGGCGTTCTGTTCCTCGCGGCCTCGCTGTTCTGGTCGGTGTTCGAACAGGCCGGATCGACCTTGAACCTGTTCGCCGATCGCAACACCTATAATAATTTTTTCGGCTTCGATTTTCCGAGCAGCTGGTTCCAGTCGATGAACTCGCTGTTCCTGATCTTCTTCGCGCCGGTCATGGCGTGGGTGTGGGTCAGGATGGCGGCGAAGGGCACCGAGCCGTCGGCGCCGACCAAGTTCGCGTGGGGACTCGTGCTCGTCGGCCTCGGCTTCCTGCTCCTGATCGTGCCGGCTCGCGCCGAGGGCCAGCTCGCCAGCCCGTTCTGGCTGACGGCCACCTACTTCCTGCACACCATTGGTGAGCTGGTGCTGAGCCCGGTCGGCTTGAGCGCGATGACCGTGCTCGCGCCGCCGCGCATCGGCGGCTTGATGATGGGGGTGTGGTTCCTGGCGACGTCTGTTGGCAATTTCATCGGCGGCCGCGTCTCCGGTCTCTACGAATCGTTCGCGCTGCCGACGCTGTTCGGCGCCGTCGCCGGCTTTGCGATCGCCGCCGGCCTGCTGTTGATGATCCTCTCGCCGTCGATGCGGAAGCTGATGCCCGCGCCGAAGGCGCCGGTGCCGCCGCTCGAGCCATGAACGTCGTTCTCGTCAACACTTACGATCTGGGACGCCAGCCGTTTGGCCTGGCGTCACCGGCGGCATGGCTGCGGCGTGCCGGGATCGAGGTCGATGCGATCGATCTGTCGCGTGAGCCACTGCGCGCCGACCTGGTGGCGGCAGCGGACCTCGTCGCCTTCTATCTGCCCATGCATACCGCGACGCGGCTGGCGCTGCCGGTGATCGATCGCGTGCGCGCGAACAATCCCGCGGCGGCGATTTGCGCCTACGGGCTCTATGCGTCACTGAACGAAGCATTGTTGCGGCAGCACGGTGTGTCGATCGTGCTGGGGCCGGAAGCGGAAGAGGATCTGGTGGCGATTGCAGGCGGCGCAGGCGGCTCTGGCGGCTCTGAAGACCCGCCGCTACGAGCGCGGCTACCTCGACTCGATTTCATCCAACCGGATCGCGCGGGGCTGCCGGCGCTCGATCGCTACGCGTCGCTGCAGATGCCGGATGGCTCGCGCAAGACCGTCGGCGCGACCGACGCAACCCGCGGCTGCAAGCATCGCTGCCGGCATTGCCCGATCGTTCCCGTCTACGACGGCCAGTTCCGCGTCGTCCCCGTCGAGGTGGTGCTCGCGGATATCCGCGCACTGGTGGGGCAGGGTGCGACGCACATCTCGTTCGGCGATCCAGATTTCTTCAACGGTCCGACGCACGCGCGGCGCATTGTCGAATCGCTGCATCGCGAGTTCCCGGCGCTCACCTACGACGCGATCATCAAGGTCGAGCACCTGCTGAAGCATCGCGAGCTGCTCCCGGTGCTCGCGAGCACCGGATGCCTGTTCGTCACGAGTGCCGTCGAATCGGTGGATGACGATGTGCTCGCGAAACTGGAGAAGGGGCACACCCGCGCCGATTTCGTCGCGGCCGCGGCGTTGTGCCGCAACGCCGGGCTGACGCTGGTGCCGACGTTCGTGGCGTTTACGCCATGGACGACGATCGCCGGTTACATGGATCTGCTGCGTGTCGTGTCGGAGCTCGGTCTGGTGGGGCATGTCGCGCCGGTGCAGTGGGGCATTCGCTTGCTGGTGACGTGGCAGTCGCGTCTCCTCGAGGTACCGGAGATTCAGTCGGCGGTCGGGCCCTTCGATGCCAGGACACTGACCTACCCCTGGCGTCACGCCGACCCGAGGGTCGACGCGCTCCAGCAACAAGTGATGGCGCTGGCGGGTGTGCGAGCGGCGCGGTCGCGCGATGAGATGTTCGCGACCATCTGCGACCTCGCTCACGTCAACCTGTTGTTGCCGTCACGGTCGGCGATCCCGTATATGAACGAACCT
>JAYWEJ010000184.1:0-9258 GCA_043779345.1 Acidimicrobiia bacterium | reverse complement strand
AGCTCGTCGGTCTTCGCAAACGTGCCGGGCACGTAGATCAGCGCGCTCGACAGGCCGAACGCGCCGTCGCGCATCGCCTGATCGACCATCGCCTCCATGCGCGACAGCTCGGCGGCGGTCGGCGTACGGTTGTCCATGCCGACAATCGCCCGGCGCACCATCGTCGCCGGCACGAACGTGCCGACGTTGATGGTCGTGCCGCGCTGCTGCAGTTTGGCGAAGTAGCCGTTGAAGTCTTTCCAGTCGAACGTCACGCCAAACGGCGCCAGCGAATCGCCATCGTCGCTGCCTGGCGCCCAGAATGCGGGCGAGCCGCCTTCGCCGATGATTTCGGTGGTGATGCCCTGGCGAAGGTGACTCTCGCCGTTGCCGTCGGCGAGGAGCGAGGTGCCGGACTGGCCCTGCACGTCGATGAATCCAGGGGCGACCATCAACCCGCTCGCGTCGATGACGCGGCCGCCGGATTCCGAAGACAGGTCGCCGATGCGCGCGATCCGATCGCCGATGATGCCGACGTCGGCGCGGTGCGGCGCCTGGCCGCTGCCGTCAACGACCTGGCCGCCGCGCACGATCAGATCGAAGCGCTGCCCCGAAGCAGTGCAACCAGCGGCAAAAACCAAAAGGGTCGCGCCGAGTACGCGCGTCAACACATGCATGCGCTTGTCCTGAGCGAGCCGATCGATGCCGTCGCGCGTCGATCGGCGAGTCGAAGGGCCACTATAATCGTTGGGCTATTTCTGTCCCAACCACCGTATCGGCATTTGCACCTGGCTTGACGAGAACGCGCGGCCTTTTTTCCGCCGCCGACTATGCGCAGATGCGTGCATTTTTTGCCGCCCGCCCGGGGCTGACGCCGACGCCGGCTCGTGCCCTGCCGGCGCTCGCCCGCAATCTGGGCCTCGCTGATCTCTCCGCCAAGGATGAATCGGGGCGATTCGGCCTGAACGCCTTCAAGCTGCTCGGGGCGCGCTTTGCGATCGAGACCCTGCTCGCCGGCGGTCAGCTTCGCCGCGGCGCGACCGTCGTCTGCGCCAGTGAAGGCAATCACGGCCGAGCGGTGGCGCGCGCCGCACGGGAAGCCGGAGGCGTCGCGCGAGTTTACATGGCCCACGATGCCGCGCCGGCTCGCGCCGACGCGATCAGGAATGAAGGCGCGGAGGTGATTAAGGTCGACGGCTCCTACGACGATGCGGTCCGCATCCTGCAGACGGATGCCGCCGCGCACGGCTGGACGATCGTGTCCGACACGGCGTGGCCGGGATACGAGCGCATCCCGTTCCTGATCATGCTTGGCTACACGCACATGCTCGATGAGGTTCAAGAGTTCAGGGTTCAAGGTTCAGAGTTCACCCACGTCTTCGTCCAGGGCGGCGTCGGCGGGTTGCTGTGCGCGATCGCGAGCTGGTGCGCGTTTCATCAGCCGCGCTGCAAGGTGATCGGAGTTGAGCCGACGCAAGCCGCCTGTCTGCAGGCATCGGCGCGAGCCGGGCATCCGGTTGCCGTCGAAGGTCCGCTCAGCACGACGCTCGCCGGCCTGCGTAATCGCGAAGTGTCGCCGCCGGCGTTCGCTTCACTGTTACCCAATGTCGACGCGTTCATGGCGATCGACGACGTGTGGGCACACGACGCGATGCGCGCGCTCGCGCATCCAATCGGCGGGGATCCGGCGATCGCGGCCGGAGCCTCGGGGTCAGCGGCGCTCGGCGGGCTGCTCGCGCTGTGCCGCGACGCGTCAATGAGCGGCATCAGACAGCAACTCGGCCTAGGACCCGAAGCACGCGTCCTCGCCATTGTCAGCGAAGGCGTCACCGATCCGGAGCTGTGGTCAGCGGTGACCGAACGACGGTGAGCGTAAAGGCCTTTCGCAGCCTCGGCGTCGTGCTGTTATTCGTGGTGCTGACGATCGCGATGACGTGGCCGCAGGCGGCCAACCTGTCGACGCATGTCTACGACTCCGACGACCCGCTGCTCAGCATCTGGCGCATCTCGTGGATCGCGCACATCCTGCCCCGCTCGCCCGGCGATCTCTTCAACGGCAACATCTTCCATCCCGAACCGCGGACGCTTGCGTACACGGATGCAGTCCTGCTCGAGGGCCTGGCCGGCGCGCCGCTGATCTGGTCCGGCGTGTCGCAGGTGACGACGTATAACCTGCTGCTGCTGGCGTCGATGGCGCTGTCGGGCTGGGCGATGTGGCGTTACGCCTTCTACCTCACCGCACACTCGGAGGCGGCGATCCTCGCGGGAATCACGTTTGCGTTCGTGCCCTACCGGTTCGATCACTTTCATCACCTGGAGCTCCAGGCGACGATCTTCCTGCCGCTCACGCTGCTCTACTTCGAGCGGACGTTGGATACGGGATCGCGCCGGGACGCGTGGCCGATGGCGGCATCCTATATCGCCCAGGTTTACTCCTGCATTTACTACTCGGTCTTCCTCGCGACGGTGCTGGTGCCGATCGCGGCCGTGCGCTTGTGGCGGATGCCGGCGGAGGCGCGCGCGCGAATCGTGCGCGCGGTCATTCCCGCTGCCGCCGTGGCGTTGATCGCGGCGGCGCCGTACGGGTATGCCTATGCGCTCAACCGCGACACGCTGGGCGAGCGTCTCGATACAGACATTCACCTCTACTCCGCGACGATCATGAATTACCTGGCCACGACGCAAGCCAATGTGATCCACGGCGGATGGAGTGCGCCATTCGGGCAGCCGGAGCGCTTCCTGTTTCCGGGCGTGCTCGCCGTAGCGATGGCGGCGCTCGGGCTGTTCTCACTCGATCGCCGGCGCGGCACGCTGCTCGCGATGGGCGCGATCGGATTCGTCATTTCGCTTGGTTTGAATTCGCCCTTCTACGAGCTGCTGCGCGCGGTGTTCTTTCCTTATCGCGGCCTGCGGGCGCCGGCGCGCGCGTCGATTCTCGTCTTCCTGGCCTTGGCCGCGCTGGGCGCATACGGCTGGGCGCGCGTGATGCGCGGCCGCTCGAAATCCGTGACCACGATCGCCACGCTCGTGATGGCGTCGGCGCTACTTGTCGAATTCAGTACCCGGATGACCGCCTGGCTCACCGTTCCCGAAGAGCCAGCGGAAGTCTATCAATGGCTCGCGACCCAGCCGCGATCCGTCGTCGCCGAGGTGCCCTTCGCGCGGGCCGATGCGTTGCACGCCATCTACGACGGCCTTTACATGTTCAACAGCACGTGGCACTGGCAGCCGATCGTCAACGGCTATAGCGGATTCTTTCCAGACACGTTCATCGAGCTGGCGGAGCACACTGCGTCTTTTCCGGACGATCGGTCGATCGCGTATTTGAAGCAGCGCGGTGTTGATTTCCTCGTAATTCACGGCACTCTCATGACGCCCGAAGAGTTTGGGGATATGACCGCAGCGCTGCTGGCGCGCCCCGATATCGAGGCGATTGCCCAGTTTCAGGAGCGGATGGGGTCGGACGCCGTGTTCCGGCTGAGGCGATAGCCTGCTCCGCCGAAGCCTTTGGCGAAGGCGAGTCCCATCGACGGCCCGGCGCGTCCCATGTCCGAACACAATGGCAGGCCGCCGATGGAACCTTTGGCCCCTAACTCTCGTTGAATCAGTATGTTGTGCCCATCGGGCAAGGTGGCACAGCGATTGTAATTCAGGCCGTCAGGTGGTCTGGTAGTCAGGCCGTCAGAATTACTTACTGACAGCCCGACAACCTGACAACCTGACAACCTGACAACCTGATCTCGGCAGTCACCGTCTAACTAGGGCAACTCGAAAAATGGACATTCAGCGTCCCGCCTCAGTCGCGCAAGCGAAGAAGCGCCGTCAATACCTGTTCGGCGCCGTCGGCATCATTGTCGTCGTCCTCGTCTCGGTGGTCCTGGCCCGCCTCAAGCCGGCGGCACCGACCGTCGAGCGCGCCACCGTGTGGGTGGACACCGTCAAGCGCGGTCAATTGATCCGCCAGGTTCGCGGTCTGGGCACGCTGGTGCCCGTTGACGAAGCGCGCCGCTGGGTGCCCGCGTCCACGCAGGGCCGCGTCGAGCGCATCGTGCTCCGTCCCGGTGTGCAGGTCACGCCCGATACCGTCGTGCTCGAGCTCAGCGATCCGAACGTGCAGCAGGCGCTCAACGACGCCGAGCAGCAGCTGCGCGCCGGCGAAGCCGACTACAACAGCCTCAAGGCGCGGCTCGATGCCGAGACGCTGAATCAGCGCGCCGCCGCCGCCATTGTCCGCGCCGATTACCAGAACGCGCAGACGGAACGTGAGATGAACGAGGGCCTGGCCAAGGACGGCCTGGTCTCGAACCTGATCCTCAAGCAGTCGGTGGTCCGCGCCGAGTCGCTCGGCACGCGCAATTCCATTGAAACCGATCGCCTGAAAGTGACCGAAGCGAGCATGCGGGCGCAGCTGCAGTCAGCGCAGGCGAACATCGATCAGCGCCGCTCGAACTACAACCTGCGCCGGTCGCAGGTCGACTTGCTGAAGGTGCGCGCCGGCATGCACGGCGTGCTCGAACAGGTGCCGGTCGAGGTCGGCCAGCAGGTGCAGCCGGGCACGAACCTGGTGCGCGTCGCGGATCCCACCCGCCTGAAGGCCGAGCTGCGCATCGCGGAAACGCAGGCGCGCGATTTGACGATTGGCCAGATCGCCGCGATCGACACGCGTCAGGGCATCATCCCAGGGAAAGTCATTCGTATCGACCCGTCGGCCCAGAACGGCACCGTGACGGTTGACGTCGCGCTCGAGGGCGCGCTGCCGCGCGGTGCGCGGCCGGACCTCAGCGTTGACGGCACGATTGAACTCGATCGCCTGGACAACGTCTTGTATGTCGGACGTCCGGCGTTCGGGCAGGAACAAAGCACGGTCGGCCTGTTCAAGCTGGATCCGGCAACCGGCGAAGCGTCCCGCGCGCAAGTGCAGCTGGGCCGCAGCTCGGTGAACACGATTGAGGTCCTTGGCGGCCTGGCTGAGGGCGATCAGGTCGTGCTCTCAGACATGTCGGCCTGGGATCAGTTCGAACGCATTCGGTTGAGATAACGCTGATAGCCTGATGGCCACGGCCTGACGGCCTGATTAAGGAGTCTTCGATGAACGCTTCCGCGCAGCCCCTGATTCGCCTCGATGGCATCAAGAAGGTGTTCTACACGGACGAAGTAGAAACGCACGCCCTGGCCGGCATCCACCTCGAAATCCAGCAGGGTGAATACGTCGCTATCGCCGGTCCGTCGGGCTGCGGCAAGTCAACGCTTCTCGCCATTCTTGGCCTGCTCGATACGGCTAGCGAAGGTACCTACACGCTGAATGGCAACGAGGTCGCCACCCTGTCGCTGTCGGAGCGCGCGCGCGTCCGCAACCGCGAGATCGGCTTCATCTTCCAGAGCTTCAACCTGATCGGCGATCTCACCGTGTTCGAGAACGTCGAGCTGCCGCTGATCTACCGCGGCATGAAGGCTGCCGAGCGCCGCGAGCGCGCGAATGCGGCGCTCGAGCGCGTCGGCATGGCGCATCGCGCCAAGCACCTGCCGTCGCAGCTCTCAGGCGGTCAGCAGCAGCGCGTCGCCGTGGCCCGCGCCGTCGGCGGCCAGCCGTCGATCCTGCTGGCGGACGAACCGACCGGCAACCTCGACTCGAAGAACGGCGAAGCGGTGATGGAGCTGCTCCGCGAGCTGCACCGTGGCGGCGCGACCATCTGCATGGTCACCCACGACCCGCGCTACGCCGCGCACGCCGATCGCGGCGTGCACCTGTTCGACGGCCGTGTCGTCGAAGAGAACGTCGGCACCGTCGTTTAAGGCTACGTGTAACAGGAAATGCTGGGTAGGGCCGTGCTGGTTCAAGACGTTCGGTACGCCCTACGCTCCTTCATCCGCGCCCCCGGCTTCACGCTGGTCGCGCTCCTCACGCTGGCCCTCGGCATCGGCGGCACCACGGCGATCTTCAGCATCGTCGACGGCGTGGTGCTGCGGCCGCTCCCCTATCAGGATCCCGGGCGGCTCCTGCGCCTGACGCGCGTGTCGCCGACCGGCGCCACCGACTCGTTTTCCGCCGCCGACTATCGCGATCTCAGGAAGGACGTCACGACCCTGTCCGCGATTGCGGCCTATCGATCCGACGTCGTCGATCTGACGGGGCGCAGCGAACCGGTTCGCATCATCGGGATGCAGACCACCGCGGGCTTCTTCGACGTCTTCAGTGCGCCGCCGCTGCTTGGCCGCACCTATCACGAGACGACCGACCAGCCAGGCGCCGCCGTGGCGGTGATCGGCGAGGCGATCTGGAGACAGCAGTTCGGGGCCGATCCCGCGGTGATCGGCACGCAGGTGCGCCTCAATGGGACCCCCACGGAAGTCATCGGCGTCGTTCCCGAGTGGCTGCGCCATCCGTCAAAGAGCGATACGTGGATGCTGTCGTCCCTGGATGTGCCGACCTCGCCGCTGGGGATGGCAGGCGGCAACGACAGCCGCGACGTGCACTACTTCAGCGCGGTCGGGCGCGTCGCGGGCGATCGAAACCTGATCGATGCGCAAGAACAGCTGAAGGCGATCGGCGATCGCCTGGCCCGTGACGTTCCGACCAACGCCGGCAGCAGCGTGCGTGGCGATCCGCTCGCCGCCAGCATGGTGGCCGACGTGCGCACCACGATGATGGTTCTGCTCGCAGCGGGGGGCTTCGTCCTGCTGATCGCGTGCGCGAACGTGGCTGGCCTGCTGATCGCGCGCGGCGCCGCTCGCCGGCGCGAGCTGGCGGTCCGCACCGCTCTCGGCGCCGGCCGCGCCCGGTTGGTGCAGCAACTGTTGACCGAGAGCGTCGTCCTCGCCATCGCCGGTGGCGCCCTTGGACTGCTGGTCGCGAACTGGACGCTGGATCTGTTGGTGCAGCTGGCGCCGGAGAACCTGCCGCGGCTGGCCGACGTCACCCTCGACTGGCGTGTCGGCCTGTTCGCGTTCGCGGCCACGATCGTGGTCGGCATCCTGTTCGGACTGACGCCGGCGCTGCAATCGTCGCGGCCAGAGCTCAATGCCGACCTTAAAGAAGGCGGCCGGCACGGGACCTCGCGCACCGGCATGCGCAACGTCATGGTGGTCGCACAGGTCGCGCTCGCGCTCGTGCTCCTGATCGGCGCCGGCCTGATGTTGACGAGTTTCTCGCGGCTGCGTTCCGTCGATCCGGGTTTCCGCACCACCGAACTCGTCACCGTCGAATTGGCGCTGCCGCTGTCGCGCTACGACGAGGCCGCGCAGCGAAAGTTCTACATGGGCGTGCTCGAACGCCTGCGGGCGAATCCGCTGACGGCGCAGTCGGCCATGCTCTTCCCCTTCCCATTCGGCGGCGGCAATGCGCAGGCGGGAGTGGAGGTGATCGGCCAGCCGGAGAAACCACCAGAGCAGCGGCTCACCGCCGACCTCAACTCGATCTCCCCTGGTTATTTGCGCGCGTCCGGCGTGCGGTTGATCGAAGGCCGCGACTTCACCGAGGCCGACGGTCCCGATTCACCGCCGGTGGTGTTGATCAGCGAATCGGCGCGCCGGGAGTTCGGCGGCAAGAACCCGATCGGCGAAAAGATCGATTTGGGGGATCCGTTCACCGTCATCGGCATTGTCTCCGACGCGCGACGCCGGTCGCTCAACACCCCTCCCAGAGCCGCGATCTACCTGCCCTACACCCAGTTCGTGCTGCCGTACATGGGCGCAATGGTGCGGACGGATCGTGGTGCGGGCCCGGTCGCATCCGCCGTCAAGGCCGCGGTCGCTGAAGTCGATCCCGATTTGCCAATCGGTGAGGTCAAGACGATGGAGCAGATGATCGAGGAGTCGACGGGCGAGCCGCGCTTCCGCTCGTTCCTGATTGCGAGCTTCGCGATGCTGGCGCTGCTGCTGGCCGCCGTCGGCGTCTACGGCTTGATCAGCTTCACCGTCACGCAACGCGTTCCGGAAATTGGCGTGCGGCTGGCGCTCGGTGCGAGCCCACGGCAGGTGTTCACTCAAGTGATCGGCCACGGGCTGCGGCTCGCCGTGATCGGCGTCGTGCTTGGATTGATTGCGGCCGCCGGGGCGACCACGCTGATGCAGAGCCTGCTCTTCAACACCAGCGCGACCGATCCAGTCGTTTACCTATCGCTCGCAGTGTTGCTGCTGGCGATGGCCGCACTGGCGTGCTATGTTCCGGCTAGGCGTGCCATGCGCGTCGATCCAATGACGGCGCTACGAAGCGAATAACTCCCCTGATCCCCGATCCCTGATCCCGAGCACATGATCAAACTCAACAGCATCGAGAAATCGTACCGCCACGGCTTGTCGCAGACCTTCGTGCTCCGCCGCGTCAACGCGGAGATCAAATCGGGCGACTTCGTGTCGATCATGGGGCCCTCGGGCGCCGGCAAGAGCACGTTGCTCCACATCCTGGGCATGCACGACAGCGCGTGGACCGGCGAGTACTGGCTGCACGACGATCCGATTCACCAGTTGTCGGCCAAGGACCGGATGCGGCTGCAGAAGCAGCATATCGGCTTCGTGTTCCAGAGCTATCACCTGCTCGACAACCTCACGGTCTACGAGAACATCGACCTGCCGCTCTCGTATCGCGACGTCAAGAAGGCCGAGCGCGAAGGCATGGTCGCCGACATCCTCGATCGCTTCAACATCGTCGGCAAGAAGGACCTGTTCCCGAACCAGCTCTCCGGCGGCCAGCAGCAGCTGGTCGCGATCGCCCGCGCCGTCGTCGCCAAGCCGTCGCTGATCCTCGCCGACGAGCCGACCGGCAACCTGCATTCGGATCAGGGCAAGGAGATCATGGAGTTGTTCCGCCGCCTCAACGAGGGCGGCACGACCATCGTGCAGGTCACGCACTCGAAAGAGAACGCGTCGTTCGGCAAGCGCGTGATCAACCTGAAGGACGGCTGGATCGTTGACGAGAACTAACGACGGCGCCCCGGCCCGGATCCTCATCGCCGACGATCAGGCCGACGTCATCGAAGCGCTGCGGTTGCTATTGAAGCCGGAGGGCTTCATCATCGACACCGCGACATCTCCGCAACAACTCCTGCGCGGGCTCGAGCTGAAGGACTACGACGTGGTCCTGATGGATCTCAACTACACGCGCGATACTACGTCCGGCGAAGAGGGTCTCGACCTGCTGCAGCGGATCCATACCGGTGATGAATCACTGCCGGTGGTGGTGATGATGACCGCGTGGGGTTCGGTCAACGTCGCGGTCGAAGCGATGCGGCGCGGCGCACGCGACTTCATCCAGAAGCCCTGGGAGAACGAGCGCCTGCTGGC
>JAYWEJ010000183.1:0-9382 GCA_043779345.1 Acidimicrobiia bacterium | reverse complement strand
CTCCGAGGCTTCGTCCACGCGGTTTGACAGCTCATTGTTCTGCGCGCGCCAGCGACTGCGAGCCGGCGTATAGAGCACGGCGGCAAGCCCGGCGCCAGCGGCGACTGCCAGAGCCGCCCACACCACGCGATTCGTCACCATCATGAGTCTCGTTCCCCCTTACAACGGACTCGTGCTTGCAGATCCCGTACCTGAAGAATGAGAAACTCGAGCGCTGTGACGCCAACGGGACCGTGGATCATGGTGCAACGCTGGCATGACCTGTTGTTCGCGCACTGGCGGTGCGCGATGAGCGATCTGCGTCCACTCATACCAGCGCCGCTGGCGATCGATACGTTCGACGGAACGCCATGGATCGGCGTGATCCCCTTCTATATGAGCGGCGTGCGCATGCGCGGCGTGCCGCCGATCCCGACCACCCACGCGTTCCAGGAGATCAACGTCCGCACCTACGTCACGCTCGACGGCCGGCCGGGCGTCTGGTTTTTCAGTCTCGACGCCGCGTCGATGCTGGCCGTGGTCGGCGCAAGACTGGGCATTCGGCTTCCGTACTTTCGCGCCTCGATGCAGATGACGAAAGCGGACGATCGCATCGCCTACACAAGCGACCGCTGGTCGATCGCCGGCGCGCCGGCGTCGTTCGCCGCGACCTACCGGGGCATTGGGCCGGCGGCGTCACCGTTGCCTGACACCATCGATCACTTCCTCACCGAGCGTTACGCGCTCTACGCATCGGACGGGAAACGGATCTGGCGGGGAGACATTATTCATCCACCATGGAGCCTCCAGGCCGCCGCGGCCGGCATCGAGCGAAATTCGATGATTGCCGCCGCAGGCATTAGCCCGCCGGGACACCAGCCATTGCTCCATTTCTCCGCATTCCAGGACGTGCGACTGTGGTGGCCGGTACGCGTGCGGTGAGCGGTACTGCTTTTGCTCTGCAACGGAGCCGGAGGCTCCTAATGTCACAGAACGACAATCAGAACCGCGATCAGGATCAGGGCGAAGGCACCGACGAGTTGACGCGCGAAAGCCGCGGCGAATCGGTCCCATCCGAGTCAGAACAGACCCAGGGCACCGAGGGCAAGGAGGGCGCGGACCTCGACGAAGCGGATGACCTGGACGAGGATCGCGACGAAGACTCGCGTGCCGACGGCAGCTCGGATCGCCGCAACAACATCGGCTAGGTAGAAATAAGAAATACGAAATACGGAATAAAGAAAGAGTTTCGTTATTCCGTATTCTTCATTCTTTATTGCTGTTTTTTTACAGCAAGCGGTCCCACTTCAACCTGTCCTTGCGTATTCCCAAGATTGCCAAGCTCCGCGGCCACGCCGCGCGAGATGGCCGCGGTCTCGCTGCCCGCCTGGAAGCAGGTGAAGTCCGGGCGATCGCGCCATGCGAACGGGCCGCACAACTTGACTCCGGCCTTGATCGCCGCATCGTGCACGATGTTGATGGCGCGCTCGTAATCGGGCTGGCCCTGTCGATAGCCGGTGAAATTCGCGAGATCGCCGCTCGCCGCGAAGATCGCGTTGACGCCGGGGACCCTGGCGATCTCTTCGGCGTTCTTCACGCCTTCGAGCGTTTCGATCATCAGGATGAGCACGACGTTGTCGTTCGCCGTCGCGCGATACCCGCCGGGCACGCCGCCCCACATCGCGGCGTCGAACGCCTGGCCGCCGCCGTTGCTGCGGCGTCCGAGCGGCGGAAAGTAGGTCCAGTTCCTCGCTTCAATGGCTTCTTCGACGGTATCCACGGTCGGCACGACGATCACGAGCGCGCCGGCGTCGAGCGCATGCTGGATCTCGCGCTCGTCGGTGTAGGCGACGCGCGCCCCGGGCACCGCCTTCGCGTGCGGGCACGTCCGCCACATGCGCGCCACCGCTTGCCAGTCGCTCTGCCCGTGTTGCATCTCGGTCCAGATGAAGTCGTAGCCGGCGTTGGCCATCGCGCAATAGGTCGACGGATCGGTGGCGCCGAACACCGTGCCTCCGGTCACCTTGCCGCCCTGGAGGAGCTTCAGCTTCGCGGGATTCCAGACCTTCGCGCCGGCCGGCGCGTTGAAGGACGTGCCGTATTGCCACTTCGCGGGATCGAACGCGCCCTGGTTGGTGGCGCCGTTCGGCGCCGCCGTTTTCGCGCCGCTGTCCTTCCCGGCGGGCGCCGCCATCGGAAACTGGGTCTTGCCGGCGTCCGGATTGGTAGCGTACGGATCAGCCGTCGGTGCCGGCTGCGCCGGTCGCGGTTGGGCCGGCTGCGCGGGTCGCGCTTGCGGGCTCTGCGCGTACGGTGACGCCGCAAGCGCCAACACGGCCGCAATGGTCAGGAAACGTCGCGTCATGTTGCCCTCTTTTTTCGTGAGCCTGTCCCGCCCAAGCTTTAGCGGAGGCGGAGCACTGTAGCATTGATTGGATATGAAGGCCGTCCTCCTGGCCCGTGGGCTGGGCAGCCGCATGAAGCAGGAAGGCCCCTCAACTTCGCCCGGGGCAAGCGACGTGGCGCTCACGCCGGAGCAGTCGGCGGCCGCCGCGGCCGGCGCGAAAGGCATGATGCCGATCGGCAACCCCTCGACTTCGCTCGGGGCAAGTGGATTGCGGCCGTTCCTCGACTACGTCTTGAGCGCGCTGGCCGATGCCGGCTGCACGCGCGTCTGCGTCGTGGTCGCGCCCGATCACTCCGCGATCCGAAACTACTACGCCGCCATACGTCCCTCGCGTCTCGCGATCGAGTACGCAGTGCAGCCCACCGCCGACGGCACGGCGCGCGCGGTGCAAACCGCGCACGCCTTCGCGGGCCGCGATTCGTTTCTGGTCCTCAACTCCGACAATCTCTATCCGGCGCCGGTGCTTCGCGCGCTGGCCGATCTCGACGGTCCCGGATTGCCGGCCTACGCTGTCGAGTCCCTCGTCAACGAAAGTGGCTTTCCCCGCGAGCGTGTCATCGGCTTTGCCGCGATTGAGGTCGACGAGCGCGGCCACCTGACACGCATTGTCGAAAAGCCCGGCCGCGACTATTACGACGCCGCCGGATCGCGCGCCCTGATCAGCATGAACGTGTGGCGATTCGACGAGCGGATCTTCGACGCCTGCCGCGACGTGCCCCTATCGGCGCGCGGCGAATACGAGCTTCCGGAAGCGGTCGGCCTGGCGGTGTCGAGGGGCGAGACCTATCGCACCTTCCGCGCGTCGGGCGCGGTGCTCGATCTCTCGCGACGATCGGACGTCGCGCTGGTGAACGAGCGGCTGGCCGGAATGGAGCCACGCCTGTGAATTCGATTGCCGCGCATTTCGAATTGCTCGGCATGACGCCGGCCGACGCTGCGTCGCGCGCGGCGCTGTTCGTCGAGCTCGAGAAGAACGCGCTGCCCATCCTCGACGGCGCGCCGCAATGGCGCCGCTTCACGCCCGGGCGGATCGAGATCTTCGGCAAGCACACCGACTATGCCGGCGGTCATTCGCTGGTGGCGGCGGTGCCGCGCGGCATTACGCTGGCGGCCCGCTCGCGCGCCGACGGCATCGTGCGCGTCGGCGACATCTTCGACGGCCAGGTGATTGAAGTCGATCCCGCCCAGCCGGCCCCGGCCCACTATCGCGGGCTGCAGCGCTACGTGCACGTGGTCGCGCACCGCTTCTTCCTCAACTTTCCCGGCTGCGAGCTTGGCACCAACATCGCCATCGCCAGCGACCTGCCGCGCGCCTCCGGCCTCAGCAGCTCCAGCGCGCTCGTCGTCGGCGTCGCGCTGGCGTTGGTCGAGCGCGCGGGCCTGCGCGATCGCGACGAATGGCACCGGCATCTGCGCCGTGTGCACGACCTCGCCTGGTATCTCGGCTGCGTCGAGAACGGATTGAACTTTCCCGGCCTGCCGGGCTCCGCCGGTGTCGGCACCCACGGCGGCAGCCAGGATCACACCGCCATCATCGCGTCGCAGGTCGATCACGTGAGCCTGTATCGGTTCGTGCCGGTCCGGCCGCTCGGCGACACCCGCATGCCCGAGGACTGGACGTTCGTGATTGCGTCGAGCGGCGTGCAGGCCGACAAGGCCGACTCGGTCAAGGATCGTTACAACCGCGCCGCCGACGGCGTGCGCGCGCTCCACGCGATCTGGAACCAGCATGCCGCGGCGCCGGCGCGCTCGCTGGCCGACGCGCTGGCGACGCATCCCGATTCGATCGCAACGCTGACCTCGCGGCTCGAGCCGTCACCCGATGGGCGGTTTTCGGTGGCGGACCTGAAGCGGCGGCTGCAGCACTTCACCCGGGAGACCGCGCGGGCGCCGCAGGCCGCGGCCGCCTTCCGCGTTGGCGACGGCACGACGCTCGGCGCGCTCGCCTCGGACTCACAGCGCGAAGCCGACGATCTGCTCGGCAACCAGATTCCGGAAACGATCCTGCTGGCGAAGCTGGCCCGCGACAACGGCGCGTTCGCCTCGAGCAGTTTCGGCGCCGGGTTCGGCGGCAGCGTCTGGGCGCTGATCCCCGTGGCCGAGGCCACTGCCTTCGGCGCCCGCTGGATCGACGCATACGAACGGGCCCTTCCTCACCTCGGAAAAATGGCGTGGTTCGCCGCGCGCCCAGGGCCGGCGGCGACCCACCTTCGCTCCTGAATTCACCGAGCTTCGGCGGGGCAGGCTCTGTTTGCTAAGATGTCGGCTCAGATGCGTATTCGAGTGTGGCTCGCGCCGCTCATTTTTCTCCTTGGTGTCTCGTGCACTTCGCAACCGGCGGCGACGGCCATGCCGCCGTTTCAAACAACGGCGAACATGAAAGACCTGATGCTCAACGTGCTCGATCCGGCCGCGGACGGCATCTGGGAAGCCGTCGGCACCGTCATCACTCTCGAGGGGACCTTCGAGAAGGCGCCGTCCAACGCCGATGAGTGGGCCGTCGTCCGGATGCATGCGATCCAACTGGCGGAATCGGGCAACCTGCTGATGCTGCCGGGACGCACCGGGGGAGCGGCCGACTGGGTCAAGCATTCGGAGGCGCTCGTCACCCACAGCCGCCGCGCGCTCAAGGCGATCGACGACCGGGACAAGGACGCGCTGTTCACGATCGGCGGCGACATCTACGACGTCTGCACCGACTGCCACAAGCAGTTCGCGTTGCAGCTGGCGCCGCGGCCCTGATCGTGTCGCTGCTCGCCTTCTGCGAATGGCTTGCCGCCACCCAGGGGAGCACCGCGCTCCGCGAGTCGCTCTTCATGTATCCCCTCGTCGAGTCGACGCACGTCATGTTCCTGCTGCTGTTCGTCGGCCTGACGGTGGTGTGGGACTTGCGGCTCCTCGGCCTGGGATTCACCAGCGTGCCGGTATCGGAAATGAACGATCGCGTGCTGCCGTGGGTGCGGGTCGGCTTCGCCGTGATGGTGATCACCGGCGTCCTGCTGTTCTACGGCATCCCGGTCCGCACGTATCAGAGCGTGTGGTTCCGCGCCAAGGTCATCTTCCTGATCCTGGCGATGATCAACATCTGGTATTTCCACGCGCGCGTCCAGCCGACATCGAGCGAGTGGGACACCGCCGCGCGGTTGCCGTGGACGGCGCGCCGCGCCGGGCTGGTGTCGATCGTCCTGTGGGCGTTGATCATCGTCTTCGGGCGGTTCATCGCCTACAACTGGTTCGACTGCGACATCCAGCCGCAATCGGCCTTCGTAAACTGGTTCGCCGGTTGCGTGGTCGCCACAGATTAGACACAGACCGATATGCTGCTGCCCTTCTTTGAATGGTGCGAAACCCTCTGGCTGGGGCAATTCGTCGTCGGCTCGAACTGGCTGTTCCCGGTCATCGAGGCCATCCACCTCCTCTTCTTGTCGCTGCTTGGCGGCGCGGTGTTCGTCGTGGATCTCCGCCTGCTCGGTCTCGGGCTCAATAGCCGAAGCGCGTCGGAGCTGTGGCGCGCGGCGCGGCCGTGGATGATCGGCGCGATCGCCGGCATGATCGCCACCGGCCTGCCGCTGTTCCTGTCGGAACCGATCAAGCTGTATTACAGCGACTCGTTCTGGGTGAAGATCACGACGCTGCCGTTCGCGATCGCGTTTGCGTTCACGATCCGATCGCGCGTGACTGAAGACGCGGTACGCAACACAGCGCGCCGCCAGATGCTGGTCGGCGCGCTGTCGATTGCGCTATGGGTCGTGGTGGCCGCGGCGGGCCGTTGGATCGGATTCTCGTAGGCCTATAGGCCTATAGGCCCATTGGCCAATAGGATCTACCTGCCGCCCGGCTTCTTGGGAGCGGGCTTGGTGCCGCCCTCGGTCGCATCGCGGCCGTCCTTCGGCGCGCCGGTGCCTGACGATCCCATGAACAGCTTGCGGCCGTCCGCAAAGGTCACGTCGCGGCCATTGGCGCGCTTCAGCGAGTGGTCTTTCGTCTGGTAGCCGTCGACGACGACTTCCGTGCCGATCGCGACGGTGTCCCTGGTGATGCCGCGGCGCAGCAACGTGTTCGGCGTGCCGCCCTCAACCATCCAGATTTCCGGCTTGCCGTCCTTGATCGTCTCGACGTGAATCCAGGTGTGCGGGTTGACCCACTCGAGCCGCACGACCTTGCCCTGCAGCTTGATCGGCGCGTTCGGATCGAACTCGGCGCCAAACGCGTGATGGGCGATCACCGTGCGGCCGGCAATCATCAGGCCGGCGAGGAGCAACAGCGCAGCTAATGTATTTCGCATGTTGATAGTGTCCTATTTTTCCTGCTTCGTGCCAAGCCGCTTCTCTTCGTTGCGCGCGCCGCTCAGGACGTTCGACAGGGCGTAATTCCCTTCGTGGCACGCGTATTCGTAGATCATCTCGTCGGTCGCGTTAAACGGAATTTCCCCCGTAAACGGGGCCGTAAACGTCGTTGGATCGTTCACCGTGAACCGGTAATTGATGGTCCTGGCATCGGCGCGCCTGAACCGTTCCACGACGTGGAGGTTTTCGGACGAGCCGCGGAAATTCTGTTGGGGCGGGAAATTCGTCGTGTCCACGACCAGCGTGTCGCCTTCCCAGTGGCCGATCGAATCGCCCATCCACGGTCGAATATGCTTCGGCAGGTGCGTGCCGCCAATGCGCACGACGCGCGCGTCGTGGACCATCTCCATGAGGATCATCACGTGTTCCGGGGTCTGCACGATCTGCAGGTTGTTGTTGTAGAAGTAATTCGGCACGAGCGGCGTGGTCGGGCCGAACGACAGGATGCAGCGCTCGGCGAGGGGACGATACTCAGGATGGTCGTACTGGCCGCGGGCGGCAATGCCCTTCGCGCGCGCCGCCTGCCGGGCTCGGTACTCCGGGGTGAACGCCGGGACTTGCCCGTTGGGCGGGTCGATAATGAGCGAGCTGCGGAACTGGCCGTCGATCACGGCGATGCGCTCCCCCGGGTCGAGCCAGAAATTATTGTAGCCGCCGACGTTGCCTGCGGCGCCCGTCGAGCCGTCGCCGCCCTTCGGTGGCGCGGGGCGGTTCGGATCGCTCGGCTGGTTGCGCTCGTCGCGGCGATCGATCGTGGATTTTTCCATCCGCGCCGCTTCTGCGGCGCTCATCACCAGGTTCGGCTGATTCTGCGGCCGAACGAGCGGCGTGATGGTGGCGTTGGTCCAGGTGCCCTGCAGATCCGGCTTGCCGTCCGCGGTGCGCGGCGTCGCCGACGGCTTCGCGATGCCCGGGGCCTGCTGCGCGATCAACCCCACCGATGCGATGACTGCCAGACCGAGCGCAATGATGATTCGCATGATTATTGGACCGGTGTCTTACGGAACTTGCCGTACATCAATTCCTCAACGAACTCCACGCACTTGAATTGATTCAACCGCGCATCGGGATTGATGTGGCGATACAGCGGAAAGCGCATCTTCCACGGCCGGCTGAACGTCAGGGGGTCTTCAATGGTCGCTTCGTACCACAGGTGATCCGGTCCCTGCGGCGTATAGCGCTCGACGACCTTCAGCTTGTCGCTGTGATGATTGCCGGCGCGATCGAACCACGACTGATCGTTGAAGCCGGTCACGGTGACGACGAAACTGTCGCCTTCCCACGCGCCGACCGACTGGCCCATCCACGAATCGACGGGCGCGGGGCCCGGATCCTTCAGCAGGATGTTGCGAACGGCGCCCGCGTACTCATACGCGAAGAACACCGCCTTGTCGCTGTGGAGAATCTGGAACGGCAGCGACATGTAGTTCGCGCGCGGCACGCCCGGCAGGAAACACTTGATCTCGGGATCGCGATCGAGCCAGTTCTCCTGGTTCTCTTTCTGCTTCTTCGCCGCTTCGGGCAGATACGGAATCTCGTCGCCTTCGACGATGCCGTTGCCGGCAGGCACGGCGCCGATGGCGCCGAACGCGACTACGCCGGCGGCCGGCACGGGCACGACCGGACCCTGCCGGAACGCCAGCGCGGCTTTCGCCTGGTGCGACAGGACGTCGTAGTTGGCGGTGTTCATCGCCTGCCAGATGCCGTTCAGGTTCGGCTTGCCGGCAACCTGGGCGGGACGCGCCGCCTGCGTTTCGGCGGGCGATGCCGCCCAGAAACCGGCGGCGACCATCACGGCGGTGAGAAGGGCGATCGAGATATCTCTGGAAACCTTGGACGCATTCATGCGCGGGAATGCTGACACCCGGGGGGCCGGGTGTCAACACCATCGTGGCGCCTCGCTGCCACTACAATCGGCCATGCTCATCCGATACGGCGCAGGTGCGCTGACCGCCCTGCTGATGGCCTCGCTGTCTCCCCTGCTGGCCCAGCAACGAACCCCTGCCGCCCGGCCGCAGCCGGCGCCGGAGATCGAATTCTTCGAGGTCCACGAGCAATCGATTCTCGATCTGCAAGGCGCGATGGCGGCGGGACGCGTCACCTCGCGCGGCCTGGTCGAGTCGTATCTCGCGCGCATCCAGGCCTACGACCAGGCCGGGCCGCGGCTGAACTCGGTCGTGCTGATCAATCCGCGCGCGCGCGAAGACGCCGATGCGATGGATCGCGAGCGCGCCGACAAGAAAGTGCGCGGGCCGCTGCACGGCATTCCCGTCCTGATCAAGGACAACTACGACACCACCGACATGCCGACGTCGGGCGGCGCGCTGGGCCTCGCGACGCTGCAGCCCGCGGCGGACGCGTTCCAGGTCACGAAGTTGCGCGATGCGGGCGCGGTGATTCTTGGTAAGACCACGATGCACGAGCTCGCGGCGGGGATCACCACGGTCTCGTCGCTCACCGGGCAGACGCGCAATCCGTACGACCTGTTTCGGGTGCCGGGCGGATCGAGCGGCGGCACCGGCGCGGGGATCGGCGCGAGCTTCGCGGCGGCGGGGATGGGCAGCGACACGTGCGGATCGATTCGCATTCCCGCGGCGAACCAGAATCTCGTCGGGCTGCGCGGCACGCACGGGTTGTCGAGCCGCAGCGG
>JAYWEJ010000182.1:0-3955 GCA_043779345.1 Acidimicrobiia bacterium | reverse complement strand
GCTCGCTGGTGGGCTTCGACGCGTCGGCGGCGATGCTCGCCGAGGCGCGTCATCCGATTCGCGCCGATCGCATCAGCGCGCGTGAGCTCAGGCTGGTGCAGGGCGATCTGGCGGCGCACGCCTTCCCGGATGGCAGCTTCGATCTCGTGTATTCGATCGGCGTGCTCGCCGAGCACGTGCCGCTCGACGCCGCGATCGTCGACCGTGTCTGGCGTTGGCTCAAGCCGGATGGGCGGTTTGCTTTCACGACTGTCGATCCGCGATCGCCCGATGTGCCGAAAACCCCGGGCCGGAGCCTGGCGAGCCTGGTGCTCCCGATCGCGCCGGGTCCGCTCGGCCGCGCGCTGCATCGCCGATTGATGTCGGCAGGGATGTACGGCGACGAGCGATGGATCCGTGATGTGCTCACTGGAAAGTTCGCGATTGAATCGCTGGATCAGTTCCGCTCCGACGTGCACCTGCACGGCCGCTGCGTGGCACGCAGGGTGACATGACAGGCCAGCAGGCCATCAGGCCATCAGGCCATCAGGGATTGAGCAGTTCACGCGTGCTGGTGATCGGCGGCCTCGGTTTCATCGGCGTCAACCTGTCGACCAGGCTGGCCGCTCTTGGCGCGCAGGTCGCGGTGCTGACGCCGGATCGCGCGAAGCACGCTGAGGACGTGACCGCATTTGAACGGAACGGCGTCGAGGTCATCGAGGGCGATCTGCGCGACCAGCCGTTGCTCGAGAAGCACGTCGCCGGGCGGCAGGTGATCATCAACCTCTCGGGACAATCGGGCGCCGTTCGCAGCATGGAAGATCCGTGGACGGATCTCGACGTCAACCTGCGCGGCAACCTGGTGTTGCTCGAGGCGTTGCGAGCACGGAACCGTGACGCCAAGGTGGTGTTTGCCGGCTCGCGCCTGCAATACGGCCAGGTCGATCACCTTCCGGTCGCTGAGGACGCACCCCAGGCCGCCCTCTGCCTGCACGCCGTTCACAAGCAGACGGTCGAGCAGTATCTCGCGCTCTATTCGCGGCTGTTTGGCATTCGCTACAGCGTTGCGCGCATCACCAATCCGTACGGACCCGGACAGCCCTCCTCGCGAACGGCCTACGGCGTGATCAATCGGATGATTCATCTCGCGATCGCCGATCGCGCCTTGACCATTTACGGCGATGGCAACCAGCTGCGTGATTACGTGCACGTTGCCGACGTCGTCAGCGCCCTGCTCGCGATGGCGGAATCATCGGATGCAGATGGACGCGCCTACAACGTCGGCAGCGGCACTGGTACGAAGATGGTTGATCTCGCCGAGCAGGTAATTGCGATCGCCGGCGGTGGCCGCATCGAGCACGTCGCATGGCCGGCCCTCGCGCAGCAGGTGGAGACCGGCGATTTCATGGCCGACATCAGTCGCATCATGCGCGAGCTCGAGTGGAAGCCGTCGATCGCGCTTCGCGACGGCCTCGAGCAGACCGTCGCCTTTTATCGGCGCATGGGCGCGGCGTGATGCAGCTTGTCCGCCGTAGCCATGGCGAAGGTGGGCGCGCGCGGGTCCTGTATTTGTCGCACGCGTTCATGGTTGGCGGAGCCGAAGAGATGGTGCTCAACCTGGTGCGCCACTTGCCGCCGCGATTCGAGCCGATGGTGGCGTGCATCCACGAAGCAGGGCCGATCGGCGAAGAGATCCGGCGCACCGGCATACCGTTCTCCGTGTTGGGACTGACGCCCGGCGTGTCGCGGCCACTCGACGTGCTGCGCCTGCGCGACGCGCTGAACACGTGGGCGCCGACCATCGTGCACACCTTCCTGCTGACCGGAAGCCTCTACGGCCGCTTTGCCGCGATGATGGCCGGCGTGCCGATCGTGATCGGCACCGAAGTGAACATCTACGAGAAGAAGCGGCCGCTCCACGCCCGCCTCGAGGGCTGGCTGATGAGGGGCACCGACGCCGTCGTGGCCTCGGCCGCGTCCGTCAAGGACCATTACATCGCGCAAGTCGGCGCGGACGCCGGCAAGATCGAAGTGATTTACAACGCCGTGGACTGGGCGCAGCTGCAAACGACGAAGACCCGCGATGAGTTTCGCGCCTCGATCGGCGTGCCGGCCGGCGTGCCGGCGGCAGGCATCATCGCGCGGCTCACGGAACAGAAGGCGCATCGCGTGCTCTTCGAGGCGATCACGGACGCGGAGCTCTCGGCCCTGCACCTGGTGGTGGTCGGCGACGGTGAGCTGCGCGACGAACTGCGATCGCGCGCCGAGGCGCTCGGCATCCTCGGGCGGGTTCATTTCCTCGGCGCTCGCCGCGACCTGGGCAACATCCTCGCGGCGGTCGACATCTTTGCGATGCCGTCGTACTGGGAAGGCCTGCCGCTGTCGATGGTGCTGGCGATGGGCGCCGGCCTGCCGGTGGTCGCGTCGCGGGTGGCGGGAATTCCCGAAGTGGTCGACGACGGCGTCAACGGCCTTCTCGTCGATGCCGGCAACAGCACGCAGCTGGCGCGCGCGCTCGCGACACTGGTCAATGACAGCCAGCTACGCTCCCGGCTGGGCAGCGCTGCGAAAGCGTTCGTGCTGCCGCGGTTTGGCGTCGATGGCTATGTCGCGTCGATCGCCACGCTCTACGATCGCCTGCTGGCGGCGAAGGGGCTGGCGTGACGCTCGGCATCCTCTACCACATGCCGTTCTGGCAGACCGCGGATGGCGCGCTGTGGGAAGCGGAAGGTTCGTTTGCGCGCTACGTGGATTCGATCGCGCCGTACTTCGACCGCGTCGTCCTGTCGGTGCCGGTGTTCGACACGCCGCCGGCGTCGGGTTCGCGCGTGCGGGCGACCAACGTGACGCTGGCGCCGCTGCCGTACTTCCCGGGGCCGCGGCAGTTCTACCCGCAGTTGTGGTCGATGCGAGCGCGGCTGGGCCAGTGGGTCGATCAGTGCGACGTGATTCATCTCCGCGTGCCGTCGCCGGCCGCGATCTTCGCGTTCCGCATCGCCGCAGCACGGCGCAAGCCGATCTTCCTGCTGGTCGTCGGCGACTACGAAGCGCTGCTGCCTCACCTCGGCTATCGCGGCATCAAGAAGCTGTTGTTCGCGCAATATGTCGCGTTTGAAGAATGGGCGCTGCGTTACATGACCCGGCGGGCGCTGACGTTCGTCAACGGCGCGTCGTTGCGCGCCAAGCACGAAGGTGACGGCGCGCGCGTCCACGAAACCAAGACGACGACACTGAGCCTCTCCGACTTTTCGACACGAACCGACACCTGCGCCGGACCACGCGTTCGCCTGCTGTGCGTCAGCCGCATCGATCCGCGAAAGGGCTTGCGATCGCTGCCGGCGGTGGTTCGCGATCTGGCGGCCGCCGGCCACGACGTCACGCTCGATATCGTCGGTCCGACGATCGGGCTGATCGGCGAATCTGAGCGCGAAGCGATTGCCGCCGCAGCGCTACGCAGCGGCGTCGCGGCGCGCGTGCACCTGCGAGGCGCGGTCCCCCTCGATCAACTGCTGCCGCTCTACCGGGACTTCGATCTCTTCGTGCTGCCGACCAGACCAGGTGAAGGGATTCCGCGCGTGCTCATGGAAGCGATGGCCGCCGGGCTTCCGATCGTGACCACCGACGTGTCCGGCATCTCGAGCCTGATCACCAGCGGCGAGAATGGCGTCCTCGTGCCGGAAGGATCGACCGATGGGCTGGTCGAGGCGCTGGGGTCGCTGATCGCCGCCCCGGCACTTCGGCAGCGCCTCATTCAAGGCGGCTATGTCACCGCGCGCGCGCACACACTCGAGCGCCAGGCGGCGTCGCTGATGCAGATCGTCGCGGCCGAATGCGGCGTGCCGATTCACCGGCCCGCGGCCTGATGGATCGCCGCAAAGTGTGTTTCGTGCTGCCGTCACTGAACGGCGGCGGCGCCGAGCGGGCGGCGGTGCAGATTCTGAATGGCCTTGACCCGAACCAGTGGGATCGATCGATG
>JAYWEJ010000181.1:0-3972 GCA_043779345.1 Acidimicrobiia bacterium | reverse complement strand
CCGCCGCCGCGGTCGCTCGATCAGGTGTTCCGCGGAATGCGTGACGCATCGGCGGGCGCCTCCTCGGAAGAAGCAGCCGCCGAGCAGTACCGGCTGGCCCTCACGTACCACGAGATGGGCATGCCCGACGATGCGATCAAGGCGCTGGAAGGGGCGACCCGCTCGCCGCGCCAGCGATTCGACGCGGCGTCGATGCTCGGCCGCCTCTATCTCGAGCGCAACGACACCACCCGCGCGATCGAGTGGCTCGAACGCGCCGCCGAGGCGCCGGCGCCAACCCCGGACGCCGGCCGGGCGCTGCTCTACGACCTGGCGAAGACGCTGGAATCGGTGGGCGAGCACTCGCGCGCCCTCGCGGTCTTCGTCGAGCTCGAGTCGGAATCAGGCGGCTACCGTGACGTCGCCGGCCAGATCGAACGGCTGTCGAAAGCCCAGGCTCGAGGCTAATCCCTGTTCCGGCGGCTCCTCTTCGTCGCCCTCCTGCTCGAAACAGGACTGCTCCTGGTGTTGATCCCGTGGTCGGCGTTCTGGGAGCGTAACTATTTCGTCGAGGGGTCGGCGGCCTTCGGCGCCCTGTTCCTCAGCAATTACACCCGCGGCGCGGTCACGGGCCTTGGCCTGATCAACGTCTGGGCGGCGCTGGCCGAGCTTTCCGACCTCTTTGGCCGCAAGTCCGGCGAAAGCCCGCAGCAATGATTCTCTGCCTGGTGACCGATCGCCGGCGGCTGGGCACCGCCATCGGCGCCGCACAGAGCGACTGGACCGATGCGCTCCTGACCCAGGTCTCGGCCGCCGCTCGAGCCGGGATCGATTACATCCAGGTCCGCGAACCCGGCCTCGAGGCCGCTGAGCTGGCCGATCTGGTCCGATCGCTGATGGCCGCAACCGCTTCCACACCGGTCCGGGTTCTGGTGAACGATCGAATCGACGTGGCCCTGGCCGTCAAAGCGTCGGGCGTTCACCTGAAAGAGCAGTCGATCCTGCCGGACGAGGTTCGCCGACTCGCGCCCCCGGGGTTCGTGATCGGCTGCTCGATCCATGGCACCGCGGCGATCGCTGCACGAAAGTCCGCGGACTTGCTCATTGCCGGGACCGTCATGCCTACTGCGTCGAAGCCAGCGGTCGATTATCTGAATAAGGATGGGCTAAGCGGGGTAGTCAAGGCAGCGGCGGGGCAGCCCGTGCTCGGGATCGGTGGACTGGATCTCCCATCGATACCGTTACTGGCTTCAACCGGCGCAGCTGGGCTGGCGGCGATAGGCGCCTTCATCCCGGTCGGCGGCGAGGACGTCGCGGAGTTTGTGCAAGACCGTGTAAGCGCCATGCGTTTGGCGTTTGACTCCGCTCGCTGTCGCACCTAAGATTCACCCACTGCCCGTTGAAAGATAGGCAGTTCTGTCAAACAACCAACGAACGAATCTCGAAGCTGTGGCTGACCCTCGCTCACTCGATCCGGCTGCGCGTCTGCGGCTCGCCCGTGAAACCAAGGGCCTGTCGTTGCGCCAGGTCGCGGACGCTACCAAGCTATCGGTCCGTCAAATCGAGCTGCTCGAGAAAGATTGCCTCTCCGGCCTTCCCCAAGGCATCTATCGCCGCTCGATCGTGAAAGCGGTCGCGCGCGAAGTCGGACTCAATCCCGATCAAGTGCTCGCGGAATTCGCGACGCTGCATCCCGCCGATCTGCCGGCGCGTCCGAGCGTCGAGATCGCGGAGCCGAAGGCGGCAACGAACTTCAACAAAGTGTTGACGCTGGTGAGCGCGGCCCTGCCGATGTGCGCGGGCATCCTGTATTTCGCGCTGCCGATGACGCGTGCGATGGTGGCCGATGATCCGCGGCCGACCGCGCAGGAGCGCCGCCTCGATGCGGTGCGCGCGGAGATCGTGCCCGTCGGCGGCTTTAAAGAAACGCCCGTCACCGCGTCGCGTCCCGTTCCGGTGATCGTCACGTTGACGATCTCATCGCGCTGCCAGCTGCGCGTCGTCGCCGACGGCAACGAGATCCTCGGACGGACGATGCAGCAGGGCGAGACCTTTCCGATCGAGCTGGGCGACGAGCTGTTGCTGCTCGGCGACAACGCTTCAGCCGTGCAGTTCAGCATCAACGGCCAGGCCGGGCGCTTGCTCGGCGAGCCTGGCGACGTCCTGTCGGCCCGCATCGGCCGCGACGACTACCAGGACTTCCTCGTCCGGTACTGATTCATGGGAGCAGGCCTCAGCACCCCGATGCTGGATTTTTTCCGGCGCGGTGAAGTTGCGCGCGACGTCCGCATGCTGGCCGCCCAGGGCTCGATCGCGCCGCGTCCGCTCGAGCAGCTCGGCCTGCTGATGCTGCTCAGTTCCGATCACGACCAGGAAGTGCGCCAGACGGCCGAGACCACCCTGCAGCACCTGCCGACGGAGCTGATCGCCAATTTCATTGCCCGCTCCGACGTGCCGACGGAGCTGCGCGAGTTCTTCATCGGCCGCGGTATCCCGCCGTCGGATACGCCGGCGGCCGATTACGAGGAGCCGATCTCGGACGCCGACGAGAGCGGCCTCGGGATCGAAGGCGACGAGCAGCACAAGCAGCAGAGTTTCCAGGAGCGCCTGAGCACCATGACGGTGCCCGAGAAGCTGAAGTGCGCCATGAAGGGCACCCGTGAGATGCGCTCGATCCTGATCCGTGATCCGAACCGGCTCGTCGCCTCCGCGGTCCTGAGCTGTCCGAAGGTCAATCCCGCCGAGGTCGAAGCCTTCGCGAAGATGGGCAACGTGTCGGAGGACATCCTGCGCACGATCGGCAACACGCGCGCCTGGACGAAAGCGTACGGGGTGGTGCTCAGCCTGGTAAAGAACTCGAAGACGCCGGTGGCGCTGAGCATGACGCTGATGCAGCGGCTCACCGAGAGCGACGTGAAGAAGATCTCGACGGACCGGAACGTCCCCGAAGCGCTCCGCCTCTCGGCCCGGAAACGCGCGGCCGAGAATCGGAAGTAGCGCCGACCCCGCCGCGCATCGCCTGTTTCCATTCCAAACGCATCTGCGCGAGACCGTCCATGAAGACGGCGACTCGGTCGCGTGCTTCCTCGGTCGGCAGCGTCTTCAGCAGATCGATGGCGCGCTCGAGATCCCTTTCGATGGTGGCCCTGGTGGCCGCGTAATAGAGCTTCTTGATCTCCGCAATCGCATCCATCGCCGGAAATTCTACTGATTTCGGCGCAGCCCCGCGAGGAACTTCTTGAGCGGGCGGGTATTGATCACGTCGTCCTTGGTGACCCAGGCCCGGCGGGCGGTCAGGACGCCCCATCGCGGGTAGTCGAGGGCCTCGGTGTAGTGCGCGTCTGAATCGATCACCAGCTTGACGCCGCGATCGCGCGCCAGGCGCGCGTGGCTGTCGCAGAGATCGAGGCGGTGCGGCTGCGAATTGATCTCCAGGGCCACGCCGTTGGCCTTCGCGGCATCGATCACTTTCTCGACACTGACCTTGGTGCCTTCGCGGCGCAGCAGCATGCGCGCGGTCAGGTGGCCGATGATGTCCACCGATGGATGCTCGATCGCCTTGATCACCCGCCTGGTCATGTCGGCTTCGTCCTGCGTCATCGCCGAGTGCACCGACGCGACGACGATGTCGAGCGAGGCGAGGCAGTCGTCGGCGAGATCGAGTGCGCCGTCGGCAAGGATGTCGCATTCGACGCCGGCGAGAACCGTGATCCCTTTCTGGGTCTTTGAGTAGCTCCGGATCCGCTCGGCGTTGGCCAGTGTGCGCGTCTCGTCGAGGCCGTTGGCCATTGTCAGCGACTGCGAGTGGTCGGTGATGGCGATGTACTCGAGGCCGCGCGCCTTCGCGGCCGCCACCATCGTCTCGAGGCTCTCACGACCGTCCGACTCGGTCGTGTGCATGTGCAGGTCGCCCTTGAGATCCGCCCGCGTGATCAGCGCCGGCAGGGACTTGTCGGCGGCCGCCTCGATCTCGCCGCGGTTTTCCCGGAGCTC
>JAYWEJ010000180.1:0-3972 GCA_043779345.1 Acidimicrobiia bacterium | reverse complement strand
ATCGACGGATTCCAGATGGAGCGCCCGACGCTCGAACAGGTCTTCCTTCGCCTCACCGGCCGCAGTCTCAGAGACTGATCATGAAAAAAATCATCACGCTCGCGTTGAAGGATCTCCGCCTGATGCCGCGCAACCGCGGCGGGCTGTTCTTCACGTTCGTGTGGCCGATCCTCGTGACGGTCCTGTTCGGCGTGATGTTCGGCGGCCAGGGCGACGGGCAGCAAAGCAAGATCAGGATCGCCGTCGTCGATCAGGACAACAGCGACGGCTCGCGCGCCTTCCTGAAGAAGCTCGAGGAGTCGTTCGAGCTGTCGCCGATGACGGTGGCGGACGCGGAGACGGCGGTCCGCCGCGGCCGGCGCACCGGGTTCATCGTCGTCAAGCCCGGATTCGGCGAGGCGTCCAACCGGATGTTCTACGGCAGCCCCAGGGAGATCGAGGTCGGCGTCGATCCCGCCCGGCAGGCCGAGGCCGGCATGCTCGAGGGCCTGCTGATGAAGCATGCCGCCGGCGACATGCAGAAAATGTTCAGCGATCCGCAGGCGTCGTCGGCGATGGTCGACAAGGCGCTCGGCGACATCAAGCAGGCGCCGGCCGAGCAGGCCGCGCCGGTGCGGCGTTTTCTCGGCGAGCTCAAGACGTTCGTGGGCACGCCGCAATCGCAGGGGCCGCCGGGATCGCCGCAGGGCGAATGGCAGCCGCTGAAGATCACGAAGCAGGATGTCGCCCGCGTCAACGAGGGGCCGCGGAATCCGTTCGACATCACGTTTCCGCAAGGCGTGATTTGGGGGCTGATCGGCTGCGCCATGTCGTTTGGGATCAGCCTGGTCACCGAGCGCACGCACGGCACGCTGGTGCGGCTGCGCATGGCGCCGCTGACCAACGGGCAGATCCTCGGCGGCAAGGCGCTGTCCTGCTTCACGTCAATCGTGTTCGTCGAGCTGATGTTGTTAGGGGTTGCGCTGGCCTTCGGCGTGCGGCCGACGTCGTACGCGATGCTGGCGCTCGCGGGCGTGTCCGCCGCCGTGTGCTTCGTCGGTTTCATGATGCTGGTCGCCAGCCTCGGCAAGACCGAGGCGTCGGCGTCGGGGGCGGGGTGGGCGATCATGATGCCGCTGTCGATGATCGGCGGCGCGATGGTGCCGACCTTCGTGATGCCGGCATGGATCCAGTCGCTCAGCGTCATCAGCCCGATCCGGTGGGCGATGCTCGCGTTCGAAGGCGGCGTGTGGCGGAATTTCTCGATCGCGGAAATGGCGCTGCCGTGCACGGCGTTGATCGCGGTCGGCCTGGTCTGCTTCGCTGTTGGGACGCGCGGGTTGAGGGAGGCGTGATCGTAGGGGCGGGACTGAAGTCCCGCCTCTATTACAATGTGAGCGTGTTCAAGCGGAAGACCGAAGGGTCGGTGCTCTGCACGTCGTGCGGCGTGCTGGTCGGCGTCAACGATCCCACCTGTGACAACTGCGGCCGCCGCAACCCCGGACTGTGGGGGTTTGGCCCGGCGCTGCAGGCCCTCGGCAACGACCTCGGCTTCGTCAACATCGTCACCGGCGGCACGGTCATCATGTACGTGCTGTCGCTCGTGATGTCGCGCGATGGCTCGCAGATTGGGATCGAGCCGAACAACGTCGCGCTGCAGGTCCTCGGCGCCAGCGGCGCCGGGCCGGTGTTCGGACGCGGCTGGTGGTGGACGGTGCTGACCGCCGGCTGGCTGCACGGCGGCATCCTTCACATCTTCTTCAACATCCTGTGGATCCGACAGCTCGGACCGTCGATCGCCGAAATGTACGGCGCCGGACGAATGGTGATCATCTTCACGGTCGCCGGCATCACCGGATTCGCGATGAGCAGCGTGCTCGGCCTGATCAATATTCCGTTTTTCGGCGCCGGGATCACGGTCGGCGCATCGGCGTCGATCTTCGGCTTCCTCGGCGCGCTCGTCCACAACGGACGCCGGACCGGCCGGAGCCACGTCGGCCAGGCCGGGCTGCAGTACGCGTTGTTCATGGGCGTCATGGGGTTCATCTTTCGCGGCGTCGACAATGCCGCGCACCTTGGCGGATTCCTCGGCGGCTACATCGCCTCGATGATCCTCGATCCCCTGAAGCCCGAGCGCGTCGATCACATTCTGATCGCCGTCGGCTGCCTGGTCGTGACCCTCGCCGCGATCGTTTACACGGTGATCAGCGCGCTTCCCTACATTCGCTAGATTGGATCGCGCTACGCGCGATTGAAGTGCACGGCGTCCCGATTCGTCCCGGAAGGGACGAACGTCGTCCCACGCGTGACCAGCTGCATGCACCCGCCGCGGCCCGCCGGGCGAGTACCGCCTGGCCTTCGAGCTCGCGGGGTTCCAGGCAAGCGTGCGCGACGGCATCCGCATCACGCTCGGCTTCAACGCGCAGGTCAAGGTGCTGCTCAACGTCGCCACGCTCCAGGAATCGGTGACGGTCAGCGGCCAGTCGCCGGTGATCGACACCAGCGCGACGCGCATCCAGACCAACTACGACCAGCAGATGCTGGCGTCGATCCCGAACGCGCGCGACATGTGGTCGCTGCTGTCGACGACCCCGTCGGTGACGCTGAACCGCGTCGACGTCGGCGGCGCCACCGCCGGCACCCAGACCACCTACTTCGCCTACGGTTACTCAGGGCAGAATGGGGCCACTTCTCGTACCTCAACCAGCAGACCTCGGTGGCGGCGCCGGCCGGCGGCAGCTTCCTCGACGGCACGCCGTTCAACACCAAGCTGTACAACTACACCGGCAAGGCGACCTACCAGTTGAACCAGTCGAACAAGTTGATCGGCTACCTTCAGCACGGCACCAAGGAACAGCCGAACCGCGTCGACGCGACGCGCGTCGCGTCACCGGTCCACATCACCGCCGATTCGACGGTGCTGCAGGCCTCGCCGAGCTGGGTTTACAAGGGTGAATACAACACCACGCTCAACCAGAGCACCTTCTTCGAAATCCGCGCCGGCCAGTTCGGCTACAACTTCGGCCTCGACAGCAACAACGCCGACACCCGCTACGAATCGCTGACGACGCGCGAAGTGCTCGGCGGCGGCCGTGACTGGGAGCTGCGCCGTCGCCGCAACCAGGTCACCGGCGCGCTCAGCTACTTCAAGGATCGGTTTGCCGGCGGCTCGCACAACGTCAAGGCCGGCGGCGAATGGATGGACGAGAAGGGCGAGACCCTCTGGAACTCGTACTACAAGGACAACGTGGTGCACTTCGTCAACGGCTCCCTGCAGGGACCGCTCTCGGCGACGACGCCCGTTGAGGTCCGCCTGACGACCAACGGCGACAGCTGGAGCGCTTTGGCGACGACGGGCGCGTTCGTGACCGATACGTGGACGATCGACAAGCTGACGTTGAACATCGGCGCCCGCTTCGACCGTTACCGCGTCTATCTGCCGGAACAGCGCGTCGCCGCGGGCCGCTTCGTGCCGCAGGCGGTTGAGTATCCCGCTCAGGACAGCATCGTCACGTTCACTCACATCGTGCCGCGCGTCGGCGCCACCTATGATGTGGCGGGCGACGGCAAGACCGTGCTGAAGGCGAACTGGGGCCGCTTCTACTTCAACCCCGGCGTCAACCTGGCCGATGCGGCGAACATCAACACCGCCAACCAGTTTGCCGATCACGCGTGGAACGATCTGAACGGCGATCGCGTGTTCCAGGAAGGCGAAGCCGGCGTGCAGGTGCAGCGCTTCGGCGGCACGGCCGGCGCGTCGATCGACCCCAGCCTCCGCAATTCCTACAACGACGAGATGTCGTTCTTCATCGAGCGAGCCGTGATCAGCGACCTCGGCGTGCGCGCGGGATTCGTTCGCAAGGGCGACCGCGACGGCTGGCAGCAGGTCAACGCCTCGCGTCCCTACGGCAACTTCAACATCCCCGTCACCGTCGTCGATCCGGGTGCCGACGGCGTCTCCGGCAACGGCGATGACGCCGGCGTCGCGGCGTT
>JAYWEJ010000179.1:0-9444 GCA_043779345.1 Acidimicrobiia bacterium | reverse complement strand
GGCCAGACGGGCGCTGCGCCACGGCGGTGAAGTTCAATCCGAGCTCAGCGGCCGCCTTATCGAGCGCCGCCTTCGTTGTTGGCTTCGCCGTGATGAAGATCGCGCCGGTGCCGTCGTTGCTCTGCCAGTTGCGATCGGCGACGAAGAACACTTCCTCGTTGGCCTTCAACAGGCGGTTCACGGCGATGAAGGCATCGTTCTGATGATGAGCGACTATGTAGCCTACTGCGCCGCCGACAGCACCGGCCGCATCCGCCTTCGCCGAGGCTACGGCGGACAAGTCGGTGACGCGGCCAGGCGCCGGCTTCTGCAGGCCGGTGACCTTCTCGAAGGGACCGTCGAGGCCGTCGAGGATGCGATCGAACTTGACGCCCATCTGGTAGGCGAGCGTCCAGCCGGCGTTGTCGTACGGCGGGATCGGCGGACCGCCGGGGAACTGGAAGTCGTTCGGGTGATCCTGGGGCTCGAACATGTCGAGGACGTGCGGGCGAAACGCTTGCGCCGACTTCACGACCCACGAGCCGGCGGGATACTGCTTGCCGGCGACGCTGAACGGCGCGGTCGCGCGATGAACGGCGACACCGTTCTTGATCAGCGCGTTGATGAACTTGGTCGCGGTCAGGAAGTCCGGCTGATTCGCGGCGAGGATGTAGCCGCGCGGATCGCGCCACTCCGGCTTGTGCGCGAGCTTCTCGTATTGCGCGATCGGCACGGTGTTGCGCGCGAAGCCACCGGTCGCCATCCGCGGATCGCCGGCTTCGACCTTCTGGCTGCGGGCGATTTCGTCCTTGATCGCCTGAAGTCGCCGCGGATACATCGTCCAGGTATCCTTCGAGCCCTTGGCGATGCTGTCGCGGCCCATCTGGTAGATGTTGAAGAGGAAGATCTCGCGATTGCGCGACGCGACGTCGAGCACCGCCCAGTTCGCCGTGATCGAGTAATCAACCGACTGGCGGAAGTGCCACTTCTGCGGCTGAATCGGGAACGGCAGATCGGCGCTCGCCATCTGGCGATCCGGCACGAACGCCACTTCCATCGGCGTCGGGTTGCCGATGGTTTCCGTGAGCAGGCCGATCATGTTGTGAAAATACGGCGAGGTGCGCAGGCCGCCGTTCCACCACGTCGAATAATTGGCGCCGCGCCTCATCGTCGCGCCGGGCTTGTTCTCGGCGACGAAGCGGTTGTGCATCGCGGAACCGACGACGTCGAGGCCGGTGATGATGAGGGGGTGATAGTTGTAGTTCGCCGGATCGCGGAAGGGCGGCGCGAACAGGATCGTGCCGGTCGGTCCCGTCTGGTGATGGTTGTAAATGATCTGCGGGAACCACTCGTGGTACATCTGCGTGTTGATGTTGATCGACTCGTTCTGCGCCGACATGTAGAAGTCGCGGTTGTTGTCGTGACCGATGTACTTCTGGTAGAGGCGCGGCAGGGTGCCCATCTCGCGCTTCGCCGGATCCGAGTTGCGCATGTACCAGTCGGAGACCAGCTCCATGCCGTCGGGGTTGACGTGGGTCGCGAGGATGATCACGTCGCGAAGGAAGCGCATCGTCTCGACATCGGTCTTGCTGGCCAGCTGATAGATGGTCTCGGTCAGTTGCTGCGCGCCGAGCACTTCGTTGGCGTGAAGGCCGCCGTCGATCCACACCACCGCCTTGCCATCGCGCGCCAGCGCGCGCGCCTGGTCGTCGGTGAGGCTCTCCGCCAGCGCGAGGCGGCGTGAGATGTCCTTGTACTTCGCCAGGTTCTTGTGGTTCTCCGGCGAGGTGATGATCGCCATCAACTGATCGCGGCCCTCGGCGGTCTTGCCGATCGATTGGACGGTCATGCGATCGCTTTCGACGTCCAGCTTCTTCACATACTCCACGAACTTGGTGTAGTTCGGGAGCACGTAATCGGCGCCGATGTCGTGACCGAAAAATGTTTTGGGTGAGGTGACCTTTGGTGCCGCCGTCTGCGCATGCGGCGCAGCCAGCGAGAGCGTCAGGGCAAGGACAACGAAGGACAGCGACCGGAGTCTGTGTTGCATGTCGGAAGTATATCGGGCTTGCGGGCTACGGGCTTGCGGGCTTGGTTAGAACGTCCGCGCTACTTGCAAGAGTTTGTCGTCGTCCCCTCGTTTGGCGATGAGCTGCATGCCGACTGGTAATCCGGTTGTTTTCAGCGGGATCGAGATGGCCGGCGTGCCGGCGGCGTTGAACGGCCAGGTGTTACGGAGGATCTTCATGCCGTCGATCGGACCACTGATGAGCGGCGCGGTGACCGGGACCGTGGGCGTGATGATGACGTCGACGCTGTCGAAGAGCTTGTCGACGGTGGCCTGGTATTCCTCGAGCGCGGCGAGCGCGGATTCGTACTCGGTGATCGACGGGCGCGGTGTCGAGAAGAAGGCGGCGAATGATTTCGAAAATGAGCCGGGATGGATTCGCCAGTCGGCTCCCAGGCGATTCCAGATCTCGAAGCTGACGATGGGATCAAAAACACGGGCCATCGCTTCCGAGGACGCGGAGATTTCGATTTCTGGATACTTGAAATCGGCGAATACGGAGGACACGGAGGGGTCGAGGTCGTCGAAGAAATATTTGCGGGCGATGGCGATCCGAGGCGGAACAGTCGGGGGCGGAACAATCCGGCTAAAGCCGGATGCTCCACTGACCGTGCCCATCATTAGCTGCATGTCCTCGACGGTGCGCGTCAGGAAGCCGACGTGATCGAAGGTCGGGCACGATCCGATCAGGCCGCGCGTGCTGATCCTGCCGAAGGTCGGCTTGAAGCCGACGCATCCGCACAGCGCGGCGGGGATGCGGACGCTACCGCCGGTGTCGCTGCCGGTTGCGGCGGCGCAGAGGTGAGCGGCGACCGCCGCGGCGGACCCGCCACTTGATCCACCCGGAATGCGCGCCTGATCGACGGGATTTCTCGTCGTTCCATAAAACGGATTAATCGTCGTCACGCCGCCGCCGAGCTCGTGGGTGTTGGTCTTGCCGAGCATGACCGCGCCGGCGCGTTCGAGCTGCTGCACGATTGCGGCGTTGTCGTCGGGAACGTTGTCGTCGAAGAGCAGCGAGCCCGCGGTGGTGCGAACACCTTTTGTCTCGAACAGATCCTTGTGAGCGATCGGGATACCCCACAACGGCCTACTGCCCTTGGGCGCTTCCAGCGCCCGCGCTTCGCGGCGAGCGAGGTCGGCGGTGACGGTGACGTAGGCGTTGAGCCTCTTGTTGAGGGCGCCAATGCGGGACAGGTACGCGTTCGTCAGCTGCAGCGGCGTGATCGATCGTGCTGCGAGCCGCCGAGATGCTTCGGCGATGGTCAATGCGGTCAGATCATTCGTCTGACCGCTCAAACTGCGTACTTGTAACAGCGGCGCCGCCAGGAGGGCCGCCAACGCTTCCCGCCGGGTCACGCCGGCAATTGTAACGAAGACTGACATCAAAAGTGCCAGAATGAAGCAATTCCTGCATGGCGGAATCGCGAAAACAGATTGTTCCGTTCGGGTCCTGGCCGTCCCCCTTATCAGCCGCGCGCGTGACCGCCGGGGCCTTGCGTCTCGATCAGATTCAGCTCGATGGAGACGATCTGTATTGGCTGGAGGGGAGGGCGTCCGAAGGCGGCCGCAATGTGATCGTGAAGCGATCGCCCTCCGGCGAGATCGTCGACGTCACGCCGCCGGGATGCAACGTCCGCTCGCGCGTGCACGAGTACGGCGGCGGCGCCTACACGGTGTATTGCGGCACGGTCTTCTTCTCCAACTTCACCGATCAGCGTGTGTATCAACAGGATCCCGGCGATGCTCCGCGGCCGATCACGGAGGCCGCCGCCGCCGAGGCTTCGGCGAGCCAGGCTGCGTATGCGGATTTCCGGATGGACCCGCCCCGATCGCGGCTGATCGGCGTGCGCGAGCGTAATGGCGAAAACACCATCGTCGCCATTCCCGTCGACCTGTCCCGCCGAAGCGCTAGCGCGAAGGCGGACGTGCTGGTGTCTGGCGCGGACTTCTATTCGGATCCGATCGTCAGCCCCGACGGCAAATTCCTGGCGTGGATCCAGTGGAACCATCCGAACATGCCGTGGGACGGCACGGAGCTGTGGGTCGCGCTGATCAATCCGGACGGCTCGATCGGCTCGCGCGAAACGATCGCCGGCGGCAGCGACGAATCGATCTTCCAGCCGGAGTGGTCGCCCGACAGCGCGCTGTTCTTCGTGTCGGATCGCACCGGCTGGTGGAACCTGTATCAGTGGCGGGGGCTGGCCGTCGACACCGTCTACCCGATGGCGGCGGAATTCGGCAAGCCGCAGTGGACGTTCAGCATGGTCACGTATGCGTTCGTCGACGAGAATCGCATCGCGGCGACGTACACCGAAAACGGCCGATGGAAGATGGCCCTGATCGATCCGACGGCGCGCCGGTTCACGCCGCTTGATTTGCCGATAGAGGCCATCGAATCCATTAAAGCCAGGGCCACACAAGGCACAGAAATCACAGATATCTACTTCATCGGGGGTTCGCCAACAGATCCTCCTGGTATCTACTGTTACTCGACGGGCGGCAGGCTGCGCGTGCTGCGCTCGTCCACGACGGACGCGATCGCGCGGGAGTGGATCTCGGTGGCGGAGGCCGTCACATACACGGTCGGCAATCGCGACGTGCACGCGTTCTACTATCCGCCGGCCAACCCCGATGTCGCCGCTGCAGCGAACACGCCGCCGCCGCTGATCGTCGCCACGCATGGCGGCCCGACCGGCGCGACGCTCGACGTGCTCGATCCGAAAGTGCAGTTCTGGACCAGCCGCGGCTTCGCCGTGCTCGACGTGAATTACAGCGGCAGCACCGGCTACGGCAGGCCGTATCGCGATCGCCTGAAAGGGCAGTGGGGGATCGTCGACGTCGAGGACGCCGTCGGCGGCGCGCGGGCGATGGTGGCGGCGACCAAGGCCGATCCGGCGCGCCTGATCATCCGCGGTGGCAGCGCCGGCGGCTACACGACGCTGGCCGCGCTGACGTTTCACGACACGTTCCAGTGTGGCGCGAGCTACTACGGCATCAGCGATCTCGAGGTGCTGCAGCAGGACACGCACAAATTCGAGGCGCGCTACAATGATTCGCTGCTCGGTCCGTATCCGGAGGCGAAGGCGATCTACCGCGAGCGCTCGCCGATCCACTTCACCGACCGCCTGTCGTGCCCGATCATCCTGTTCCAGGGGCTCGAGGACAAAGTGGTGCCGCCGAACCAGTCGGAGATGATGGCCGAGGCCGTGAGGAAGAAGGGCTTGAAGGTGAAATATGTGACCTTCGAAGGAGAGCAGCACGGTTTTCGAAAAGCCGAAAATATCATCCGCTGCCTGGAGGAGGAACTCGCGTTTTATCGCGATGTTTTCGGTATGATCGACGCATCGCCTCGATGATCGTCAAGAGAATCTTCGAACCGCTGCTCGCTCAGAACAGCTATCTGATCGGCTGCGCCACTGCCGGCGACGCCATCGTCATCGATCCGAATCGCGACGTGCAGCTGTACATCGACGCGGCCGAAGCGGACGGCCTGAAGATCACCCACGTCACCGAAACCCATATCCACGCCGACTTCCTCTCGGGAGCACGCGAGCTGGCGCACCGGACGGGCGCCCGTCTTTGTCTGAGCGCCGAGGGCGATCGGAACTGGAAGTATCAATTCGAGCACGATCGCAAATTGAAGAACGGCGACCGCATCGACATCGGCAACGTCACGGTCGACGTCCTGCACATGCCCGGGCACACGCCTGAACACCTCACCTTCCTGATCACCGATGGCGCCGTTGCCGATGAGCCGATCGCGGCGGTGACCGGCGACTTCGTGTTTGTCGGCGATGTCGGCCGCCCCGATCTCCTGGAGAAGGCGGCGAAGATCTCCGGGACGATGGAGACGAGCGCGCGGACGTTGTGGAACAGCCTGCAGCGGTTGAAGCCGTATCCCGATTACCTGCAGCTCTGGCCCGGACATGGCGCGGGCTCGTCGTGCGGGAAAGGCATCAGCGCCGTGCCGCACAGCACGCTCGGCTACGAACGCCTGTTCAACTGGGCCTTCACGACGAAATCGGAAACCGACTTCGTCACGAACGTCCTCACCGGCCAGCCCGATCCGCCCCCGTACTTCGCGGTGATGAAGCGCGTCAACAAAGACGGACCGCCGCTGCTCAGCGAACGCCAGATTCCCTTGATCCTGGGAGACGCGCTCGCCAAGACCTTGAGCACCGGCCTGGTGATCGATACGCGCCCCGCCAGTGAGTTCGCTAAGGGGCACGTGCCCGGCACGCTCAACATCCCATTCAACGGATCGTTCGTGACGTGGGCCGGCTGGTTGATTCCGTACGAGCGCGATTTCTACCTGATCACCGATCGGATGGATCAGCTGGATGACGTGCGCAAGGCGCTGGCGTTGATCGGCCTCGATCGGATCAGCGGCCACTTCTCGCCGGCGGCCGCCGCTGGACAGGAGACCGTCGCACAGGTCTCGGTCGCCGACCTCCCGAGGCTGCAGGCGTCGAGCGGCTACGTCGTGATCGATGTCCGTAACGACAACGAGTGGAACGAGGGACACATTCCGGACGCCATCCACATCCCGCTCGGCCAGCTGAAGCAGCGCATCGGCGAGATCCCCGCGGATGAGCAGGTCGTGGTCCACTGCCAGGGTGGCGGGCGCTCCTCGATCGCGGCGTCGTTGCTGCTGAAGATGGGCCGGAAGAAAGCCGCCAACCTGACCGGCGGATTCAAGGCCTGGAAAGCGCGATGAAGAAGATCCTCGCAGGCTGTCTGATCGTCGCCGTGATCGCGCTGATCGGTTTCGGCGTCGCGTCGTTCTACGCGTATCGCGCGATGCGGCCGATGATCGACAACGCCAGCAGCTACATGGACCGGGCGCGCGAGGCGACGCGGCTGGGCGAGCAGATCACGATCAAGACGCCGTTCGAAGCGCCGAAGAACGGCGAGCTGACCGCCACGCAGGTCGAGCGGTTCGTCGCCGTGCAGACGCGCGTCCGCGCCGACCTAAACGATCAGTGGGCGCAGATCGAAAAGAAGTCCGCCGAGCTCCGGGCCAGGACCGACGCCAACCGCAACGACTGGACCCTGTCCGAGGTCACGGACTTCTTCTCCGAGATCGGCAACGTCTACCTCGCCGGCCGCAAGTCACAGGTCAACGCCATCAACATTCAGCGCTTCTCCGAATCGGAATACGACTGGGTGCGCAAGCGCGTCTACGAAGCCGCGGGCGTGCAGCTCGCCGGCGGCATGGATCTGTCGAAGATCGAAGGCCTCGCCCGCGAGAATGCCGGCAAGAGCGGCGTCGAGATTCCGCCGATGGATCTGCCCGAAGTGCCCGAGGCCAACATCAAGCTGGTCACGCCCCACGCGGCGAAGCTGAAAGAATGGATTCCGATGGCGGTGCTGGGCCTCTGATTGCGTCAGATCTAAAATGAAGTGATGAACCAGCTCGAACAAATCTTCATCAAGCGCATGAAGCGCGGCCCGATGGATCCGGTTCCGAACGCCCGCGTCGTGGCCGGCAAAGGTATCGTCGGCAACGCGAACCAGGGCGGCAAGCGCCAGGTCACGATCGTGTCAGCGAAGCACTGGAAGGAAGTCACGGCGCCGCTCGGCCAGACGCCGGACGTGAAAGTGCGGCGCGCCAACCTGCTCGTCTCCAACATCGACTTCAGCGATTCGCACGGCAAGATCCTGAAGATCGGCAGCGTCCGCATCCGCATCTACGGCGACACGCGACCGTGCGAACAAATGGAAATGGCCGCCCCGGGCTTGCAGGCGGCCATGAAAGTGCCGTTTGGCGGCGGCGCGTTCGGCGAGATCCTCGACGATGGCGAGATCGCTGTCGGCGATCCGGTCTCCTTCGACTCGTGATGGTCTGCTTTTGTGAGCAGACCACACTCGCTCAGGACTAGAGGAACTGTCTTAGCTAGCGGCGCCTGATCGTGACCCCGCCGTTGGTCGTGCGCACGCGCACCAGCGGACCGCCGGAGCCGAGCGTCGTGCTGATGCCGCGGCGCGACGTCAGCTCACCCTGAACCGTGATTGGGAAGTCGATGCGCAGGCCGCCGTTGACCGTGCGCGTCTCGAGCTCGGCGTTGTAGCCGTCGGGAATCATGAGATTGACGCCGCCGTTGCTGGTCTCGACGTCGAGGCCTTCCCCGTCCCATTTCGTCCCGCTCAGCGTGACGTTGAGGCCGCCGTTGCGCGTCTCGCCGTTGACACGGCCGCCAACATCCTGCAGCCGCACGCCGCCGTTGGTGGTGTCGAAGCGGACGTTGCCGCTGACGCCGACGACGGTGATGCCGCCGTTGTTGGCGCGCAGATCGAGATCGTTCTTGCGCGGCACGTTGATGCGGTAGCTGACCGACCACCACTGCCGGCGGCCGCTGTCCGGTCCTGTCGAGTAGACGCGCCCGCCACCGGACTGCACCTGCACCTGGCCGGCGAGGCTGCGCGCATCGGCCGCTTCGGGCGCCGACGCCTGGACGATCGCGCGGACGCGAATCTCGTTGCGGTCCCATCCCTCGATCGAGACGCCGCCGTTCTGGCCCGCATCCACATTCAGCGGACCCGCCGGGATCGTCGATTCGCGCACTTCGCAGTGCCGTTCGTAATCGCGATCGCCAGAGTTGTTGTCGCGGCACGGATCGGCGTCGCTGCCGACCTGCCTTTCGGCGCCGGCGTTCTCAGCGCTGCGGCTGAAGCTGGCACGGCCGGTGTTGATCACGACCCGGTGGCGAAGCACCTGGTTGCGAACCTGCGATTCGACCTGTCTCCGGACATTACGCGCGATGCTCGCCGCGTTGCGCTCGGCGGCGTCGTAGTTGCGGCCGGCCTGCCAGGTAAAGGTCTGGGCGTTGGGGGCGGCCGCCAGCCCCACCAGGATGGCCAGGGTGAAAAGGATGCGAAGGGAGGTCGTCTTCATGGCTTCTTGGACGGGAACGGCGATGGAAACGTTTGCCCGCCTTCGCCCCTTTCAGGGCTACGGCGAGGCAGGCTGGTCAGTCTTCGGTGGTCGCCTTGGGACGAGCCGGGTCTGAGCTCCATTCGGACCACGATCCCGGGTAGATTTTCACCCCTTGAATCCCCGCATGTTCCAGAGCCAGAAGGTTATGGCAGGCCGTGACGCCTGAGCCGCAATAGACGACCATGTCGCGGGGGTCGTGGCCCTTGATGATCGCGGCCCACTGCGTCTTGAGGTCGTCCGGCGACTTGAAGGTCTTCTCGGCGGTCAGGTTCTGCTGAAAGAAATAATTCGCCGCGCCGGGGATGTGCCCGCCCACCGGATCGAGCGTTTCGTTGATGCCGCGATAGCGCTCGGGAGTGCGGGAATCGACGAGCAGCTTCAACGGATTGCCGAGCTCCTTCAGGACTTCATCGGCCATCACCCGCCAGCCGGGCCGCGGCGATCCCTTGAAGTTGCC
>JAYWEJ010000178.1:0-4006 GCA_043779345.1 Acidimicrobiia bacterium | reverse complement strand
CGATCCGGCCGCGGGGGCGCGCGTGCTTCAACATGATCTCGTGCAGTTGCAGCGTCAGATCGCGGATCGCGACGAGGTCGGCGTCGTCTTCGCTCGGGAGGCCGATCATGTAGTAGAGCTTCAGGCTCTCGATGCCGCTCGAGAAGATCAGCTCGGCGCGATCGAGGATCTCCTCGTTCGTGATGGTCTTGTTGATGACACGGCGCAGCCGATCCGATCCGGTTTCCGGCGCGATCGTCAGCGACCGCTCGCCGCTCTCCTTGAGCAGCGACACGATCGTCGGCGTCAGGTCGTCGAGGCGCAGCGAGGCCGGGCTGATCGAGTAGCCCATGTCCTTCAGGCTGCGCAGGATGTGCTCGATGTCGGGGTGATCGCACAGCGCGATCGACACCAGGCCGGCGCGCGATGAATGCTTGCGCGCCGCCTGCGCAAGGTCGAGGATGCGCTCGGTCGGAAAGGCGCGGACCGGCAGGTAGTTGTAGCCGGCCCAGCAGAACCGGCACAGGTTGGCGCAGCCGCGCACGACCTCGACGAGGAAGCGCGAGCCGAACTCGGTGTCGGGCGTGAAGATCGTCGTCGACGGCGGATCGACGGCCTCGGTGGTCTTGAGCGCCGCTTTCTTCACCACCGGCGGCGCGCCGGTGCCCTCGCGCGGCACGAACCGCGCGATCGTGCCGTCGGGGCCGTACTCGACGTCGTAGAACGACGGGATGTAGTAGCCGCGCGCCTGGGCCAGGCGCTTCAGCTGCTCGCTGCGCGACGAGGTGCCGAACGCGTCGAGCAGCGCCGGGACCAGCGCTTCGCCTTCGCCGGCGGCGATCACGTCCGCGAACAGCGCGAGCGGCTCGGGATTGACGAACGTGACGGCGCCGCCGATCACGATCAACGGATGTTGGTAGTCGCGATCCGCGGCGCGCACTGGCAGGCCGGCGAGCCGCAGCATGGTGAGGACGTTGGTGTAGTCCCACTCGAACGACACCGAGAACGCGATCACGTCGAAGTCCGACAGCGGCGTCTGCGATTCGAGCGTGACCAGGCGCGTCCCGGACTCGCGCAGCGCCGCCAGTTCCTGCTTCGGGGGCAGGAACGCGCGCTCGCACACGATGTCGGGCTGATCGTTGAACAGCCGGTACATCGTCTGGAAGCCGAGGTTCGACATCGCGACGAAATACGTGTTGGGGAAGATCAGCGCGACGCGCAGCCGGTTGGCGTGCGGCTTGCGCACGTAACCAACTTCACGGGAAAGGATCTCCTGTGCGTTCTCTACCTGGTGCCGGGACTTCATTCAGATTCCAGGGGGTCGTCGAGCTGTCGTTACGCCGCCGGCGCTCGCGGCTCCCCTGGATCTCTTTACTGTATCAGCCCTGCCTCCGGTCGGTGTCTTCTGTGCCCGCTGCCGCCTATCCCTCGTTACGCCGGAGGAAGGCGGGCACGTCCAGGTCGAGGTTGAGGTCGAACTCGCCCGGTAAGGCCGGCGTGCTACTGCTGAGCGGCACATCGTCGCCTGGGTTCTGACCGACGGCGATCGCCTTTGGCGGCGCCACGGGGTCCCCGGCGCGCGGACTGTGCGCGTTGGGGTGGAGCGGCATGTCGATCGGCGGCCGCCGCATCAGGCTCGGTGTGATCCCCGGAGTAATAGCGGCCCGGGTCTGCACGATCGTCGGCATCGGCTCCGGCGAGCGCAGTTGCGACGAGTACGCCGTCATGTCGACCGGCGTCTGCATCGGTGCGTTCGCCGGCGTCGATCGATCCATCCGCACGTGATCGAAGCCGGTCGCGATCACGGTGATCTTCACCTTGTTCGCGAGCTTCGGATCGACGACGGCGCCGAAGATGATGTTGGCGTCCTCGTGCGCCGACTCCTGGATGATCGTCAGGGCCTCGTTGACCTCGAGCAGCGACATGTCGGGGCCGCCGGTGACGTTGATGATGACGCCGCGCGCGCCCTTCACGGTCGCGTCCTCGAGCAGCGGGCTCGAGATGGCGCGGTTGGCGGCGTCGATCGCCCGGGTCGGGCCTTCGCCCATCGCCGTCCCCATCATCGCCACGCCCATGCCCGACATGATGGTCTTGACATCGGCGAAGTCGAGGTTGATGAGCCCGGGCACGAGGATCAGGTCCGAGATGCCCTGGATCGCCTGCCGCAGCACGTCGTCCGCGGTGACGAACGCGTCGAGCATCGAGGTGTGGCGATCGATCACGGCCAGCAGCCGCTCGTTCGGGATGGTGATCACCGTGTCGACGGAGTCGCGCAGCATCTCGAGGCCCATCTCGGCCTGCTTGAAGCGCTTGCGGCCCTCGAACTTGAACGGCTTGGTGACGACCGCGATGGTCAGCGCGCCGAGCTCGGTGGCCAGGCTCGCAATCACCGGCGCCGCGCCGGTGCCGGTGCCGCCGCCGAGCCCGGTCGTGACGAACACCATGTCCGCGCCCGACAGCGCCTGGATCAGGGCGTCGGTATCCTCGAGCGCGGCCTGGCGGCCGACGTTCGGATCGGCGCCGGCGCCCAGCCCTTTCGTGAGCTTGCCGCCGATCTGGATTTTCACCGGCGCCGGGTTCGCCTTGAGCGCCTGCGCGTCGGTGTTGGCGACCATGAATTCGACGCCGGAGATTCCGGCTTGCACCATGCGCGAGACGGCATTGCTGCCGCCGCCGCCAACGCCAACCACCTTGATGCGCGCGCCCATGCGCGCTTCCTCGTCGAGCGTGAGCCGCAGGGATTCGAAGCCGTCCTGATCCGCCATCGTGCCTCCCATTAGAAGAACTCCTTGAACACGGTCCTGAGCCGGCCCATGACGCGCGTCAGCGCGCCGCCGCCGGCGGTTGATGTGGTCGGCCCGCGATGGCGGGCCGCGTAGAGGACCAGGCCGACCGCCGTCGCAAACGCGGGGTTGCTGACGTGATCGGCGAGGCCGCCGACGCCGACCGGCACGCCGCGCCGGATCGGCAGGTCGAAGATCTGTTCGGCGATCTCCGACATGCCCTCGAGCTGCGCGCCGCCGCCGGTCAGCACCAGCCCGGAGTTGAGCGATTTTTCGTAGCCCGCCTTGGCGATCTCGTCCCAGATCAGGTGAAACATTTCTTCGGCGCGCGGCTGAAGGATGTCGGACAGAATCCGGCGCGCCATCACGCGCGGCCGCCGGCCGCCGACGCTCGCGACCTCGATGGTCTCGTCTTCCTCGACCATCGACGACAGCGCGCAGCCGGCGCGGCGCTTGAGCTTCTCGGCGTCCGGAATCGGCGTGCGCAGCCCGACCGCGATGTCGTTGGTGAAGTGATCGCCGCCGACGGCGATCACGGCGGTGTGCCACAGGCTGCCGCGCTCGAAGATCGCGAGGTCCGCGGTGCCGCCGCCGATGTCGACGACCGCGACGCCGAGCTCCTTCTCGTCGGCGGTCAGCACCGTCTCCGACGCGGCGAGCTGCCCGATCACGGTGTCCTGCACCTCGACGCCGGCGCGGTTGACGCAGGCGACCAGGTTCTGCGTCGCGGTCTGGCTGCCGGTGATGATGTGCACGTTCACTTCGAGCCGGGCGCCGGTGAGGCCGACCGGCGCGCCGATGCCCTCCTGCTCGTCGACGACGAAGTCCTGCGGCAGCACGTGGAGAATCTCGCGGCCCGCCGGCAGCGACACCGCTCGCGCCGCGTCGATGGCGCGCCGCACGTCGTCCCTGGTGCACTCGCGGTTCTTGCCGGCCACCGCCACCACACCGCGGCTGTTGAAGCCCTTGATGTGCGGGCCGCTGATCGCGAGCTGCACCGAGCCGACCTCGACGCCGGCCATCAGCTCGGCCTCCTCGATCGACTTCTTGATCGACTCGACGGCCGCCTCGAGATTGACGACGACGCCGCGTTTCAGGCCCTTCGAGTCGGTGACGCCGATGCCAATGACATCGACGCCGCCGTCGTCGAGCAGCTCGCCGACCACGGTGCAGACCTTGGCGGTCCCGATGTCGAGACCCACCACGTATCGTTCCTGTCGTGCCACGAATCCTCCGCTAAATCC
>JAYWEJ010000177.1:0-9662 GCA_043779345.1 Acidimicrobiia bacterium | reverse complement strand
GCGTCGGTCAGTTTCTCGTCGTAGTGAACGGCGTTGACGCCGCTGACGAATGCCCGCGCGATCCTGAGCGCCTGCTCCGCATCAACGGCCGGAACCGGATCGCCGGTGTCAGCGAACGAGAGCTCGGTGCGCCCGGCCGAGGTGACACCAAACACGGGGCGGCCTTCGAGCGTGCTGATTCGCAGGCGCGTGATGTCGCCTGCGAAGGGCGCCGGAGGCAGTCTGCGGATGAACGAGGAGTTGATGGCGGTCAGGCGGGCCAGGCGCTCGGAGGCGCCGAGCTCCGGCATCCGCGCGTACATCATGATGATGCCGGACACGAACCAGATCACGAACAGCACGCCGCTCAGGATGCCGAGCCAGCGATGCGTGTAAACGAGAACGCGCGCCGTCCGGTGACCGCTCATAAATAAAAGTTTAAACTTTAAACTTTAAACTTTAAACTTCCTAAAGCATGTGGACGTTGCAATCGGTTGATCCCGAGGACGCGGGCCTGACCTTCCGGCTGCTGCCGGGCACTTTGAAAACCATGGGACGCGCGCCGCGGGCCGACTTCGTCGTCGATGCCGCGCTGGTGTCGCGCGTGCACTGCCGGTTCACGCTGAACGACACCGACGAGCTCGAGCTCGAGGATCTCGGCAGCACGAACGGAACGTTCGTCAACGACCGGAAAGTGATGAAGGCGACGCTGACCGATGGCGACAAGCTCACCATCGGCCGCGTCAAGTTCGTCGTCAACTCGGAATCGAACTAGACGCCTTTCGCGCTCAAGTATTCAAGGACAAACGGATTCGTATTTTTTTCGCGGCCGATGGTCGTTTTCGGTCCGTGGCCTGAGTAGACGATCGACTCATCGGGAAACGCAAACAACACCTCGGTGATCGCCTTCAACAGCGTCGCGTAGTCCCCACCCGGCAGATCGGTTCGCCCGATCGATCCCGCAAAGAGTGTGTCGCCGACGAACAGGTGCGGCGGCGAGGCGTCGCCGATCCTCGATACGGCCAGGCAGACACCGCCGGGACAGTGCCCCGGTGTGTGGAGCACGCGCACCCGGTGGTCGCCAAAGGCGATCGGGTCGTCGCCTTCGTAAAACACGTCGACCGGCGGCGGCTCCTCGACCGTGAGGCCGAACATCATGCCGGTGCGGACCGCGTTCTGATAGAGGAAGAGATCGTCCTTGTGCAGATAGATCGGCACACCGAGCGCGCGCTTCGCCTCGGCAACGCCCGACACGTGATCGACGTGCGCGTGCGTCAGCAGGATGTGCATGACAGCCAGCTTCTCCGCCCGGATGAACGCCAGGAGCTGGTCGACCTCGTCTCCCGGATCGATAAACACGGCCTCGCGAGTGTGCTCGCAGCCGACGACGTAGCCATTCTTGAAGAACGGCCCGACTGCCGCACTTTCCACGATCATCGACGCCTCACTGTCCTAAGATAATCGCATGCCGCCGCCGACGGTGCTCGATGTCTACGAGGCGCGCCGCCGCCTCGGCGAGCGGCTGCCCAGGACTCCGCTCCTGCCCTCGTCATGGCTGTCGTCGATCACCGACGGCACCGTGTTCCTGAAGATCGAATCCGTCAACCTGACCAACTCGTTCAAGATCCGCGGCGCCATGAACGCCGCGCTGCGGCTGAGCGAGGGCATCGACACGCAAACGCCGACAGTCGTGACCGCGTCGGCCGGCAATCACGGCCGTGCGCTCGCGCTCGCCACCGAGGAGCTCGGGCTGGCTTGCGTGGTGTTCACGCCGAAGAACGCGCCGCAAGCCAAACAGAATGCCATTCGACGCCACGGCGCCATCCTCCATTCCGGTTGTGAGGACTACGACGCCGCTGAGAAGCAGGCGCGCGAGTTCGCCGAGGCCGAAGGCGGTGTCTACATCTCGCCTTATAACCACCCTGATGTGATCGCCGGCGCCGGCACGATCGGGCTCGAAATCGTCGAAGCGCTGACCGATCTCGACGTCGTCGTGATTCCGCTCGGCGGCGGCGGCCTGGCCAGCGGAATGGGCCTCGCGATCAAGGCGGCGGCGCCGAAGGTGACGATCGTCGGCGTCGAAGTCGAAGCCTCGTCGCCGTTCACGCTGAGCCTCGAAGCCGGCCGCATCACCGAGATCACGCCCAGGCCGTCGCTCGCGGATGGCCTGGTCGGCAACCTGGAGCCGGGCTCGATGACGTTCGCGCTGGTGAAACAGGTCGTGGACTACGTCGTGACGGTGAGCGAAGAGGAGCTCGCCCGCGCGATGAAGGGACTGGCCACCGAAGAGCGGCTGATCGTCGAAGGCGCCGGCGCCGCGGCGGTCGCGGCGATCATGGCCGGCAAGGCTTCGGCGCCAGGCCAGCGCGTCGCCGCCATGGTGACCGGCGGCAACGTCGATCTGCCGAAGTGGCTTTTCACCATCAGCTGACGTGATCGCCAATCGCTTCGTCCCGATTGAAACGACGCCGGCCGGCATCAAGGCCCGCGATAACGACACCGCGCAAACGGTCTTGCTCGTCGACGTCAACCACCTCGACTCACGCGTCGTCGGCATTTTTCATCCATCGCTCATCACCATTTTCGCCCTCGTCGAATACGCCGGGCGATCGCTTGCGGCCACGGAGTTCGTCCATGGCCGGTCGCTCAAGGAGTTGTTCCACGGCGAGCCCTGCCATCCCAAACGCGCCGCTGAAATCGTCAGTGAGCTCGCCGACGGCGTCGCGGAGTTACATGCCCTCGGCATCGTGCACGGCAATATCACGCAGGCGTCGGCGATGTTGACCGCAAAAGGCAAGGCGCGGCTGTCATTGATCTCGGCGATCGGCGGGGACGAGATTCTCGACATCAATGCCCTGAAGATCGTGCTGAAAACCATCGGCGGCCGCCCCAACGACGAGGTCAGCAGCGCCCAATCGGCCGCGGTCCTCGCCGCCGCACTGCGATCGTAGAACCTATTTTTTTGGGCGTGACGGCCTGATTTCAATACGGCTCGGCAGGCTGCGCGCCGGGTGATTGAGCAGATCGACGATCGCGTGCGCAACGTCTTCGGGCAGCAGCTTCCAATCCGCTCCGGTGCCAGGCTGGCGTCCCGAGAATCCCGTGGCCACCGATCCCGGCAACACCGTCGTCACGCGAATGTCGTCGTGGCGCAGCTCCTGCATCAGCGCGTCGCCGAAGGCGTTGAGTCCCGCCTTCGACGCGCAGTAGGCCGCGCCGCCCGGAAATGGGTTGGTCGAAGCCAGGCTCGAGATGTTGACGATCCAGCCGCCGCCACGCGCGCGCAGGTGAGGAATCGCCGCCTTGCAACTGTTGAAGACGCCGGTGAGATTGGTGCCGATGATGCGATCCCACTCGTGGTGCGGCATCTCTGCGATCGGCACGCCGACGCCGATGCCGGCGCTGTTGACGAGGACGTCGAGGCCGCCGAATCTCGCCACCACCGTCTCCACCGCCCGCTGCATCGACGCCGGATCGCGCACATCGCACACGATCCCGACGACGCTGCCGCCAGCCGCGAGCGCATGCTCCGCCTTCGCGGCGCCGTCGGAGGTCGTTCCGGTGATCGCCACCTTGTTCCCGGCTTTGATCAGCGCTTCAGCCGTTGCGTAGCCAATGCCGCGCGTACCGCCTGTGACGAGTGCGACTCGGGACATGCCTATAGAATAGTGCCCGTGAGCACGGCGGTCATCCTTGGCGCGGGCGATATCGGCGGTGCGCTGGCGCGCCAGCTCGCGGCGATCGATGTCGTCGGCCGCATCGTGATCGTGGACGATCTCGCCAATGTCGCTGCCGGAAAAGCCCTCGACGTCGCGCAGTCAGCGCCCGTTGACGGCTATCACACCGTCATGGCCGGCACCGCCGACGTTGCGGCCGTGGTCGGCGCCGCGGTCGTGTTCGTCGCGGATGTCGCGGCCAGTCCCGTCACCGAGTGGAAGGATGAACCGGGCCTTGCGTTGATCAGGCACGCCGCCGGCCTCAATCAGATCGCGCCCATCATCTGCGCCGGCGCAGCGCAAGCGAGCCTGATCGAGCGCGGTGTCAACGAGCTCGGCATCTCGCGGATGCGGCTGTTCGGCTCCGCTCCCGAAGCCCTGCGATCGGCGGTGATCGCGATGGTGGCGCTCGAGGCGAACGCCGCGCCGCAGGACATTTCGCTGTCGGTATTGGGAAGGCCGCCGCACCACATCATCGTGCCGTGGGATGAAGCGTCGATCGCCGGCAGGACCGCGACCGTCGTGCTGTCCGCGGCGCAGCTCGCCCGGCTCGATGCGCGGATCGCGCGATTGTGGCCGCCGGGACCCTACGCGCTTGGCAGCGCGGCCACGCGGATTGTTCGCACCGCGCTGACGCGCACGCCGCGCGTGCACGCCGCCACCGTGGCCGTGACGCGGGATGAAGGATCGCCGGGACGGTCGGCGATGATGCCGGTGACGCTGTCGCCCACCGGCCTCGCGGCGCTCGTGCCACCGGCACTGTCGTCGCGAGATCGCGTCCGCTTCGAAACAACTATGCGAACGTAGGCCGCATCGACAGACCGTCGGCGAAATCGGCCAGCTGCCCGCGCAACAACAGCCTGCCGCGATGCAGACGCGACTTGAGCGTCTGCTCCTTCACACGCAGTCTCGTGCTGGCTTCTTCCGTCGAGAACCCCTTCAGGTCGCGCAGGATCACGGGCTCACGATAGATCGGCGGCAGCTCGACGATCGCGGCGGCGACGCGCTCGCGCAGCTCGGTCTTCAGCATCGACTCGTCAGCCATGTTCGACCAGTCGGCCGGATCGTACGCCGACGGCGCGTCATCGTTGACCGCGGTGCCGATCTCGATCTCGGTGACCTCGGCGTTGCGCATCGCCCTGGTCCGGCGCAGCCGCGACATCGCGGTGTTGAAGGTGATGCGGAAGATCCACGACGACAGCGCCGAGTCGCCACGAAACGCCTCGATCTTGCGGAACACCTTGAGCAGCACGTCCTGCACGACCTCCTCGGCATCTTCGTGGTTGCGCAGGTAGCGGAACGCGAGCTGGAAAATCTTGTGGCTGTACAGCGACGCCAGCTCCGCGAGGGCGTGCTCGTCCCGATTGCGGAGGCGCTCGATGAGAGCGCTGTCGTTCTGATCGCGCATGAAATGGAACCTTCCTTGGGGATAAAGAACCCCGACCGGCAGGCCCGTATTCCATCTTCTAAGTTGCTGATTCTGCTAGGGTTATGTCTTCAGCGGAGTGGTCGAATACCCGGGAGAAGTGAGCAACGAAGTGGTCCTCCACCTCGCGCATGTCAGGGGCGCGGCCGAGCTTCGCCGCCAGCGACGTCACGCCCTTGTCGGCGATGCCGCACGGCACGATCAAGTTGAAGAAATCGACATCGGTCGCGACGTTGAACGCAAGACCGTGGCTCGTCACCCAGCGCGAGATGCGCACGCCAATCGCGCCGATCTTTTCCTCACCGCTGCTATTCCGAATCCAGGTGCCGCTGAATCCCTTGACGCGATCGGCGGCCAGGCCGTAATCCGCGCACACGCCGATCATCACCGCTTCGAGATCGCGCACGTAGCGATGCACGTCGCGTCGATCGGGATCGAGATCGATGATGGGATAGGCGACGAGCTGCCCGGGTCCGTGATACGTCACGTCGCCGCCGCGTCCGGTTTCGAACACGTCGACGCCGAGCGCCGTCAATCGATCGGGTGAGGCGAGGATGTGCGAGCGCCCGTCTTTCTTGACGCCGATGGTGAGCACGTGCGGATGCTGCAGGAGCAGCAGCGTGTCTGGAATGCGATCGGCCTTGCGATCCTCGACCAGGCGGCGCTGCAGCTCCAGCCCGTCCGCGTATGGAACGAGACCGAGCCGCCGCACCTGCAGAGAGCGCATTACACCTGCGATGGGTCGAAGTCTTCGATGCCCTTTTTCACGTCGGCCATGAACTGATCGGCGACCGCGCCGTCGACCAGGCGATGGTCGTAGGCCAGCGTCAGATAACCCATCGTCCGGATGCCGATCGCGTCGTCGATCACGACGGCGCGCTTCTCGATGGTGCCGACGCCGAGAATCGCGACCTGCGGCTGGTTGATGATCGGCAGGCCGAACTGCGCGCCGAAGTTGCCGGGGTTGGTGATCGTGAAGGTGCCGCCGTGCACTTCTTCGGGATTGAGCTTCTTGGCGCGGGCGCGATCGGCGACGTCCTGGATCGCGCGCGACAGGCCGAGCGTGTTCTTCTCGCCGGCCGCCTTGACGACGGGGACGATCAGGCCGTTCTCGAGCGCGACGGCGATGCCCAGGTTGATCTCGTTGTGGTAGACGACGTTGTCGCCGTCGATCGACGCGTTGATGGTCTTGTGGCGCCGCAGACAATCGACGATCACCTTCGCGATGAACGAGGTGTAGGTCAGCTTCGCGCCGGACCGCTCGTAGTCGTCCTTCTTCGCCTTGCGAATCTGATCGACCTTCGAATAGTTCACTTCGAAGACCGAGTAGACGTGCGCCGAGGTCCGCTTGCTGAGCACCATGTGCTCGGCGATCTTCTTGCGCATCACCGACATTGGCGTGACCGTGGCACCGGCGCCGGGCCGAACGGAGTGAGGCCCGTCCTGAGCGAGCGGTTCGCTCGCAGGGCGAGCGGACCGCGAGTCGAAGGACCGCGAATCAGAAGGCTTCTCGATGAACCCGAGGATGTCCTGCTTCGTCACCCGGCCGCCGATGCCCGATCCCTGGATCTGCGCGATGTCGACGTTGTGCTCCTTCGCGATCTTGCGAACGAGCGGTGAAGACTTGTGACGATCGTCGCTCGCGGGTGAGGCGGGTGAAGCGGGTGAGGCGGGTGAGGCGGGTGAGGCGTTCGTCGTCGACGGTGGCGCAGGAGCAGCCACGGTGGCACCAGGCGTCCCGTCGGCCTGGGCGGAATGCTTGGCTCCATTTCCACTGGTAGCCGGCCTCGCGGAAGGTGAGGTCGTTTCACGCGTTTCACCCGTCTCACGCGCTTCACTCGCCTCACCCGCGCTGCCGATCGTCGCGACCACGCTATTGACGGGAACCGTCTCGCCTTCCTTCACGGCGATCGCCATCAACACGCCGGCGGCGGGAGACGGAATCTCGGCGTCGACCTTGTCGGTGGAGATCTCGAAGAGCGGCTCGTCGCGATCGACCGAATCGCCGACCTTCTTGATCCACCGGACGATGGTGCCCTCGGCGATCGACTCGCCCATCTGAGGCATTACTACGGGAGTAGACATAAAAACCTTCAGCAGTCTCGGGCTCACGGGCTACGGGCTTACGGCCGCAAGCCCGTCGACCGCAAGCCCGCAAGCCCTACATGTGAATGGCCGCTCCATGCGCAGCATGCGCGGCCTCACCCACAGCTTCCGACATCGTCGGGTGCGCGTGAATGGTCTTGCTCAACTCCTCGACGGTCACTTCCATGCGCAGCGCCATTACCGCTTCGGCGACGAGCTCCGTGGCGCGCGGGCCGATGATGTGCACGCCCAGGATCTCGTCGTACTTCTTCTCCGCGACGATCTTGACGAAGCCGTCAACCTCGCCCGCCATGCGGGCGCGCGCCAGGGCGCGGAACGGGAAGCTGCCGACGCGCACCTCATGACCTTGCGCCTTCGCCTGCGCTTCCGTCAAGCCGACGCTGCCGATCTCCGGTTCCGTATAGGTGCAGCGCGGCACGTGGTCGTAGTTGATCGGCTGCACGGCATGGCCGGCAATCCGCTCAGCGAGGATGATCCCTTCCATCGACGACACGTGCGCGAGCTGGTAATGCGGTCCGCCCATCGTGATGACGTCGCCGATGGCGGAAATGCCGGGCACGCTGGTCTTGAACATCGCATCGACGACCACGTAGCCGCGCTCCATCGTGATGCCCAGCTGGTCGGCGCCGAGTCCTTCGGTGACCGGGCCGCGGCCGGTCGCGACCAGCAACAGGTCGTAGGAGAGCTTCTGGGCTTTCTGACCCTGCCCTGAGCCTGTCGAAGGGTCGGCGCCCTGCACCTCGATGTCGACGCCCTTCGCCCCGGCCTTCGCCGCCGTGACCTTCGATCCGGTGAGGACCTTGATGCCCTTTTTTTTGAAGACGCGTTCGAGCTCGGCCGACACCGCTTCGTCTTCGCCGGGCACCAGCCGCGGCAGCAGTTCGATCACGGTGACGTCGCTGCCGTAGCTCTTGAAGATCGACGCGAACTCGACGCCGACGGCGCCGCTGCCCATGATCGCAATCGACTTCGGCACCGACGGCAGGTGAATCGCTTCGTCGCTGAAAATGATCTTCTTGCGATCGACGTCGATGCCGGGCACGCTGCGCGGTGTCGAGCCGGTGGCGACGATGATCTCCTTCTTCGCGGCGAGCGCCTGTTTGCCGCCGTCGGCCAGGGTCACCTCGACGTTCAGTCCGCCGGCGAGGCGCGCGGCGCCCTTGATCCAGTCGATCTTGTTTTTCTTGAACAGCATCTCGATGCCGCCGGTGAGGCCCGCGATCATCTTGTCCTTGCGCGCGTGGACGGCGGCCATGTCGATCGAGACGGCGGCGCCGTCAATGCCGGTCAGGCCCCATTCCTTCGCCGACTGGGCGACCTTCAGCGCGTGCGCGTGTTCGAGGAGTGCCTTGGTGGGGATACAGCCCCAGATGAGGCAGGTGCCGCCGAGCGTCTTCTGCTTCTCAACAACCGCGACCGTGAGGCCCAGCTGCGCAGCGCGAATCGCGGCCACGTATCCGCCCGTGCCTGCGCCAATTACGACGACGTCGTACTCGTTAGCCACAACCTCTCACTGTGGCTCACCGCTTGAGTTGAGTCAAGGGGACGAAAGTTGCCTGGGGATCGGCGGCCGCCGGTTTGGGAGGCTCCACCTTCGCCTTCAGCTCACCGTGATCGAACTTGAGCTGCCAATACATCTCGGAGAGGTGCGCGAGGCGCTGCGCGGTGTGGCGCGCGTAGAGCAGCGCGGCCAGGGCCGCCACCAACGCCAATCCCGCGACGACCCATAGTGCCATTCCCGTATACTTTCGCCGATGGCTGCCGGACGCAAGACCGTTCTCGTCATCGACCCCCAGGACGACGCGCGCGAGCGGCTGTCTCAGACGCTGCGCCGCGATTACCGCGTCATCCGCGCGGCGTCCGCCGAGTCGGGGCTGGCGCTGATGGACAAGGAGGACGTCGACGTCCTCGTCGCCGACGTCAAGCAGCCCGGCCTCGGCGGCATCGATCTGCTGCAGATCGTCCGCGAGAATTTTCCGCTGGTCGAGATCATCATGACCTCCGTCGCGCCCGATGTCGACGGCGCGGTGACGGCGATCAAGCTCGGCGCGTATCACTTCCTCACCAAGGACGGCGATCCCGACGTGCTGCGCGAGCTGGTCCGCCACGCCGGCGAACGCCAGGACCTCCATCGCCACGTGCTGACGCTGCAGGACGCCGCCGGCGATGCCGTCGGGCGCGAGTTCATCACCGGGCCGAGCACCGGCCTCAAGGACATGCTCGAGACCGTGCACAAGGTCGCCAAGCTGTCGGCGACGGTGCTGATCCTCGGGGAGAGCGGCACCGGCAAGGAATTGCTGGCGAGACTGCTCCATCGCGAATCGGCCAACCCCGAGGCGCCGTTCATCGCCGTCAACGTCGCCGCGATTCCGCGCGAGCTCATCGAGAGCACGCTGTTCGGCCACGAGAAGGGCTCGTTCACCGGCGCGCTGCAG
>JAYWEJ010000176.1:0-22178 GCA_043779345.1 Acidimicrobiia bacterium | reverse complement strand
CGCGTCGGGCAGGCGATGGACCTGATCCGCAATGAGCACAACGGCTGGATCGTGGACGTCGAGGACGCGACCGGCCTCGCCAAATGGTCCGGCGGCGTTCTTCGCGATGGCGCTCCGCCGGCCGTGCTCGACGCGGCGCGTCACACCGCGGCCGCCAACAGCTACGAGCAACAGGTGCCGCTGTGGGATCGCCTCTTTGACGGATTCGTGGAGCGCGGCTAGTGCAGGTGGTGTTTCGCGCGGATGCTTCGTCGACGGTCGGCCACGGGCACGTCATGCGCTGCCTCTCGCTAGCGCGGGCGCTTCGTGACGATGGCGCCGACTGCGTCTTCGTGAGCCGGCCAGATGAGGGTGATCTTCGCGATCAGATTGGCAGAAACGGATTCGAACAGTTTCCCATTGCCGACATGAGCGCGGCCACGATGTCGGCGGTACTTGGCGCCGTGAGCCTGCGTCCCGACTGGCTGGTTGTCGATCACTATCAGCTCGATCGCAGGTGGGAATCGGCGATGCGTCGCGATGTTCGCCAGATCATGGTGATCGACGACCACCCGCGCCGGCCGCACGATTGCGATGTTCTGCTCGATCAGAATCTCCCTGCCACGGCCGACGCGCCAGTTGATGCCACCGGTGCGCAGGCGTTGTTCGGCGTCGAATACGCACTGCTTCAGCCGGAGTACCGGCAGTTGCGACGCGAGGCGCGGCCGCGCACCGGCGCGATTCGCCGGGTGCTGATCTCGTTTGGCGGATCGGATCGTTTCGGCCTGACCGCGAGCGCGCTTCGCGCCACACTCGCAAACACCGCCGGGGACGTGGCAGTCGATGTCGTCATGCCTTCTTCGATTCCGGATCGTGCGGAGATCGAAGCGGTTGCAACGGCGTCGTCGCGCGCGACGGTCCACCTCAATGCGCCGACGCTGGCGCCCTTGATGCTGGCGTCCGACCTGGGGATTGGAGCCGCCGGTTCGACATCTTGGGAACGCCTCTGCCTCGGCCTGCCGTCGATCGTCACCGCCGTGGGCGTGAACCAGGAGCCGATCGCGGCGGCGCTCGACCAGCTCGGCCTCGCGATTTCGGTTGGCGGCATTGACGCTGCGTTGACGACGCTGCCCGGCGCGATCGCGAGAATCGTCGGCCCGGGGCTCGACGAGGCCTGGTCGCGTCGATGCTCTTCGTATGTCGACGGCAAGGGCGCAGCGCGGGTGTCGGCGGTGTTGACCGCGTCGGGGTCGACCCCTCTTCGGGCGCGTCTCGCCACTGCCGATGACGAGGCGAGGTTACTGCGGTGGGCCAACGATCCGATCACTCGCAAAGATTCGTTCTCGCCCCGTCCGATTACGCCGGCCGAACACCATCAGTGGTTTCAACGCGTCCTCGCGGACGACGGCTCGCACCAGTTCATCATCGAGACCAGCCAGGGCGCAGAGGTCGGCCCGGTTCGGTTCCAGAAGCATGGTGGTGACTGGGAAGTGCACTACGCAATCGCACCTGAGTTTCGTGGCCGCAAACTGGGGCGCAAACTGCTCGGCGCGGCGCTCGACGAGTTCCGGCGCGAGCACCGCGGGCGCATCATCGGTCGCGTCAAGACGGGCAATCCCGCGTCGCAGAGAATTTTCCAGGCGCTCGGGTTCGACCTCGAACGCACCGATGCCGACACCCTTACCTACGCGCGGATTCAGTAGAGAGATGACGCCATGCAGATAGGCGAGCGGCGACTCGGAGTGGATACGCGTCCATTCGTCGTCGCCGAGATGTCCGGTAATCACAACCAGTCGCTGGAACGGGCGCTGGCGATTGTCGATGCCGCTGCCGACGCCGGCGCCGATGCCGTCAAGCTGCAGACCTACACGGCCGACACGATTACGCTCGATGTCCAGGATGGCGACTTCGTGATCGCGGATCCGAAAAGCCCGTGGGCCGGACGAAACCTTCACGAGCTCTACCGCGCCGCCTACACCCCGTGGGAATGGCACCGGCCGATCGTCGACCATGCCCGGAGCCGCGGACTGATCTGCTTCAGCTCGCCGTTCGACGAAACCGCGGTGGACTTCCTCGAGACGCTGGGCGTCCCGGCGTACAAGATCGCGTCGTTCGAGCTCGTCCACCTGCCGCTGATTCGCAAGACGGCGGCGACGGGGAAGCCGCTTGTCATGTCGACCGGCATGGCCACGCTCGAGGAGATCACGGCCGCCGTGACGGCCGCGCGCACCGCCGGCTGCCGCGACCTGGTCCTGCTCAAGTGCACCAGCACCTATCCCGCGCCGGCGGCGAACAGCAACCTCCGCACCATTCCGCATCTGCGCGAAACGTTCGGTTGCGAGGTCGGGTTGTCCGATCACACCACCGGCATCGGCGTCGCCGTGGCCGCGGTCGCGGAGGGCGCGGTGTTCATCGAAAAGCACCTGACCCTGAAACGCGCCGATGGCGGCGTTGACAGCACGTTCTCGATGGAGCCGCACGAGTTCAAGATGCTGGTGGCCGAGTCGGCGCGCGCGTGGGAAGCACTGGGCCAGGTGAATTACGGGCCGACCGACAGCGAGCGGGCGTCGGTGGCGCTGCGCCGTTCGATCTACATCGCCGCGGACATTCCCGCCGGGACGACATTGTCCGCGTCGCACATCAGGGTGGTGCGGCCCGGCGGCGGCCTCGCGCCCTCGTTTTACGAGGCGGTGCTCGGGCGGGTCACGAGGCGTGATGCCCGCAAGGGCACGCCGGTAACCTGGGACTTGCTGCGATGAGCGTGCCGCGCGTCCTGATGGTGACCGGCGCCTACGCGCCTGAAACGAGCGGCGCCAGCCTGCAATGCCGCAACCTGATCCGCGCGTTGCGCGATCGCGCGCAGTTCACCGTGCTGACCACTTCGACCGATCCGGCGCTGCCGTGGAATTCAATCGTCGATGACGTTCGCGTGCGGCGGATCGCGGTCAATCCCGACAGCCGCATCTCGAAAGCGATCGCCATCGAGCGCATGGCATCGTCGTTCCTCGAGCTCGCCTCCGGCGTCGGCATCGTGCACCTGCACGGCTTCTCGCAGAAGAGCGTGCTCGTGACCGCGCTCGCGAAGGTGCTGAACAAGCGGATCGTGATCAAGCTCACGTCGGTCGGTCATGACGATCCGGCATCGGTTCGAGCGAAGGGCGCCGCGATGTGGGCCGCCTATCGCCAGGCGGATCGGTTCATCGGCGTGACGCCGCGCTTTGCCGATGGATTCGACGCCGCCGGCCTCGATCGTCAACGATTCGTATTCATCCCCAACGGCGTCGATCTCGATCGGTTCAAGCCGGCGTCGGTTGACGTCCGCGCCGAGTTCCAGCGTCAGCTCGGGATACCGACGGGCGAGCCGGTGGTGTTGTTCGTCGGCTTCTTTTCACCCGAGAAGAATCCCGACGTCCTGTGCGACGCCTGGCTGGCGCTGCACGACCGCGGCATCCGCTCGACGCTGGTCCTGGTCGGCGCCACCAAGGGTGCCTACTACGAGATCGACGCGGGCCTTGCCGATCGCATCAGAAGCAAAGTGGACAAACGCGGCCTCGGCGATAGTGTGGTGTTCGTCGAAACGGCCGATCGCATCGAGCAGTACTACCGCGCCGCCGACGTCTTCGCGCTGCCGACGGCTCGCGAGGGCCTGCCGAACGTGTTACTGGAGGCGATGGCGAGCGCCGTGCCGCCGGTGATCACGCGGCTCGAAGGCGTGACAGACTGGATTGTCAGCCCCGGTGTGACCGGCGAGCTCGTGGCCGCCGTTGACAGCACGGCTTTTGCGGATGCGATCGAGGGGCTGCTGACCTCGCCCGAGCGCCGCGACGCCATGGGCGCCGCGGCGCGCGCCCACGTCGCCGCCAACTTCGGGATGGCCGCCACCGCACAGAAAACATTCGAGGTCTATCAGGACGTCTTGAAGGGACACCCCGCATGAAAGTGATGGTCGTGTTCGGCACGCGGCCGGAGGCCATCAAGCTCGCGCCGGTGATCGGCGCGCTGCGCGCCAGGCCGGAGGTCACCCTCCGCGTCGTGTCGACATCGCAACACCGCGAGCTGCTGCAGCAGGCGCTCGACGTCTTCGCCATCACGCCGGACATCGACCTGTCGGTGATGCGGCCAGGGCAGACGCTCGAGGAGCTGACCGCGCGCGTCCTGCCGGCGATGCAGCAGACGCTGGCGGCGGACCGGCCCGACGTCCTGGTCGTGCAGGGCGACACCACCACGGTGTTCGTCGCCAGCCTGGCGGCGTTCTATCAGCAGATCCCGGTCGCGCATGTCGAGGCCGGCCTGCGCAGCCACAACAACTACAACCCGTTTCCGGAAGAGATCAATCGCCGGCTGACGAGCGCGATCGCGGCGCTGCATTTCGCGCCGACCGAGCTGGCGCGGAAGAACCTGCTGGCCGAGGGCATTGCTGCATCGCAAGTCTTCGTGACCGGCAACACCGTCGTCGACGCCCTGCATGCGATTGCGAAAAGCGAGGCCTTTGCGAAGACGCCGGTGCCGGTCGATGTGAAGGGCAAGCGGCTGCTGCTTGTCACGCTGCACCGCCGCGAGAGCTTTGGCGGCGCGCTCAAGGACATGTGCGGCGCGTTGCGGACGATTACGGCGCGCCATCCGGACGTGTTGGTGGTGATCCCAGTCCATCGCAATCCGGCGGTCAAAGACACCGTGCTCGACGAGTTGTCGAGCGTCGAGCGGGTGTCGCTGCTCGAGCCGCTCGACTACGTGACGTTCCTGCGCACGATGGAGGCGAGCAACTTCGTCCTCACCGATTCCGGCGGCGTCCAGGAAGAGGCGCCGGTGTTCGGCCGTCCGGTGCTGGTGCTGCGTGAAACCACCGAGCGCCAGGAGGCGATCGACGCCGGCGTGGCGCGGCTGGTCGGCACCCGCGGCGAAGACATCGTGCGCATGGCCTCGCGCCTGCTCGACGATCCGGCCGAGTATGCGGCGATGGCGATGGGCGCGAGCCCGTTCGGCGACGGCCACGCGGCGGAACGCATCGCCGATCTACTGGTGAAGCACATCGGCCACAGGCGGAACAGCTAGATGTGCGGCATCGCCGGCATCGTCGATTTCGACGGCCGCGACATCCCGAAGGCGCTGGTGCAGTCGATGTGCACGGCGATCCGCCATCGCGGCCCGGACGATGAGGGCGTGTTGCCGATCCCGCCGGCGCCGTCCGCCTCCGAGCCGCGCGCGGTGCTCGGCAACCGGCGCCTGAGCATCATCGACATTGCCGGCGGCCACCAGCCGCTCGGCAATGAGGACGGCTCGATCTGGACCGTCCAGAACGGCGAGATCTACAACTTCCAGGAACTGCGCGAGCGTCTCGAGGCCAAGGGACATCGCTTTGCGACGCGCAGCGACACCGAGATCATCGTCCACCTCTACGAGGAGATGGGGGAGCAGTTTGCCCGCGAGCTCGACGGCATGTTCGCGATTGCGCTGTGGGACGACCGCCGCAAGAAGCTGGTGCTCGCGCGCGATCGTTTTGGCAAGAAGCCGCTGCTCTACGCCGAAGCCGCCGGCCGGTTGTGGTTTGGCTCCGAGTTCCAGGCGCTGCTCGCCGATCCGGCGATCAAGCGCGACATCGACTTCGAGGCGCTCGACGAGTACATGTCGTTCATGTCGGTGCCGGCGCCGCTGACGATCTACCAGCAGATCCGCAAGCTGCCGCCGGCGCATGTCCTGGTCCGTGATGCCTCGGGCACGCGCGTCGAGCGCTACTGGTCGCTCGAATACGCGCCGAAGGTCCGCATCAGCGAAGAGGAAGCAGCGGGTGAAGTGCGGCGTCTCTTGACCGAGGCGGTCCGCAAGCGGCTGATCAGCGAGGTGCCGCTCGGCGCCTTCCTCAGCGGCGGCGTGGATTCGAGCGCGGTGGTGGCGCTGATGGCGGGCCTGCAATCGTCGCCGGTCAAGACCTTCTCGATCGGCTTCGACGACCCGCGCTTCAACGAGCTGGCGTATGCGAGGAAGGTCGCCGAGCGTTACGGGTGCGAGCACCATGAATTCGAAGTGCGCCCGAAGGCGATCGAAATCCTGCCGATGATGGCCAAACACTACGGCGAGCCGTACGCGGACTCATCGGCGATCCCGAGCTTCTACCTTGCCGAGTTGACGAGGAAGCACGTCACGGTCGCGTTGAACGGCGACGGCGGCGACGAAGCGTTTGCGGGTTACGGCTGGCATTATGGCGGCCGCATGGCAGAGCGCTGGCAAATGGTGCCGTCGCCAATGCGCGGCCTCGCCGAGCGCGCGGTGACGGCGCTACTGCCGGCGAGCAGCGATCGGCGCTCGACGCTGTCGCGCGCGGCGCGCTTCATGAAGGGCGCCAGTCGCCCGCGCCCCGATCGTTATCGCGCCTGGCTCTCCGTCTACACCCCCGACCTGAAGGCGGCGCTGTATGCGAATCCGGCGATACGTTCCCAGAAGGACCGTCTCGCCGAGGTGTTCGCGGACCTGGATCATCTTGACGGCGTCGACGCGATGCTCGCCGCCGACGTGGCGTGGTACCTTCCTACGGACCTCCTGGTCAAGATGGACATCGCGACGATGGCGCATTCGCTCGAGTCCCGCTCGCCGTTTTTAGACTGGCGGCTGACCGAGTTCGTGGCGAAACTACCCAGCGGCATGAAGCTGCGCGGGGGGACGTCCAAGTACCTCTTGAAGAAGGCGATCGCCGATCTTGTGCCCCACGGCAACATGCATCGGCCCAAGCAGGGGTTTGCGGTCCCGATCGGCGGCTGGTTTCGCGGCGAGCTGAAGGACTATCTCGCCGATCACATCCTCAGCGAGCGCTTTAACGCGCGCGGGTTGTTCAAGCCTGCTGCCGTCCGCCGCATTTTCGACGATCATCAGCGCGAGGCTCACGACTACGCACATCACCTCTGGGTGTTGCTGATGCTCGAGTTGTGGTTCCGCTCTTTCATGGACGCCCGAAGCTAGTGGCCAACGGACGAGACGTCATCTGCCTGTCGTCCATCGACTGGGACTTCATCTGGCAGGGCCACCAGGAGATCATGTCGCGCCTGGCCGCGAGCGGCCACCGCGTCCTGTTCGTCGAGAACACCGGCGTCAGGCCGGTGCGCTGGTCAGACCTGCCGCGCCTCAAGCAGCGGCTGCGCAACTGGCGCCGCGGCACCAACGGCTTCCGCGAGGAGCGGCCGAACCTGTTCGTGCAGTCGCCGCTGGTGTTGCCGTTCCCGTATTTCAACCCGGCCCGTCGCATCAATCGCTGGATGTTGAAACGCAGCATCACCAGGTGGATGACCGCAGTCGGCGCGGCGAGGCCGGTCGTCTGGACGTTCCTGCCGACGCCCCTGGCGCGCGACGTCATTGGCTCGCTCGATCCGGCGCTGACGATCTATTACTGCATCGACGACCTGGCATCGAGCTCGCCTGAGGCGCGCCGGATCGCGCCCAGCGAACAAGAGCTGTTCAAGTCCGCCGATCTCGTCTTCACGACCTCAGAAAAATTGCGCGCGAGGGCGGCCCAGTTCAGCGATCGTGTCCACCTGTTTCCCTTCGCGGTCAACATGGGGACGTTCGAGACGGTGCGCGATGCGGCGACGCCGGCGCCCGATGACATCGCGAAGCTGCCGCGCCCGATCGCGGGCTACGTCGGCGGCCTGCACCAGTGGGTCGATCAGGAGCTGCTCGCTGCGGTTGCCGAAAAGATGCCAGACGTGACCTTCGCGATGGTCGGTCCCTGGCAGGTCGACGTGTCGCGGCTGCAGCGCGTCAAGAACATCCACCTGTTCGGCCAGCGCGCGCACGGCGAGCTGCCCGGTTACGTCAAGAACTTCGATGTCGGGCTGGTGCCGTATCGCATCACCGAGTACACCTCGAACGTCTACCCGACCAAGCTCAATGAGTACCTGATCATGGGCATTCCCGTGGTCGCGACCGATCTGTTCGAGATCCGGCGCTTCAACAGCGAGCACGGCGATCTCATTCGCGTCGCCTCGACTGTCGACGACTACGTGGCCGCGATCCGCGCATCGATCGAGCAGTCGCCGGCCCCGGTCGTGGCCCGCCGCATCGAGGTCGCGCAGTCGAACAGCTGGGAGCGCCGCCTCGACGCGATGTCGGCGCTGATCGACCGGGCGTCGAATGAGAGAGCGTCGAGCACGGCCGGCTGGGAAGGGCGCCTCCGCTCCATCTACAACCTGGCCCGCCGCCGCGCGCTGCAGATCGTCGTGCCGATCGCCGTCGCCCTGCTCCTGACCTTCTACACGCCGCTGGCCTGGTGGATCGCCGAGCCGCTGCGGTTGTCGTCACCGCCCCACGCCGCCGATGCCATCGTCGTGTTCGCCGGCGGCGTCGGCGAATCGGGCACCGCCGGCGTTGGCGTGCCGGAGCGCGTCGGCAAGGCGGTCGAGTTGTATCGCGCCGGCTATGCGCCCGCGATTGTCTTCTCATCCGGTTATGTCTTCACGCTCCGCGAAGCTGAAACCATGAAGGCGATCGCGATTGGAGAGGGCGTGCCGGCTGATGCGATCGTGCTGGAAGAAGCGGCGGCCAACACCTATCAGAACGTCCGCAACTCGAGCCAGATCGCGCAGGCGCGCGGCTGGTCGCGCGTGCTGCTCGTCAGCTCGCCGTACCACATGCTGCGAGCGACGCGGACCTGGCACAAAGTGGCGCCCGGCATCGCGGTGACGCCGACGCCGCCGGCAGAGAGCCAGTTCTACCTGCACAGCCGCGGCGCCAGCCTCGATCAGATCCGCGGCATCGTGCATGAGTACGCGGCGCTGGTCGTGTATTGGCTACGCGGGTGGGCATGAGCCGGATTCGGAAACTGCTGTTCGCCGCCTTGGCGATGGCCGTCAGCGCCGGTGTCTGTCTGATCCTCGTCGAGCTGTGGGTACGGTGGCGATGGGATGACCGGCAAGGCCGCCCTGGAATTTTTCTCACCGATGCGAATCGCGGCCAGCGGCTGGCGCCGGGTTATGAAGGCTGGTTCGCGGGCGTGCCCGTCCGCATCAACTCGCTCGGCTTTCGCGACCGCCAGGAGTATTCCCTCGAGAAGCCGGCAAAGACGTTTCGCATCATCGTCCTCGGCGATTCGGTGACCTTCGGCCACGGCACGCTCGACGACACCACCTACCCGTATCTCCTCGAGCAGCGGCTGAAGAAATGGCGCCCGGATGTGGCCTGGGAGGTGTGGAACCTCGGCGTGCCCGGTTACAACACCGGCCAGGAGCTGGCGTATCTCGAACAGATCGGTCCCCGGGCCGATCCCGATCTCGTCATCGTCGGTTTCTACCCGAACGACTTCAGCGGCGACAACGCACCGGCCAGCCGCGGGCGGCTGGCGCGGACGATGACGCCGTTGCTGCGGTCGGCGCAGAAGAATCTCTACTCGTTCGAGTTCTACAAGCGCGCGTTTCTGACCGCGCGATTCAGGCTGCTCACGTCGAAGGAAGATCAGCTGCGTCTCGAACACCTCGCCAGCGAAGAAGAACTGCTGCGGCGCGTCGGCGGCGAAGGCGAGGACGTGCAGCGTCTGACGCCGCTCGATCGCATCGACGAGCCGAACATCGAGTCGTTTGTGTGCCCCGGACGGGCGCTGAGCCCGGTCGGCAGTTCGTCGCTGGCCAGGCAGCTTCGCGATCGCGATCCGGAATACGCCTCCTGGTTTCGCGCCGTCGAGGCCTTGCAGGCGCTGCATAAGAGCGGCAGGTATCGCATCGTGTTCTTCATCAACATGGCGCCCTGGGTCTGTGAGGTGTCCGATCGATTCGTCGATGGCGGCCGCGTCGCCGACGATGACGCGTTGCTGGAGGTGCTGGGCCGGGGCACGCCGGCGATCAGCGTGACGCGCGCGTTTTTTCACTACCGCCCGTCGCAGATGCCCGCCGCCGGCGGGCACGCCATCGGCAATTCGAATGTCGTGAAGGCCGAGACGCTTGCGGCTTTTCTCGAGACGCAGATCCTCCCCCAGATCCTGCAGGCAGCGACCCGATGATGGGCGCCATTGTCCAGCCATTCGCGATCGCATTCGTGCTCGCGATCGCGCTGGTGCCGATGTGCAGGCGGCTGGCCTTCACGCTCGACCTCGTGGCGCATCCGCGCGACGATCGCTGGCACCGCACGTCGATCCCGATGCTCGGCGGCATCGCCATCGGCCTGGCCATCTTCGCCGGGTGCTTCATCATGGGCATCGCCGGGGAAGTCGCGGTCTTTCTCACGGCCGCGATCGTGATCTTCATCGCCGGCCTCGTCGACGACATCCTGGTGTTGAAGCCGTCGACGAAGCTGGTCGTGCAGCTCGCCATGGCGTCGGCGGTGGTCGCCTTCGACCTGCGCCTCAACTGGGTTGAATCCCGGTTGCTCGACAGCATGCTGACGATGGCGTGGATGGTCGGCCTGACCAACGCCTTCAACCTGCTCGACAACATGGACGGGCTCAGCTCCGGAACCGCCATCGTCGTCGCCGTGATGATGATTGTCGGACTGTGGACCGGCGTGACGCGCGAGATTGCCGGTGAAGAGATCGCGTTCCTGGCGCTGATCGCCGGCGCCGCCTCGGGTTTTCTCGTCTACAACTTCCCGCCGGCCTCGATCTTCATGGGCGACGCCGGCAGCCTGACACTCGGTTTCAGCCTCGCCGCGATGGCGCTCGGTTCCGAAGGCGTCCGCGGCAGCCGCACCGATGTGCTGACGGTGATGGTGGCGCCGGTGTTCGTGCTGCTGATTCCGATCTTCGACACCACGCTCGTCACCGTCGCGCGCCTCCTCTCAGGACGCTCGCCTGCCGTCGGCGGCCGCGATCATTCGTCGCACCGGCTGGTGGCGATCGGGTTGTCGGAACGATCGGCGGTGTTCCTGCTGTGGGGCCTGGCTGCCGTCGGCGGCGCGATCGGGCTGATCGTCCGCAACACGACGGAGGGCTGGTCGTTGATCGTCGGCGGGTTGTTCCTGACGCTGATGGGATTGTTCGCGGTGTATCTCGCCCGGGTGCGCGTCTATTCCGACACCGCGCCGGCGGCGCGCGAGAGCCGGCTGACGCCGCTCGTGAACGAGTTCATGCACAAGCGCCGGGTCATCGAAGTGATCATGGACTTCATCCTGATCGCATCCGCATACTACCTGGCGAACCGCTGGCGATACGACGTCGAGGTCTACGCGGCGAATGCCGACCGGTTTTACGGCTCGCTACCGATCGTGATCAGCATCCAGCTGATCGCGTTTTTCCTCGCCGGCGTTTATCGCGGCGAGTGGCACTACTTCGGCCTGAAGGACGCGGTGACGGTGCTCAAGGGCGTCGCCCTCGGCGTCTCGGGCGTGGCGCTGCTGTATGGCTACTTCAACGATCCCAGGTTGATCTTCGTCTACTACGCGCTGCTGTTGTTGCTCTTCACGATTGCGGCGCGCGGCTCGCTCCGCATCGTCGGCAGTCTGCTTCGCTCCTAGATCTCCCGCCTCGACGCCGCGTCACCGCTCGCCCCGGGCGAGTCCAGCCTCAACGCGGCACCCAACGCCACCGCCACGAACACGAACATCAGCGGCTGCATCGTGATGGTGTAGCGCATGTTCGTCAGCACGAAACAGATCGTCAAAGGCACGTAGACGATCGGCACGATCAGAAAGACGACGGCGGAGCGCCGCCTGATCGCGATGATTGCGCCGGCCGCAAAGAGCAGGAAATAGCCGGCGGACAGGATCGTGCCCGCGGTATACGCGAGCCGGTCTCCGGTAAATTGCTGCGCCGTGTGGACGTCGTCGGAGCCGCGAATGACGAAGAGCCGCGCCATCCGATAGGCGGCTGCGGCGGCAAAGGCGAGCGGGTCGCGGCCGATGTTGTCCATCGCCAGGGCCATGTAGCGCCGCATCATGTGGAGCTCGGCCCGGTAAAACACGGCATTCGCGGTGACGTCGTGGACGGGCGCGCAGCTGTCGGCGCGGCGCCCCGCCGGGTCGAGCGACGACCTGACGATCGCGCGTGACGCCAAAGCGCCGGCGAGGCTGCCTGCCACTCTCAAGTCGGTGTGGCGGCCGCGCCATTCCCGGGGAATCGTGATGTGCGATCCATCGCCCAGCCGCACCGTGGCGTCCGTCGCGCCAGTAGAGAAGTCGACTTCTCGCCCGCGCGCATCCGCTTCCGGAAGCAGCAGCGTCGCCGCCGCCTGCAGATCCGCGCCGTCGACGATGCCGTTGGTATCGATGTCCTCGCCGCGATCCGCGGGCTCCTGCCAGGCGGCGTGACGGGCGATGCGGATGACGTCGAAAATGTCGAGCGTGTCCTGGTGCCGGTCGAGATCTTCGAGATGCCGATCGTCGACCAGCACCACCAGCGGATGCGAGACGCCGTCCGGAGGCGTCGAGACCGTTCCCGCTCCGCGCCTGGCTTCGACGAAATAGTAGACAGCCGTTGGCGCGGGCTGCGCTGGAATCGCAAAGGCGAGGCGCCGCCCCTCGTGCGAAGTTGGCGTGAGACGCTGCGGCTCGCGATGGCGATCGGTCCAGTAAACCACTGCCGGCACTTCACCCGGCGGAGCGCACTCCGCGGCGATCGCGGTGACGACGATCGGCGATTCGGCGAGGCTCGTGTACGGCAGCGGCGGCGAGTCGAAGATCGAGCGCGGGTTGTGGGCGCGGCTTTCGAGATAGGGCCCGACCTGGAGCGTGCCGTACCACAGCTGAATGCCGCCATGCGTGCTGGTCGGCATGAAGGTATTCGTCAGCCGGTAGTTGCGGACGATCCACGGCGTCAGCGCCAGCGTCACCGCGGCGGTGAAGATCATCGCGCGCGCGAGGTGCCCGCGCGTCCGCCCGATCAGCACGTAGCCCGCGGCGAAGATGGCCGGCAGCAGGATCATGTTCGGGCGAAACTGCGGCACCAGCCCTGACAGCAAGCCGCCCATCGCCATGTCGAGCATGCTGCGCTGCCGCACGCCCCTCGCGAGCAGGACCAGCGAGCACAGGAACAGCACCGTGCAGACCGCATCCGACGCCTGCGTCGATGCGTAGACGGTGTTGAAGGAAAACACGCCGAGGATCAGCGCCGAGAGCGTCGCGGTCCGCGCCCCGGCGAGCGGCCGCGCCAGGTGATAGAGCAGCACGGGCGCGGCGGTATTGATCACGACCTGCGCCAGCACCGGCACCCACACGCGATCGCCAAACAGCGAATAGAAAAAGGCGGCGTAATACGCGTAGCCCCACGGCACGTCGGTGGTGCCGAACGGCTCGCCGCGGGCCAGCGCTTTGGCGAGCTCGTGATACTGGTCGATGCCCTGCCAGCCCCACGGGTGCGGGGCCCAGACGAACGTGAAAAACAGTCCTAACGCGAGGGTGATGAGGGAAGCGACGGCGACCGTACTGCGTGCGTCGAGCACCCGCGCCAGGGCTTCTCGCACCTACGACGCTCCGCGATCGATCGGGCCGGCGAAGCCGGGGCCGCCGGCGGCAGGGTAGCCGCCGCTATGGCCCGCCGTGCCGGCGCTGACCCAGAAAGAAAAAATCTGGCCGTAGGTCATCGAGAAACGCAGGCGGACCCTGCGGTTCTTGACGGCGGCGAGCGACGGCACGTTGCGCCACGTGATCGGCTGTTTCGTGCCGTCCGCGGCGATCGGCACACAGGCGTCGCGCGTGAACGGAGCGATGACATTGCCAGACTCGTCGAGCACTTCAGCGCGTAGCTGCCCGTTGCGCACATCCGCGTTCACGAACAGGTGGCCGCCCGTGAACGTGATCACGCGCGTCGTCAGCGTGCCGGCGTCGTTGGGTGTTCGCATCACGCGCGCGCGATCCGGCGTGAAGTCCATCGACGCGAATCCATCGCGGCGGAGCGTGGCGAGACCCGTCGAGCACACGCCCGGTGAATTGCTGCCGGGCCGCCCCTGGCGTCCGCTCACATAGAAGTACAGCTGATCGCCGACGATCAGGCATCCGCCTCCGGCTGACTGCACATTCGCCCAGTTCCAGCTGCCGGGCGTGTCCGACACCGGGAGGAACGACTGCCGGTTCGGCCGATCCCAGTGGAATCCGTCGCGGCTGAAGCCGAGCGTGACCTCGTTGATCTTTTCGCGATCGCCTGCTTCGCCGCGCCAGATCGAAAACAGGCCGAGCATCACGCTCTCGTACGCGACGCAGTCAAGATTGTAGAGCTCGGGCTGCGTGGTCATTCCAGGCCGCGAGAAGTCGCGCGAATCCGCCTTGACCCAGGCGACCGGCGCGCGGCCGTTCCAGTCGGGCGCCGGCGCGAACGCGGCGGACTCCCAATACTTGCGGTAGCGCCCGCTGACCGATCCCAGGAACTGATTCGCGCGCAGGCTGAAACACCACACGTTCCTGAACGGGTTGAAGAAGAATGTCGTGCGATCGTCGGTGGGCCCGGTGTGGCCGATGCCCTGCCAGTGCACGCCATCGGGCGAGACGTAGAGCTCGAGGCGGCGATCGTAGAAGAACGACATCTTGTAGCGGCGGCGCGGATCCGGCTCGTGAAGATCAAGCCACACCGTGCTCGAATCGCGGCTCGCCTTGCTGACGATGTTCGTGCGCGGCACGACGTCGAACTCTGGCCGCTCCCAGTGGATGCCGTCCGTGGACGTGGCCAGGCACGTGTGCATCGCGTAGCCGCCCATGTACCACATCTTGAACAGCCGATCCTTCGGATCGAAGAAGACGCCGTCGCTGAACACCATCGCGGCCGGATTCGGCAGTGTGCGTGTCCGCTCGGCCGAATCGTCCCTGAGCTCCCATGGCCGCTCCGGTTTCAGGATGGGATTCGCGGGGTGATAGGTGGCGGCGTGCCAGGTGCGTTGCAGGTTCGTCGATTCGATCAGGAAGTCGTCGACGAACAACTGGCGCCCGACATCGATCGGCACGACCGCGGGTGGATCGACGGTGAACGGCGCCGGCGTGATGCCGTCGTTCGGATAGCGATGCCGCGGCGGCCACGGACGGCCGAGCGTGATGCCGTTATAGAGCGTTTCCCGGAGCGGCGGCGCCTGCTGCGCGCCGGCGACGACGGGCCAGGCGAGCGAACCAAGCGCCGCGCTCTTGATGAATGAGCGTCGTGTGAGGCCGTATCGAGAGAGGTACACCCGCTGGTGTACTATACATGCGCGTGCGGCGAATCCGAATGGCGTGCTCGATCGTCGCGCTTGCGGCGTGCGCTCTCAGTGCCGTCGCCCAGCCGCCGGTGATTGACGTCGTCATCGACCTGCCAGGCCTTTCCCTCCCCCGAATCACGCGCATCAACCGCACCGTGACGGACGGCGCGCACCTGCTCGCGGAGTGGTTCCCGCCGGCGCCCAGGATTCTGAGGGTGTCCGAGGCGCAGGTCCGGCCGCGATGGCTCGAGCTCGCTCGCGGCGCCTCACTCGAGCACGCCATCCTGCGGGAGTTCGCGGGGCAGATCTGGATCGGCGAGGGCGCGCCCGATGCGTTTCGAACGGCGCTCGCCGAGTACAGCGCCGCGATGGCCATCCATCAAACGCTGCCTGGCGGACACGTTCACGTCGAGCGTTTCTTCAACGGCGCCATTCCGTACCCGGTGCGGCAGGTGTCGCTGACGCCGCGCGGCTCCGAAGTGCGCCCGCGGCTCCGCTACTTTGGTCCGGCGGACACGCTCGATCCAGCAGTCGATGCGTGGCTGCGATTCCTGGCGACTCTCGAGCGTTACCTCGGGTGGCCGGCGCTGCAACAGGCGCTCGCGGCTTTGCGCAGTGGTGGCGACATCACGCCGCCGCGGCTGCACGCGCTGCTCACCGAGCAGACAGGGCGAGAGCTGGAATGGCTGTTCTCGACGTTCGATCGTAAGGTTCGCGTTGACTACGCGGTCGTGGCGTTCTCGAGCGCGGCGTCGGCCAGCGGGCGATTCGAGACCACCGTCAGGGTGGAGAGGCGTGGTGACGGTCCGGCCCACTCCTTGCCGGTGCTGGTCCGCTTCGCGGATGGCTCCGAGATTCGCGATCGCGTCGACGGCCGCGATCAAGAGACCGTGCTGCGCTACGACAGCGTCGCGCCGGCACGGCTGGCATCGGTCGATCCCGATGCCTTCTTGATGCTGGACGCGGATCGGACGAACAATACGCGAACGATCGAGGCGCCCGCGGATGACATCGGGCTTCGACTGGCGTTCAACTGGATGTCATGGCTTCAGGATGCGATGCTCGCATGCACGGCTTTGATATGAAGAATCCGACTCGATGATCCGCTGCATCCTCGCGCTCGCCGCCGGCCTCGGCCAGGTGCTGCGGGCGCCGTTGCTGGTCGTGGCGGCGGTGCTCGCCATGATGCTGGCGGCGGCGCCGTTTGCGCTGCCGGTGGCGCGCGAACTGCAGGCGTCGCTCGCCAACCAGCAGCCAATCTCGCTGGATGCCGGCGAGATCGATCCCGAGTGGTGGCTCGAGTTCCGCGAGCATGCCGACGGCCTGGTCGCCACCTTTACGCCGTCGATCATTGGTTTTGCCGCGCCGCTCAGCAACCTCAGCGCGCTGTTCGACGGCACGCGCCGCCCGCTGGTGTTGCTCGGCCCCTATCTCCTGGCGATCGTGGTGTGGTCGTTCCTGTGGGGCGCCGCGCTCGAGCGCTTCGCGCACGGCTCATCGCGGTTTGGGTTCTTCAGGGCCGGCGCCAATACGTTCCTGCGCTTTTTCACCATCAGCGCGCTCGCCGGCGTCGTCGTCTTGTTGTTGTACCTGACGATTCACCCGCTATTGTTCAACGTGGTCGCCAGAAGTCTTGAAGCGTCGGCGGCGACGGAACGCACCGCCTTCATCATGCGAAGCGTCTTGTACCTGATCTTTGGAGCCGTCCTGGTGATGATCAGCCTGGTCGCCGACTACGCGCGCGTGGCCATCGTCATGGGCCCCGCATCGTCCGCGATCGATGGGCTTCGCCAGGGTGCGCGGTTTGTCCGCCGCCACCCCGGATCGGCCGTGGCGTTGTACCTGCTCACCGGCCTGTTGTTCGTCGCGCTGCTCGCGGTCTATGGCTACGTCGACGTCAATGGCGGCCTGCGCGTCGCCGGGTGGCGGGGCATTGCGATTGCGCAGGCCTATATCGCGGCGCGCCTGGTCATCCGCTTGACGTTTGGCGCGTCGGAAGTGAAGTTGTATCGCGAGCTCGCCGGCGTTCGCGAGAGCTAGTCGGCGTCAACGCCTCTCGGGTAATCCGGACCGCCGGCTGCGGTATAGCCGCGGCTGCGGCCCGTCTCCGCATCCGCCACCCAGAACGCATACAACCGCGAGCGGGTAAGGACAAAGCGGAACCGCACGGTCTGTCCCGCCAGGTCGCCGATGGTTGACGCGCCTTGCCATCGCACGCGATGTTTCGTGGCATCGCCTCGCACCGGCTCGCATTGCGCCGCCGAGTACGGGGCAATGACTTTTCCAGAAGCGTCGAGAATCTCGACCCGGACGTCGCCCGACGCTTCGGCGTTCACAAAGAGATGGCCGCCGCGGAACTTCACAGGGCGAGTGACCAGGCTCGATCGATCGCCGCGAATCTCGCGCGGCACGCCGGCCGGCCACTCGTCGCTCACCGACGCGAAGCCGTCTCGCCGCAGCGTCGCCAGGCCGGTGCTGCATTGCCCCGGCAGATCGGTGCCCGGAATGCCCTGGCGGCCGCTGACGTAGAAATACAGCCGGTCGCCGACGATCAGGCAGCAACCGCCGGCCGACTGCACGTTGGCCCAGTTCCAATCGCCCTGCCGTTCCGAAACAACGATGAAGGCATCGCGTGAGGAGCGGTCCCAATGAAACCCGTCGCGGCTGAAGCCGACGCAGATGTCGTTGGGTTTTTCACGGGTGCGGTCCTCGCCCCGGAAAATCGTGAACAGGCCGAGCATCACGCTCTCATACGCGACCGCGTCGAGGTTGTATAACTCCGGCGGTGTCTTGAGATCGCTGCGCACGCGATCGGCGGCGTCGGCGCCAATCCACGACACCGGCTGTTGCGGAGACCACCGCGTCGCCGCGAAGTCCCGGGATTCCACGTAGCGTCGATAGCGTTTGACCCCGGACGGATCATCCGCGCGCAAGCTGAACGTCCACACCTTGCGGAACGGATTGCGGAAGAAGGTGCTGCGATCGCCGCAGGGGCCGGTCTGGCCGGCGTTGCGCCAGCGGATGCCATCCGCCGATTCACTCAGCCGCAACGAGCCGTCGCTGAACACGTACGACGCCATCTTGTAGCGTGATTCGCGAGTCACCGCCTCGTGATCGAGCCAGACGGTGTTCGAATCACGGCCGGAGGGCCAGACGATGTTCGTGCCGGGGACGACCGGCAGCATCGGCTTCTGCCACGACACGCCGTCGCGCGACGTCGCCAGCGCGGTCGCCTGCTGGTAGCCGGCCATGTAGAACATCTTGAAGAGTCGATCGTCCGGATCGAAGAAGACGCCGTCGCTGAACACCATCGCCGACTGGCTCGGCTGGATCTTCGTATTGATCGCGTGCGGATCGCGCGTCTCCCACGGATGTTCCGGGGTCAGCACCGGACTCGACGGGTGATACGAGGCGCGATGGAACGTCCGATACAGAGACGACTCCTCGATCAGAAAGTCGTCGACGAACAGCTGGCGCCCCGTATCGATGTTGATCACCGGCGGCGGCGACACCAGGTACGGCGGCCGCTCCGGCGTGAACGTTGGCGGCACGCGTTGCGGCGGCCAGGGCGACGGCAGGACGATGCCGTTGTAGAGAAGTTCGCGTCCGCTGGTTTGCGCGACGAGCGAAGAGGGGAGCGCGACGCCAGCCACGGCGGCTTTCAGGAACGCGCGTCGCGTGACGCCGGGCGGCGGGTCGAACACCGGCAGGTATACTACCGCATGCGTCGACGGGCCCTGGCGCCCTTGAGCCTGGCGGTGGCACTCGCCATCGGATCGGCGACGCCGATGTTTCTCAGCGCGCAAGCGCCGCCAATCCCAGGAATCGAACTGTCCGCGCGCAGCGATGCCATTCGCGATCGGATGGATGCGGCGGTGCGACTCTCCTTCGTCAGTTACCGGGAGTGGCTTGGGCCTCCGCCCTTCGATCGTCTCGCCATCCGCGATGCCGGCTGGGCCGATTCGCCCGGGCAGATGCAGGTCGAGTCCCGGGTCGCCGAACAGATCGCCCGCGCCTGGCTCGAGCGCGTCGCCGGCAACGACGCCTGGAAGGACGGCGCTGCCGAGTATCTGCAGTCGCGAATCGTCGAGCGGCTGTTCGACCACAGGTTCTTCGCAAACGGTTACCGCTATGACTCGGTCTGCTTCTTCGGGTGCCACGTGCCGTGGTCGTTTCGATCGCTGCCGCTTAGCCGCTGGCGCGCCGTTTCCGATCCGCTCGCGCTGGCGTTCGCGTCGCTCGAGCGTGAGCTCGGCTGGCCGACGCTGCAGGGGGCGCTCCGCGCCGCCGCGTCTGGCGCCAACCCGGATCCCGTGGCCGCCATCAGCGACGCCGCCGGCCGCGATCTCTCGGCGGTGTTTGCCGCAGCGTCGAGCGCAACGTCAATCGATCATGCGGTCGCCGGCATGTCATCGAGCGCCGCCTCGTGCGCGCGCCCGTGTTTTCGCACCCAGGTGTCGCTCGCAGCGAATGGCGCCGTGCCGTTCCCGCTGCTCCTGCGCGTGTCGTTCGCCGATGGCCGGTCGATCGATACGCGATGGGACGGCCGCCGCGATCGAGTCGAGTTCGAGAGCGCCGCGCCGGCGCTCGAGGCGCGACTGGATCCCGATCGGGTGTGGCTGTTCGATAGCAATCCCTTGAATAACGCCCGCGTCGAGCCGCGCCAGTCCAACGTGCCGCTCACGAAGTGGATGGCGCGCTGGATTGTCTGGCTGCAAGACGCCATGCTCACGCAGACCTTCCCGGTATAATTGCCGTCTGATGCGGGTGTTGGTTTTCGCGGCGGCGCTCTACCTGATTGCGCCCGGACACCCCGACGTCACCCTGTCGGGCGTGCCGCTCGGACAGACCGGCACGTTTCTCCTAATCGCATTGCTGGTGTGCTGGGCCTGGACCCGCGAGGTCGTGGTGCCGGTCCGGCCGGCGCTGATTCGCGCGCTGGGCGTGGCCGTCGCGATCAAGTTTGCGATGGCGTTGGTCGTGCCGCACTCGGGCTGGCTCGCGGCCTATTACGCCAACGATCAACTGCAGCCTCCGGTGCGCCGGTCGGTGGACTTTTCGTTTCCCAACTCGACCCGCATCGATCGGCAGGTGTCGTTCGTCGACACCGAGTTCCCGGTCCACTTCTTCAACGAGCACGGGTTCAATTTCGGCCTGCGCCGCGAGGCGACCGAAGCATTTTCGGTCGAGTGGCGGGGGCACCTTGACGCGAGCGAGCCGCTCAGCATCCGTCACGACGCGCGCGGCGAGGTCCAGGTCTCCGTCGATGGCGTCGTGGCGTCGACGAATCCGATCGCGATCGAGCGGGGCGATCACCTGATCGGCGTCCAGTATCGCAAGCCAAAGGTGATCGAGGGGGCGGTGCACGTCCAGCCGCTCGATGCCAACGGCGCTCCGCGCGCGTGGGCGATCGGCGAAGTCACGCCGATCGGCGTGTCACCGTGGCGGCGATCGGCGGCGCGCTGGCTGGCCGTGGTTGCGTGGGGCGTGCACCTGCTCGCAGCGGCGCTGGTGATCGCCGGCATACGGCCGTCGCTCGCCGCGAAAGTCCGCCGGGTTCGCGCTCTCAACTGGATTGATGCTGCCGGGGCCTGCGTCATGCCCGTGGTAATCATCGGCTTGTGCGTGCAGGGGCTGTGGAAATCACGGCACCTCGTCGATCGCGTCTTCACGCTGACCGGCGGCGATGATTGGCTGGCGTTCGAGATGAATGCCCGCGACATCCTGTTCAATGGGTGGCTGAGCCCTCGTGGCACGCTGCCGGGCAAGGGCCTGCCGTACTACGAATATCCCGGTTACGGTTACTTCGTCGCCGGTGTGCATTGGCTCACCGGCGATTCGCTCGCCGGCGTCATCCTGATCAACTTCCTTGGTCTCGCCCTCGCCACCGTGCTGGTTTATGGGATCGCGCGGCGGTTGACCAACGAGCGCGCCGCCCTCGTGGCGGTGCTGTGGCTGCTCGCGCTGCAGCAGATGGATTTCGTCCGCTACTACACGGTCACGCTGCTCAGCGAGAACCTGTTTTTCCCCCTGGTCACCTTGTCCGTTTACCTGTTCGTGCGATTCGCGCTGGCGGGACCGTGGTGGACCGTGATGGCGGGCGCCGCCACAGGCGGGCTGGCGGCGGCAACGCGGCCGACCATGCTGCTGTATCTGCCGGTCGCAATGCTGCTGTTGCCGCTACTGCGCTTTCGGCGTGACGGCATCCTGCGCGCCGCCGCGATTCCGCTGGTGGTGCTGGTGTGCTGGATGGCCGCGATCAGCCCCTTTACGTATCGGAACTACGTGATGTCGGGTAAGCCCGTGCTGATCACGGAAGGCCAGGCGCGCACCTTCATCGACTACAACCTGCCTCCCGACAACCCGGCAGGCAACGTCAAGTACCTCGAGGACTTCCGCAATTCCAACCTGTCGGCCGTGATCATCCTGCTGCGCATCCTCTGGGATCACCCGATGGCGACGCTGCAGAACTGGGGCACCAAGGCGGGATTCGGTTTCGGCATGGTGCACTGGATGGGCAGCAGCGGCACGCCGCACCCCGAGATGGTGCTGACCAGCGTGCTGTATCTCGCGGCGCTGCTGTTGTTACGCGATGCGCGCCGCCCGGCGGCCTGGCTGGTGCACGGCTTCATCTTCACGCACCTTGCGACGCTGCTGTTGACCATGCCCTCGAACTACGGCTATCGCATGGTGCTGTCGATGTACCTGTTGATGGTGGTGTTTGTCGGCGGGCTGGTGATCAAGGTAATCGGGCCATGGCTCGATCGCCGCTTCCCCGCGACGTTGTCGCCCGCATGATCATCGTCGCGCTGCCCGCCTACAACGAAGCCGAAGCGCTGCCACGCCTGCTGCAGCGGATGCGTGATACGCAGCCGCAGCTCTCCGAACCCCTGCGCGTCGTCGTCGTCGACGATGGCAGCACGGACGCGACCGCGGCGGCCGCTGAAGGCTGCGACAGCGCGGAGTTGCGCGTCGAAGTCGTGCGCCACGAGCGCAACCGCGGCCTTCATGGCGCGCTCGACAGCGGATTTCGCGCCGCCATCGCGCGCGCGCAGCCCCGGGACTGGATCCTGACGATGGATGCGGACGACACGCATCCTCCCAGCCTCATCGTTTCGATGCTGGCCAAGGCGA
>JAYWEJ010000175.1:0-4095 GCA_043779345.1 Acidimicrobiia bacterium | reverse complement strand
CCTGGAAGTTGCCCGCGAACTTCAGGATCAGATCGGTGCCCTTCATGCTGACGTCGGTGACCTTCTGCATATCCGGCTGCATCTGGTTCGAGATTTCGCCGATGACCTTGCCGCCCTCGTCCTTGAGCACCAGCGACTGCTCGAAGCTGCCCTGCGGCGAATCGAGATTGAGCGACCAGGATCCCATGAATGCGCCGGCGTCGGCGGGAGCGAGCTGCGCGGCGCCAAGGCCGCTGGAAAGCGCGATCGCGAGCGCAATGGTTCCAAGAAGACGTGCCATCAGTTGTTCCTTTGTTCGCGCCGGGAAATCCAGCACGGCACCGGATTCTACACTACAGTCCGGCCAATAGAAACACCGTGTGACCGCGTATAATTACGGGCACTAAATGCCGGCTCTAGCGCTCGCCACGGCACCACCGAAAATCACGTTGCGATCGTCGCCGGCCGTTCCGTACGACGGCGCCATTGCGGCCGCGCGCACCTGTTATTCGCCGCGCGTCATCGAGCGCAGTGAAGTCACCGATAAACAGCGCGATTCAATCGGTCCGCTGACCTTCGACGGCGGGCATCACACGGTTTTTCAGCACGCCCATTTCGAGTTCGGGCTCGAAAACATCTCGCGCCAGCTGGTCTGGAGCGTGCTCCACTCGTACCCGTTCTACAACTCCGAGCAATCGAGTCAGCGCTACGTCAAGCTGAACGAACCACGCGCGTTCGTGCCGCCGATTACCGGCGAAGCGCTCGATGTCTACGAACAGGCAGTGCTGCGAGCCTGGGATTCGTACTCCCAGCTGTCAGCGCTGCTCAAGGACGATGCGTGGGCGATCCTGAAAGAGCTGCGCTACGTCCGCGACACCAACAGCCAGGCGCGGCTCAAAGCCGTCGAACGCGAAGCCGAGAAAAAGGCCATCGAGACCGCGCGCTACGTGATTCCGATCGGCGCCTTCACGTCGATGGTGCACACGGTCTCGGGGATCGTGCTGCATCGCCTCAATCGCATGCTGAACGCCGGCGACGTGCCGTACGAAGCCGCCATGGTGATCGGCGCCATGGTCGACCTCGTCAAGGAAGTCGATCCGATGTTCTTCGAGAAGATCGGCTTCAACACCTTCGCGCGCGAGACGCTTCCCGAGATGGCGTTCCCGGCGACCCGCTCCTCGGGTGATGCGTTTGCCGCGGAGTTCGATCGCCGCCTTGGCAACCGCGTGTCGCGGCTGCGCGACTGGTCCGCCGGCGCCGAGCGCGTCGTCGCCGACGCGGTCCGCTCGACGTTCGGGCTGACCACCGCGGAGATGGCCGACGAGGAAGCGATCGATCGCGTGATGAATCCCGCGAAGAATCAGTACCGGGTCGACATGCTCGACGTCGCGTATCACTCGCCGATGATGCGCGCGCTCAATCACGCGAGCTACGTCTTCGAAAAGCGCCTCAGCCACACCGCCGACTCGCAGGATCAACGGCATCGCATGGTGCCGGCGTCGCGGCCGATGATGACGCTCGCCGACACCACCGCGCCCGACTACGTCACGCCGCGCCTGATCCGGAAGAACGCCGCCGCGCTGGCGGTCTACGAACAGGCGATGACCGACGCCTGGACCGCGAAGAACCGGCTGCTGGCGCTCGGCGTGCCGCTCGAGTACGCGCTCTACATCCTGCCGAACGCGAAGGCGCTGCGCCTGGTCGAGTCCGGATCGTTCATCGCGCTTCAACACAAGTGGACGCTGCGCACCTGCTTCAACGCGCAGGAAGAGATCTACCTGGCGTCGATGGACGAGATTAACCAGGTCAAGGCGATCCACCCGCTGCTCGGACGCCATCTCGGGCCACCGTGCGTGCTGCGCAACAAGATCGTGTCGCCGCGCTGCACTGAAGGCACGCACTTCTGCGGCGTGCCGGTCTGGAACACGTTCCCGAACGCCGAACGCCGCCTCTAACGTGAGGCCGATCCTGCCTTGGATCGCGCATTTCTACACGGCCACGGGCGTCGTCATCGCGCTGTTGGCGACGGGCATGACGTTCGCGCACAACTTCCGCGCCGTCTTCATCTACATGGTGATTGCGACGTTCGTCGACTCGACGGACGGCTTGCTCGCGCGCGCCTTGAGGGTGAAGGAGCGGCTGCCGCATTTCGACGGCGCCAAGCTCGACGACATCGTCGATTACCTGATGTACGTCTTCGTCCCCGCGCTGGTCGTCTGGCAGGCGGACATGGTTCCAGTCGCGTTTCCGATCTGCGCCGCGATAGTGCTGTCGAGCGCATACGGCTTCGTGCAGGCCGACGCCAAGGTTGCGTCCAGCGACTATTACTTCACCGGCTTCCCCTCGTACTGGAACATCATCGTCGTCTATCTTCACGTGCTGCAGCTCTCGCAGCTCACCAACGCGATCATCCTCGCCACGCTCGCGGTGCTGGTGTTCGTGCCGATTCGATACATCTATCCATCGCGAACCGTGGCCCTGAAGTGGCCGACGCTGGTGCTGGGTACAATGTGGGCCATCGTCTTCACCTGGATCATCTGGCGGCTGCCGGCGGTTGATGGTCCCTGGACGATGATCTCGCTGGTGTTTCCGGTCTACTACGTCGCGCTGTCCCTGTGGCTTCAATTTCGCCGTTAGTCATCATTCTCGTCACGGTCTTCATCGACCTGCTCGGCTTCGGCATCATCATTCCGTTGTTGCCGTTCTACGCCGAGTCGTTCGGCGCGTCGGCGTTCACGATCGGCCTGCTCGGCACCAGCTTCTCGCTGATGCAGTTCCTGTTCTCGCCGGTCTGGGGGCGATGGTCGGATCGGATCGGGCGCAAGCCGATCATCCTCGTCGGCTTGATGGGGTCGTGCCTGTCGTATCTCGCGATGGCGCTGTCGACATCGCTGACCCTGCTGTTCGTGGCGCGCATCGTCGGCGGCATTGCCGGCGCCAACATCCCGACGGCGCAGGCCTACATTGCCGATGTCACGACGCCGGAGAATCGCGCCCGCGGCATGGGCATGGTCGGCGCGGCATTTGGACTCGGGTTCATTTTTGGTCCGGCGATTGGCGGCCTGTTGAGCCGCGTCAGCCCGGAAACGCCGATGTGGTTTGCCTCGGCGCTGTGCCTGGCCAATTTCATCGCCGCCTGGCTGCTGCTGCCCGAGTCGCGGAAGGCCGACGCCTCGACGAAGAGCCTGGGCCGCATGGCAGCGTTCCGCCATGCCGCCACCAAGCCGACGCTGATGCTCCTGCTGTCGCTGTTTTTCCTGGTCACGCTCGCGTTCTCCGGCTTCGAGTCGACGTTCGCGCTCTTCAGCCAGGCGAAATTCGGTTTCACCGCGTCGACGATCGGGTTCCTGTTCGCGTTCATCGGTGTCGTGCTGGCGGTCGTACAAGGCGTGCTCGTCGGCAGGGTCGTGAAGATCATCGGCGAGCGCAGGCTCATCCCGCTCGCGATCTTCGCGATCGCACTCGGCATCGGGCTGATCCCGTATGCCTGGAGTGTGCCGACGCTGCTCGGCGCGCTGGGTGTGCTGGCGCTCGGCATGGGCTTCAACAACCCGTCGCTCACATCGATGGTGTCGCGGCTCTCGGATCCTGACGACCAGGGCGGCATCCTCGGTCTGGCATCCTCGCTGGCCAGCCTCGGCCGCGTCGTCGGGCCGGCCTGGGGCGGTTTCCTGTACGACGCCTACGGCATGAGAACGCCGTATCTCAGCGCCGCCGGCCTGATGCTCGTGGCTTTTGCAGTTTCGTTCGTCGGCTTGCGCACCGCGGACGCGCGCGCCGGCGACGTCCGCGCGTCGACATGACACCGAAGTTCCTGCACGCGGCGAATCCGGGTCCGATGACCGGCGACGGCAACTGGACCTATCTGATTGGCGATCGCCGCCCGGTCTTGATCGATGCCGGCGTCGGCAACGCGTCGCATCTCGACGCCATCGCCGCCGCGGCCGCCAACGGACCGTCGCTCGTCCTGGTGACCCACGCGCACAGCGATCATGTGTCCGGCGCGCCGGCGCTCAAGGCGCGCTGGCCTGGCGCGAGCTTCATGAAGCATCCGTGGCCGATCCGCGATCCCGATGTGGGATGGACGTGGCTCGACGACGGTTCGGTCGTCGACAC
>JAYWEJ010000174.1:0-22406 GCA_043779345.1 Acidimicrobiia bacterium | reverse complement strand
CAACCCGATGACCTACATGCTCGACGGCAAGCAATACATCGTGGTGGCGTCGAGCAGCTCGATCCGCCCCGGCGAGCTGGTCGCGTATCGCCTGCCATGACGAATTCAGGCCGTCAGGCCATCAGGCCATCAGGCAGTCTGGCTGTTGGCATCATCGCTGTGCTGTGCAACCTGGGTTTGGCCGCGTTCGATCGCTTTGGTGACATTGAAATCACCACATTCACGCATTCGGACATTCAGCTCGAATACCGCGGCAAGGTGATTCACGTCGATCCGTGGAGCGTCAGCGATTTGTCCAGGGCGAAGCAGGCGGATCTGATCCTGATCACGGATGACGTCGGCCATCACCTCGACGTCAAGGCGATCGCGCGCGTGAGAAAACCCGGCGCGCCGGTCGTGATCGCCGCCAACGGCCGGAAGCTGGTCCCCGACGGGGTCGTGATGGCGAACGGCGACAGACGTGACATTGCCGGCGTGCCGATCGAAGCGACCGCCGCCTACGACATCAAGCCCGGTGATCCGTATCATCCAAAGGGCGAAGCCAACGGATACATCGTCACGCTCGGCGCGACGCGAATCTATGTGGCCGGTGTCACCGAATGCGTGCCCGAAGTGCGCGGCGCCAGGAACATCGACGTCGCCTTCTTCGCGATCAACGTGCCGCTCGAGCGCATGGAGCCGGCGGCCGCGATCGAGTGCCTGACGGCGATCAAGCCGAAGGTCGTCTATCCCTATCACTACGATCAGGAATGGGTGCGGCCGGTGCCGGCAGGAGGCGCGCGACCGACCCCGTCGACACGTGGATTGAAAGAATTGAGCGACGCGCTCTCGCGTCAACAGATTGAAGTGAGACTCGCAAACTGGTACCCACAATGAAAACCGCCACTGCTCTTTCGATCGTCCTTGTCGCATCACTCGCCGTGGCTCTGTCGGCGCAATCACCTGCAGGGCCGCGCGCCGGCGTGGACTGGCCCGGCTTCCGCGGCATCGCGGCTGGTGGCGTCGACGACGTCAAGGCGTTGCCGCTGCAATGGAGCGTCCCCGATTCAAAGCTGGTGAAGTGGCGCGTGCCGGTGGCCGGGCTCGGCCATTCGAGCCCGATCGTCTGGGGCGATCAGGTCTGCACCGCGAGTGCGATCAGCGGCACGCCCGATCCGCAGTTGAAGGTCGGTCTCTATGGCGACATCGGCTCGGTGCTCGACACCACCGAGCACAAGTTCATCGTCGCCTGCTTTGACAAGAAGACCGGCAAGCAGCGCTGGGAACGGATCGCCAAGACGGGCGTGCCCGTGATCAAGCGCCATCCGAAGGCGACGCACGCAAGCTCGACGCTCGCCACCGACGGCCGCCACATCATCGCGATGTTCGGGTCCGAGGGGCTCTACGCGTACTCGATGACGGGCGATCTGATCTGGAAGAAGGATTTCGGCCGGCTGGATTCGGGCTTCTTCATGGTTCCCGACGCGCAATGGGGTTTCGCGAGCTCGCCGATCATCCACAACGGCCGCGTCATCCTGCAGGCCGACGTGCAGAAGGGCTCGTTCGTCGCGGCCTTCGACGTGCGGACCGGCCGCGAGCTGTGGCGCACGCCTCGCGAGGACGTGCCGACGTGGAGCACGCCGGCGATCGTATCGATGAGCGGCCGCGATCAGGTGATCGTCAACGGCTGGAAACACATCGGCGGCTACGACCTCGAGACCGGCAAGGAAATCTGGCGCATGGTCGGCGGCGGCGACATCCCGGTGCCGACGCCGATCGCTGGTCACGGCCTCGTCTTCATCACCAACGCGCACGGCAAGGCGGCGCCGATCTTCGCGATCAAGCCGACGGCGACCGGCGACATCTCGCTCAAGGAAGGCGAGTCGTCGAACGCCCACATCGCGTGGAGCTACATGCGCGACGGCGGCTACATGCAGACGCCCATCGTCTACGGTGACATCCTGTATGTCTGCCGCGACAACGGCGTGCTGACCGCCTTCGATGCGAAGACCGGCACGCGTCACTACCAGGCGAGGCTCGGTGATGGCAAGACGGGCTTCTCCGCGTCAGCGGTCGCATCCGGCGGACGCCTCTATTTCACCAGCGAGGACGGCGACGTGTACGTCGTCAAAGCCGGACCGGCCTACGAATTGCTCGCGACCAACCCGCTCGGCGAAGTCGCGATGGCCACGCCGGCGATTTCTGAGGGCACGCTGTTCCTCCGCACGCGCAATCATCTTGTCGCGGTCGGCCAGTAGTTCCGGCGAACCGTAGAGGCGGGACTTTAGTCCCGCCTGCGCTAAGGTTCGAGCGTCATCTCGATCATCGTGGCGCGGAAGTTGCGGCGCTCGAAGAGCCGGCGAGCCCGGTCGTTCTGCGGCGCGGTCCACAACAGCACACGTGGCATGCCCTGATCCCGGAGCCACTCGATCGCCCGTTCGAGGAGACCCTCGCCCACGCCGAGGCGCCGCGCGTCATCGGTGACCAGCAGGTCATGGATGTACCCGGCTTCGTCGCGCAGCTCCTTCCACGACAGCGGTTCGATCGCGGCGTACACGTAACCGACGATGCGACCCCGCCGCTCGGCGACGTAGACGATCGAGCCCTCTTCATCGAGCTGCGACGCCAGGAAGCGCGCGTAGCCGGCCTGGTCGGCGCCGCCGGGCTCGAGGAAGCGCTGCTCGTCGAACGCGTAGTGCAGGCGCATCAGCGCCGCGCCGAGCTCACCGAGCTCTGGTAAATCGCGCGCTTCGGCGCGCCGGATCAGGACGTCGGACGGTGTGGAGGCCATGGTTGGTCGTGGAACGTTTGCAAGATCCGCCCCAATCCGTCTCAGCCGGATACGCTGGGATTCCGGACCGACGGCCTATTTGTGTTGACGGATTTCGGACACCCCGTTACATTCCGAGGCGTTGTTTGTTGGTGTTTTGAATTGCAGGAGGCTGGTGATGAGCGGTTCCATTACAGGTATTAGTAGGGTGTTTCTCGCCTTGGCGTTGATCCTGGCGATCGGCGCTCCGTCATACGCACAGGGCAGTATTTTCTCGACGTTGTCCGGGACCGTCGTTGACGCGGAGGGCCTCCCCATCCCGGGGGCCAACGTCAAGATCAAGAACAACGGCACGGGCCAGGAAATCGACCTGGTGAGCGGCGGTGAAGGCGGCTTCAGGGCGCCGAACATCAACAGCGGCAACTACTCGGTGACCGTCGAGCTCGCGGGCTTCCGCACGACGACGCTGAGCTCGGTGAGCGTGGCCTCGGGCATACCGGCCGCCGTCAAGGTGACCTTACAGGTCGGCACGATTGCCGAGAACGTGACCGTCGTCGGTGAATCCGCGACAGTCGTGCAGTCGCAGTCCCCCGCGATCTCGACGAACCTGACCGGCGAGCAGATTACGAGCCTGCCGCTGACCAGCCGCAACGCGCTCGACTCGCTGACCTCACTCGCCGGCTTCAACACCTCGGGCACCGCGCGCAACTCCACCGTCAGCGGCCTGCCGCGCAGCGCCATCAACATCACCCTCGATGGCATGAGCGTGCAGGACAACTTCCTCAAGACGACGGACGGATTTTTCGCGCGCTTGAGCCCGCTGCTCGACTCGGTCGAGGAAGTCACCGTCACGACGGCGGGCAACACCGCGGATGCGACCGGTCAAGGCGCGGTGCAGATCCGGTTCGTCACGAAAGCCGGCACCAACCAATGGATCGGCACCGCGTACGAGTATCTGCGTCACGATGCGCTGAACGCCAACTCGTGGTTCCGCAACCGCGACCTGCCGCCGGATCCGAAGACGGGCAAGGCGCCGAAGAACCAACTGCGCAGCTACGTGCAGGGCGCGGCGCAGGGCGGGCCGATCAAGCAGAACAAGGCGTTCTTCTTTTTCAACTACGAGGAACAGCGCGCGCCGAGCTCGAGCACGTTGCAGCGCGTGATCCTGACGCCGGCCGCGGCCTCGGGCGTCTTCAGCTACAACACCGCCGGCGGCGTGCAGCAGCAGAACCTGCTGCAAATCGCGGCGAGCAACGGCCAGCTGGCGACCGTCGATCCGACCGTCGGAAAGATCCTCGGCCAGATTCAAGCAGCGACGACGCAGAGCGGCGGCGTGACCGCGCTGAACAACCCGCTCGTGCAGCAGTACACGTGGTCGATGCCGACGCAGAGCTTCAACCCGTCGCCGACGATGCGTGTGGACTACGAGCTCACGCGCTCGCATCGCTTGACCGGCTCGTTCAACTATCGCCACATCAACTCGACGCCGGACACCACCAACAACGCGCAGCTGCCGTTCCCGAGCTCGCTGCAGACCGGCAGCCAGCAGTCGACGCGGTGGACGACGTCGGAGTCGCTGCGCTCGACGGTCGGCGACAACCTCTTCAACGAATTCCGTCTCGGCGGATCTGGCGGCGCGACGCTGTTCTCGCCGGAATTCGCCACCGACATGTTCACGGACACCAATGGCTACCGCCTCAATTTCAACGGCGCGTGCTGCGGAACGGGCGCGGCCCTTACGAACTGGAGCCTGGGATCAGGCCAGTCGTCGCGTGAAGCCTCGACCAAGGTCATCGAGAACACGACGACGTGGCTGAGGGGCAATCACAACATGCAGTTCGGCGTGACGGCGGTGCAGGCCGACGTGTGGCTGCAGAACCAGACGCTGGTGCCGACCGCGAACTTCGGGCTCAACACCAGTGAAGCCGCGGATGCGATCTTCAATGCGACCACGCTGCCGGGCGCGTCGGCGGCCGACATCACGCAGGCGAAGAACCTCTACGCGATGCTGACCGGCCGCATCACGACGCTGACGGGTGACGCGCGCATCAACGCGGCTGGCGATAAGTACCAACTGCTCGGCTTGTCGCGCGCCGAAGGCCGCATGCGCGAGTTCAACTTCTTCGTGTCGGATTCATGGCGCCTGCGCCCGAACCTCACGGTCAGCGCCGGCCTGCGGTATGTGCTGCAGAATCCGTTCTATCCGACCAACGGCAGCTACACGACGGTGTCGCCGGGGGCCCTCTACGGCATCTCGGGTGACGGCAACCTCTTCAAGCCTGGCACGGTGACCGGCTCGCGGCCCGCCTACGTCACGTATCCGGAGGGCGAGTACGCCTACAAGACGGATCGTAATAACTGGGCGCCGAGCATCGGCTTTGCCTGGCAGGTGCCGGCCTCGTCGAACGGCTTCATGAAGCTGCTGCGTGGCAGCGAGGAAGGCGACGCGGTCGTGCGCGCCGGGTGGGCGATGGCGTATCAGCGCCCCGGCATGTCGGACTTCACCGGAGTGTTCGGCGCCAACCAGGGCATCCAGGCGACGCTGCAGACGGACCAGAACACGACATCGCTGCCAATCCTGCTCCGCAACAACCCGGCCTTGCCGGCGGCCCCGGCTGTGAACCGGCCGCTGTTCACGAGCGCGGTGACCAATACCGTCAACGCCTTCGATCCGGACATTCAACTGCCCTACACCCAGTCATGGTCGGTCGGCTGGCAACGCAAGCTCACTCGCGACTCGGCGATCGAGCTCCGCTACGTCGGCAGCAAGCACGCGAATGACTGGGACACGGTCAACCTGAACGAAGTCAACATCAACGGCAACGGCTTCCTCGGCGAGTTCCGCCAGGCCCAGGCCAACCTGCAGGCCAACATCGCCGCCGGCCGCGGCGCGACGTTCGCCTACATGGGCGCCGGCAGCGGCACCGCGCCACTGCCGATTTTCCTCGCGCACTTCAACGCGCAGAACGCCGCCAACGCCGGCAACCAGGCGCTCTACACCGGCGCCAACTGGACGAGCGCGACCTTCCTCGGCTTCCTCGCCTCGCGCAACCCGAATCCGTGGGGCTTCGCGACGACCGGCACCAACGGCCTGGTCGGTAACACGGCGCTGCGCGCCAACGCCATCACGGCCGGCCTGCCGGCGAATTTTTTCGTCGCCAACCCCGACATGCTGGGCGGCGCGAACCTGACGACCAACACCGGCGCCGGCACCCGCGCGCACTCTGGGCAGTTCGAGTACCGCAAGCGCTTCTCGAACAGCTTCAGCGTCAACAGCAGCTACACCTTCAGCCTGGCGCAGCGGCAGCAGCGATACGGGTTCACCAAGCCGCTCGAGTGGATCGATCAGGCCGGCCAGGTGGGCAACGTCCGCCACGCGCTGAAGGCCAACTGGTCGCTGGAACTGCCGATCGGCCGTGAGCGCAAGTTCGGCGCGAACATGCCCAGCGTGCTCGACGCCATCGTCGGCGGCTGGTCGATCGACGGCGTCGGCCGCGTCCAGACCGGTGAGGTCCTCGACTTCGGGAACGTCCGTCTCGTCGGCATGACGAAGGGCGAGCTGCAGAGCGAAATCAAGGTGCAGCAGGGTCCGGGCGGACAGATCTTCATCCTGCCGGCCGACATCCTCGACAACACCGTGAAGGCGTTCTCGGTGAGCGCGACGTCGGCGAACGGATACGGATCGCTGGGCGCGCCGACCGGCAGGTACTTCGCGCCGGCGAACGGACCGGATTGCATCGAAACGGCCGCGGCCTACGGTGACTGCGGCCTGCGCAGCCTGACGGTCAACGCGCCTTCCCTGGTGCGCTTCGACCTCGGCATCTCGAAGAAGTTCGATCTACCCGGCCGCTGGATGTTCGAGTTCCGCGGCGAGATGTTGAACGCCTTCAACGAGCCGTACTTCAACCCGGCGTCGGCCGGCGGCACGCCGCTCGGCTTCACCACCAACAACACGAATCCGGCCGGCCCGGTCGCGACCGGCGGCACGCCGACCTCGAATCCGACGGGCGCGACCAACGTCGACAACTACCGCCTGACGTCGCTGCTCGGCGACAACACCTCGCGCATTGTGCAATTGGTTTGGCGAGTGCGTTGGTAACAGGCCGATAGGCCGATAGGCCAATAGGCCGATAGGCCGATAGGCGGACGAGTACAGGAAAAGGCCCCGTCAAAATCGACGGGGCCTTTTTCTTGTGCGGATGCGAATGGAGGGAGCGGGAAACCTCTCTCAAAGCCGTCGCAACGATCCAGGTGAGCCAACCCGTCGGGTTGTCGTAGATGCGAAAGGCTCGGTTTCCCGAGCCCTTCTTATCGATAGTGGTCGGGGCGACTGGATTCGAACCAGCGGCCTCGCGGTCCCGAACCGAGCCAAGAAGCCCTCGCGTGAGGTGTTCCCCTCTCCCGGTGAGCCGTCCTGTCGCCTCGGCCGCTTCCTGGCAGACCGGCTGCCACGACAGCGAACGTGCCAAGTCCCTGTCCTGTGGCTGGTTGTGGCGGTCAAGAACGGGCGGCGGTTTCTGCCGCCCGCGGGCTGCCAGCGGCCGAGCGAGGCGATCACAGAGGGAACCGTGGCGTGAGCGACCACGCGATTCGGCCGTTTGGTCTGCCAAGCCCGCGGCCACGGACGTGGTCGCTCACGCCACGCAGTCTCTGCCTCAGCCGAATCCGTGGTCGTCGGACGCGCGCGTCCGTGCGGCATTGAATGCATGTGGATCCGCGTCATGAACAGCGGCCGTCGCTCTGAGATTGTGCGGCTCGCAACTCGCGCGCTCAAGGCGCTGCGCGCTTCCTCGGTTCCGCTCCGCCCGCGCTGCGCGCGGCTGACGGCCTTGACCGCGCGAGCCGCGACCCGTTCTCGGGCAACTATCGACGGCCAACACGGAAGTGCTTGACGACGGTCGGCGGCGGCGCTACTGTCAGATCATCTTCGCCGGCTGCAGTTCGCAGCCCCCTCCACATCGCCCGATGTGGAGCACGTTCGAATCGGCGGTCTCAGGCCGCGGTTCGTTCCCCACTTCTCAGACCACTTCATGGTTGTCTCTTCGTGCGACGGCACGTCCGCGAAACCGATGACCGAACCGGACTGCGCCTCGGCCTCAGGCCAGGCGCAGATCCGCTCATGCAAGCACCATCGGAATCATCGTGCTGCCACGGCGGTACGCCTGTCAGAAGTCAATGGGTCCAGTGATAAACGGAAGCGCGTCCGGCCTCCGGCGGCCGAACGGCCATTCGGCCGCCGCGTGGCCCAGTCTTGCACCGTGCCCCCGCGACTGCAAACTGGTGATGAAAAGCCGAAGTCCGGCCACGGCCGTACAGAACAATGGCCGGCATCCGAGCCGGCCATTGAGAAACGACGTACCGCGCCGCCGAGACTTCGCTCGAGAGCGATTCAGTTCAGGGTAACCACAGGGTAAACATTTCCCCCCGAACACGCCCGATCATGACCGCCATCGCCTGTCATGACCGATCGAAATCGCCAATGTTTTCGGGAAAAGTTGGTCGGGGCGACTGGATTCGAACCAGCGGCCTCTCGGTCCCGAACCGAGCGCTCTACCAAGCTGAGCCACGCCCCGTAGTCCTCAGTCTACCTTAAATGCGGTCCCTCGGGTGCCTAAAGTGCCTGGGGTGCAGCGACAGACGGTGTGCCTGATTCCATCGCGGATTCGCGCAGGAACGGGACCGCGCGGTATCGTGTCCTCAGCGATCGAACTCGATCATCCGCTCGGAGCGGCCCGTCATGAAGAAGCGCGCGCGCTTCCCTGCTATTCGATCCGTCCCGACACCGCTTTCGGCGCCAATCACCTGCGGATACCAGCTGCCTCCTGACAGGATCCTCGCTGGCGCGCTCCACTGTGACGGATCGAGCGCCGGCGCAAACGAGACGTAAATGCCTTCCTGCCCGAATTGATCGTCCTTGGCGCGATTGAGCAGCATCACGTACTGCTCGAGATACATGTTCCAGTGGATCGACGGGCCCCAGAAGACGTCGGTGGCGCCGGATCGATCGTGAAACGGCCGGCTGCTGGGCACGAGTGGCGTGCCCGACGGGTATTCCCAACCGCCATCAGCGGCAGCACTCTCGCGCGCCGGCAGCCACGCGCCGTCGTTCCAAATCGCCGCTTTGCCCGCCGGCGCGTCACGATCCGCCCACGCGATGCGCGCGACGGCGACGCCTTGCGTCGCGCCGCCGCGCGTGTATTGACTGAAATAGAGGTAGACGTCCTTCTTGGCGGCATCGAGCGCCGCGGTGACGTCACCGATGCCGCCCAGCACGAATCGATTTGACGACTCGCAGGCTTCGGATCCGGGGGGCGCATCGAGGACGATGCCGAGGTCCTCCCAGGTCTGGCCGTTGTCGCTTGACCGCATGGCACCGATGCGCGGCAATTGCCGATCGGGGCGTCCGCACTGATCGGCGGGACGCTCGTGGTGGTAATAACCGTACCACGTGCCCGATTCCTCCGGGATGATCGCTTCCATCCAGACGCCATGACCGGGATGCGACGCGAAGCGGACCGGACCCTCCGCGCGCAGCGCCTCCAACGTGTCGCCTGAGGCCCTGACCGGGATCCCGCCCCACGAGCTGATCACGAACAGGCGCGCGACGCCGTCGACGAGTGACCACGCCGCCGGATTGCTGGAGTCGATCTCCGCGGGCAGGTCGAATCGCGGCGCAGAGGAGAGCCGCGCCACCGGCGTACGGGGGGACTGCGCGGCCGCCGTCACCGTGACGAGGAGTGCCGCGACCGATGTCTTGACGGCTCTCGTCACAAGCGAAGCGGCGCTACTTGAGGTGCGCGGCCAGCTGCTCAAGGACCTCATAGGCCGTCATATCGGGTTGCAGCGGCGTGACGGACACGTAGCCTTCTCTCACCGCTTCGTGATCGGTGCGGCCGCTGTCCGGGTGGTACTCGTCGAGCGCTTCTTCGATCCAGTAATAGGCGCCGCCACGCGGATCGGTGCGCGCGTCGATCTTGGTGACGTGATTGCGCTTTGCTTGCGTCGTGACCCGCATGCCCTTCGGCGTGCCGGACGGCACGTTGATGTTGATGAAGCTCCTGGCCGGCAAGCCGTGCTTGAGGACGGCGGCCGCCACGGTCGCGGCGGCGGCGGCCGATGGACCGAAGTCGTAGGCCGGCGTGCGCTTCACCGAGACGGCAATGCCCGGCGCCCCGAGCAGCGCCCCCTCGAGCGCGCCGGAGACGGTGCCCGAGTAGGTGATGTCGTCGCCGAGGTTCCAGCCCTTGTTGATGCCCGAGACCACGAGATCCGGCAGCGTGCCTTTCAGCAGGATCGCGCACGCGAGGTTGACACAGTCGGTCGGCGTGCCATCGACGCCGTAGACGCCGTCGCTCACGGTTTCGATCCGCAGCGGGCGGCGGAGCGTGAGCGCGTGGCCGATGGCGCTCGCCTCCTGCAGCGGTGCGACCACCAGCACGTCGCCGAGCCGCCGCATGGCGGCGGCCAGCGCGTGAATTCCCTCCGAGGTAACACCATCGTCATTGGTAACCAGGATCAACGGCATGAATTCCTTGAGTTTATCGCACTGAACCCCCGCGCCATCGCGGCCGTATCCTCATATAATCCCGTGTATATGGAATGGTGGATATGGCTGGCCGCCGGTCTCGTGCTGGTCGTGGCTGAACTCGCCACGCCAGGAGGGTTTGTCATCATCTTCTTCGGCATCGCCGCGCTGGTGGTCGGAGTGCTCGGGCTTCTCGGCGTGGTCACGTCCACGACCCTCCAGTTCCTGCTTTTCAGCGTGCTGTCCGTCGGTTCGCTCGCGATCCTGCGCGGACGCCTGCAGTCCAAACTCCGCACCCCGGCGTCGGCGGCCGTCGATTCGCTGATCGGCGACCTCGCGATCCCGCAAGAACGCCTGTCGCCGGGCGTGGTCGGCCGCGTCGAAGTGCGCGGCTCGACATGGAGCGCCCGCAACACCAGCAACGTCACGCTCGACCCCGGCCAGCGCGCCCGTGTCGCCGCGGTCGAGGGATTGATGCTGGCGGTTATCCCCGAATAGACACTGGCAAAGGAGCGTCATGGAAGGCGGACTGATTTTTTTCGGTTTGCTCGCGTTCGTTGTGATCATCGTTCTGTACCGGACGGCGATCGTGGTGCCGCAGCAAAGCGCGTTTGTGGTCGAGCGGCTGGGCCGCTTCGCCGGCGTCCTCCATGCCGGCTTTCACATCCTGGTGCCGTTCGTGGATGTGATCCGCTACAAGCATTCGCTCAAGGAAATGGCGCTCGACATCCCGGCGCAGATCTGCATCACGCGCGACAACGTGCAGGTGCAGGTCGACGGCGTCCTCTACCTGAAGATCCTCAATCCCGAGCGCACGTCGTACGGCATTTCCGACTACCTGTTCGCGATCACGCAGCTGGCGCAGACGACGCTGCGCAGCGAGGTCGGCAAGATCGATCTCGACCGCACGTTCGAGGAGCGCACCAACATCAACATCTCGGTGGTCGCGGAGCTCGACAAGGCGACGGAGCCGTGGGGCGTGAAAGTGCTGCGCTACGAAATCAAGAACATCACGCCGCCGGCCGACATCCTGGCCGCGATGGAGAAACAGATGCGCGCCGAGCGTGAAAAGCGCGCCGTCATTCTGACCTCCGAAGGCCAGCGCGACGCCGCGATCAATTCGGCGGAAGGCGAGAAGCAGCAGGTGATCAAAGCCTCGGAAGCGCGCCGGCAGCAGCAGATCAACGAAGCGGAAGGCCAGGCCTCGGCGATTCTGGCCGTGGCGACGGCGAACGCCGAAGGCATCAAGCGCGTCGCCGAAGCGTCGCGCGCGCCCGGCGGCGCGGAGGCCATTCAGCTGAAGGTCGCGCAACAGTACATCGAGGAGTTCGGCAAGGTGATCAACAACGCCGATACGATCATCCTGCCGGCGAACCTGTCCGACGTCGCGGGGATGATCACGACGGCGATGAACGTGGTTCAGCAGAACCGGAAGTAGCACAGGAGACCAGGATGAAGAAGGTAGCAACTGTGGCAGTTGCGGTGGCGATTGCCTCGGTCGTGGCGTTGTCGGCCTGTTCGACGGTGCAACCTGACGCAGGCCACGAAGCCGTGCTGGTGCGGAAGCCCCTAGTCTTCGGAAGTGGCGGTGTCGACGAGACTCCGGTGAAGACCGGCCTCAAGTACGTGGCCTTCACGACCGAGGGCATCGACGTCAACATGCAGCCCCGCCGGATCGACGTCGAATTCACGGACCTGATGACGTCCGACGGCGTGCCGATCGACTTCCACGCGGTGCTGACGCTGCAGGTGATCGACAGCGTCAAGCTGGTGCGTGACTTCGGGGCCGACACTGCGTCGAATGGCATTCCGGGCGTCTGGACGCGCAACATGGAGCAGCCGTTTCGCACCGCCGTCCGCGACGCCGTCAAGGCGCACGGCATGAACGAGATGGCGATTCAGGCCACGGCCGCCGCCGACGTCGACCGCGTCGTGACCGAACACCTGTTGACCATCGTCAAGGAAACCGGCGTGCCGGTGCGAATTCTCGATGTATCGCTGGGCCGCGCCAACCCGCCGGATGCGATTCTCCATCAGCGGGTCGAGACCGCCGCGCAGGAGCAACGCATCAACACCGAGAAACAGAAGAAGCTCGCGGAAGATCAGCGCAAGCTCGCCGAAGAGAGCCGGGCCGCGGCGGATCAGGCGTACAACCAGAAGATGGGGCTCAACACCGAGCAGTACGTCGCGCTCCAGGCGATCCAGATGCAGCGCGATGTCTGTTCGAAGGGCGGCTGCACGTTCATCTACGGCGCGAATGCGACGCCGATGCTGAATCTCAGGCAGTAGCGAGCTGATCGCGGCCGCGGCACACAGAACACGACGTCATGCGATTCAGATTCGATACCTACGAAATCGATGGCGATCGTCGCCTGTTGCTGCGAGACGGAGCCGAAGTGCGAATCGCGCCGAAGACGCTGGAACTGCTGTTGGCGATAGTACGGCGCGCGCCGAACGCCGTCTCGAAGGCGGAGCTGATGTCGGCGCTCTGGCCCGACACCCACGTGTCCGACGCGACCCTGACGGGCGTGGTCGCCGATGCGCGCGAAGCCCTTGGCGACGACAGCCGTTCGCCGCGCTTGATTCGCACCATGCATCGCTTCGGTTATGCGTTCACCGGGCAGCTCGACTGCGATCCCGGCACTGATCGCACGGCGCCGGTACTCGGCTGGCTTATCTGCGACAGCTGGCGCGTGCCGTTGCGCGCGGGCGAGACCGTGCTGGGCCGCGAGGGCGATGGCGTCGTGCCGCTCCCTTCGCCGAGCGTGTCCCGACGGCATGCGGCGTTGACGGTTGAAGGCTCGGCGGCGCGCCTGTCGGATCTGGGCAGCAAGAACGGGACGTTTGTCGATGAGATGAAAGTCGATCAGCCGATTGCGCTGCGCGATGGTGCGCGGCTGCGGTTTGGCACGCTTGAAGTGACGTACCGGTCGGCGGAGCAGACTTCGACGACCGATACTGTCTAGCTAGCTAGCGCTTCAGCGCCAAACCCTTCTGGCAAACACAACGTGCCAGGCTGCGCCCGGCGCTATTGAGGATGCCGCGCTCGAGCGCCGATTTCTGCAGGCGCAGCGATACGCCGAACTGAATCCCGCGGTCGAGCACGTGCGTGTTGCGCGCCGACACCGCCTTGGTGTACGAGCCGAACACATCCACGACCTCGTTTAACGACCAGCCGATACCGCCGCCGACGTGGACGAAGTTCTCGCGCGTGATGCGGTCGTGGTTGACCCACTGAATGTTGGGCCAGACGAGGCGTGCCGTTGGGGTCAAGTCAACGCCCCCGTGAGTGAGCTGGCCGCTCACCATGCCAAAGACACGGATGTCCGGCGTCGCGAAATAGCCGCTCTCGACCGAGAACAGGCTGCGGTTGTGTGAGATGTCAACGAACCGCTCCTGGACGCCGTAGCCGTAGCGCGCCTGGACGAACATGCCCGGCAGCACATCGTCGAGCGTGGTTCCGAGCGATGCGCCAAGCTGGAGCTCGTTGACGCGACGTCCCGGCGCGGCGTGCGCGAAGTACTCGTAGTCATGCGACGGCGTGACAACGGTTAGGTACGGCGTGACGACGAACCCGCGGCGGTTGACCGCGTTGTACCGCAAGTCGACGCGAAAGTCCGTTGCGGTGGTGTGAAAGCTGCCGTTGTCCAATGCCGTCGGATGCGGCGGCGTGCCGGAGGTGACAAACTTTGACGAGACGACCGGCAACGACACCGTGAGCGACAAGTCGTCGCGAACTCCGTAGGTGACGTCCGCGAGAAACGTGCGGGTCGTAATGTCGCTGTTGGGATCGCTTACGCCGCTCAAGTCGTGCCGGTCGACGAACGAGTCGGAGACCAGGAACGACACCGTCACCTCGCCTTTTGAGGGCAGCCAGGCCTGCGCCTGTGCACTGACGGCCGCGAACAGGACGCCGAACGCCGCCAGGGTGATGCGGCGGAGCGTCACTTGCCTCCGCTGAACGGCCGCGGGGCCAGGCGCGATTTCATGGTCTCGTCGAGGGTCTTGAGGAAGTTAATCGCGGACTTCGTGACAGGAAGCACCGAGGGTTTGATCGCAATCTCACCCGCCACCGATCCGGCTTCGGTCATGTGTTGCGTATCCGCCAGCACGATGTCAACCGGGCGATCTTGAAGCGTGCGCGTCAACGTCGCGAGATCCTTGACCACCAGGACCTCATGGCCGGCCCGGCGCAGGGCCTTATCGAGTCCTTGCATGCCGGCCAGCTCGCCCTTGGCCGGTGCATACATCAGCAGCCGTCCGGGATAGATCGCCGCGTAAACCTTGGCGAACCGAGGACCTCGGCCGGCGCCCAGGAACTTGTCGCCACATGCCGCGAGTGGTCCCGCGTTGGTCATCACCAACGCCGCCACAAACAGGAAGAGCAATCCGCGTTTCATCCTGGCCTCCTTGCCCCGTTACCAACGAATGTGGGCATTCTAACGCCAAGGCCGTACCGACGGATCTAGGGATTCTGTGGGGTTTTGATGGGGCCGGGGGCGCGCGCTCGGTCAACGCCGCAACCAGTCGAGGATGCCGCGGCGCGGCGGCTCGACTCCCTCGAGCAGCCAGATATCCGATCGGGCCCTGGCCAGCGAGGTCAGAAAGCCCTGCCCGTCCGCAAACGAAAAGCCGCGAATCGGCTGGTTGGCGATCGGGATCGAGCCGAGATCCGGGTTGATCACCCTGACCGCTTCTGTCACAGAGTCGATCTCGACCAATGCGAAGTGCCCCGCCGTGTCGCTGTCAGCGAGTGCGTACACGCGTCGGCTGTCCGGCGCCCACAGAAAATCCAGAAACGCGTCCGTGGCGAATACGTGTGACGTGCCGTCAGTTGCATTCACGCGTGCCAGTCCATCCCGCTTCTGGCAGAGAATCCATCGGCCGTCTGGAGACCAACGCGCCTGGCTGTAAGCGGCAACCTTGTCCGTCAATTGGACGATGTCGCTGGTGCCGACGCGAACCTTCTTGAGCAACTGGCCTATGCCGTTGAGATTCGTCTCGGTATACGCGACCCAAGAGTTGTCAGGCGACCACGATGGCGAGTCCTGGTATGGATCGCTGCCTGGGGGTGAGTCGATCAGGCGGACCGGTGCGCCGCCGCTGACGGGCGACAACCACACCTCGAAGGCCCCATCGCCACTCCGCTGGTACGCAAGCGTACGACCGTCTGGAGAAAACGCGACTGACCCCATTGATTCGGTCCGTGATGAGCCGAAGTCCGTCGATCGGACAACGGGACGCTCAAATTGCCCGTCGCGGCTCCGGATCCAGATTTCAAGGCTTCCCGAGCGGTCGGTGATGAACGCCAACTGGTCGCCCAAAAGCGACCAGATCGGTGCGAATTCGTTTCGAGCTGTCGACAGAAATGGCCTGGCAGTCCCGTCGTCAGAATTGAGCAGCACCAAATCAAAATCCACTTCATCGGTCGCGTACGCGATTCGCTTTCCGACTGGTGAGGAGGACGGCGCGGTTTCGTTCGTGTGGGTCGACGTGATCTGGCTCATGAACGTCGATCGGGTATCAGCCAACCACAAGTGGCGATTGCCAAGGCGCTGATCTGGCAGCGCGAGCACGACGTGACGCTGATCGGCCAGCCACGTGAACGAATCCAGGTTAACGGCGTTAGGGACATGGGTCAGCGCCAGACGAGGCGCGCTCCCGTCCGCACTGAAGAGAAAGAAACTATTCAGCGGCGCCACGTTCTCGGATCTGCCGCCCGAGCTGCTCATCCAGATCAGCAACTGACCGTCCGCGCTAAAACTCAGCTGACTTCCAACCGTGACCAGCCGGTCAAAGGGTGTCCGCATCTCCTTGACCGGTGAGGCGCCTGGCGGCGTAGACCACCATAGTGCGTCTGGATTGCCTCGCATCAGAGCCAGGCGCGTCCCGCGCGGGTCGATCGCCGCCCGCGTCACATCCTGGAAGACGAGCTCCGGAGCACCAGCGGCGATGCTGACTGACCACAGTGCGTCCTGCTCACCGGCCTGCGAAATGAAATACAGGGATTGCCCGCTCGGCGCCCAGATCGGCCGGTGCGCGTCAAACCGCATCCGCGTGACCTGATGGCTTGCCGCATCACCAAGCCGTTTGATGAACACTTGAAGCACGCCGCTGACATCAGCGACGTACGCGACGCTGGCGCCATCAGGCGACCACGTCGGACCACCTTCGTAAACAGACGCCGAGACAAAGGGTGCGAACTCGGGCTTCGGTTCGGTGGTCTGCCAAAGCGACACTCCAATCATCAGGATGGCAATCAGCGCCGCGGCGGTCGCCGCAACCATTGTCCAGCGGTTGCGAGGCGCTGCCGGCGCGATCTCGACCTTCCAATCGGCAATCGCTTCGAGCAATCGATCGCGCACGCGCCTGAGCTCGCGCGCGAGATCTTCGGTGGCGCCATAGCGTTCACCAGGATCCTTTGCGAGGCACTGCTCGATGATCCAGCGCAGCGGGGCGGGAATCCGCGGATTGAGCTCCGTGATCGGACGAGGATCCTCGTGGAGAACCGCGGCGAGCGTGTCGGCGACCGAATCTCGACGGAAGGCATGACGCCCGGTGGCGAGCTCGTAGAGCATCGCGCCGAAGGAAAACTGATCGGTGCGGAAGTCGCCGAGCGTGCCGCGTGCCTGCTCGGGACTCATGTATGCCGGTGTCCCGCTAATACCGCCTTCGAGGCTGACCGTGGTCGAGTGCGCGACGGTCTCCGCTGTGGCGGTGGCTCGATGCTCGGCCCGGGCCAAGCCGAAGTCGACGATGCGCGCCGTGCCATCTCGGGCGAGCATGATGTTCTCCGGTTTGATGTCGCGGTGCACGATGCCCATCGCGTGTGCGGCCGCGAGTCCGTCCGCAATCTGCACCGCGAGATCGAGGAGGCGTTTGAGCGGCACCGCGCCTCGTGTCAGCTCATCGCGGAGCGACTTGCCTTCCAGCCATTCCGAGACGAGGTAGTAGGCGTCGTCGTCGACATCGGCGTCGTAGACGCGAAGGATGTTCGGATGATTGAGGGCACTGGCCGCGCGGCCTTCGGCGAGCAGCCGCTTTTGCCGCTCCGGATCGCCGGCGGCTTCGTGATGGAGCAACTTGACGGCGACGTCGCGCTCGAGGCGCGGGTCCCACGCCTTGAACACTTCGCCCATGCCGCCGGCGCCGACCCGCGCGATGATGCGATACGGCCCGATCGTGGCGCGCTCGCTCATCGACGCAACCAGTCAAGGATGCCGCGGCGCGGCAGCTCAAAGCCATCCAAGACCCAGATATCAGAACGCGCGCTCGCCAGCGACGTCAGTAACCCCTGCGGCCCGAATGAGAATCCTCGGATCGGCTGATTGGCGATCGGTATCGTCGTGAGATCGGAATTCAGCGTCTTGAGGGCGCGGGTCACCGCGTCGATTTCGATCACCGCAATGTGGCCGGTGGCTTCCGCCTCCGCGAGCGCGATGATGCGGCGGCTGTCACGTGTCCAGGTGAAAGCCAGCAGCGATTCGTTGGTAATCAGCTCCGGCCTGCCGCCATTCTCGGGAATCCGAATCAGGCCATCCGCGGTCTCACAGAGGATCCACTTGCCATCCGGCGACCATGCGGCACGGGTGAAAGGCAGGACGTGCTCGAGCAGCGTGACGATCTCGTTCGTGCCAAGCCGCACTTTCGCGAGGTTGAAATCCGATCCCATCGCGCCGATGAACGCAACCCATTCGCTGTCAGCGGACCATGATGGCCCGTCTTGAAAGTTATAGGGGCTGCCATCGGCAATCAGCTTCACCGGCGTCCCGCCGGTGGCAGGCGTGAGCCAGAGCGACGCGCCGTCGCTGGAGCGGCGATGATACGCAAGCGTGCGGCCGTCGGGAGAGAACGCCAACGATCCGAGCGTGTCGATCGCCGACGCCCCGAAGTCACGGCCGGCGACGATGGGGCGCTCCCATTGACCGTCGCGGCTGCGCACCCAGATTTCCATCGGTCCGGTCCGATCCGTCACAAACGCGTATTGGTCGCCGGCGGGCGTCCATGCCGGGTCCATTTCGTTGCGCGCCGTCGCCAGCGACTTGCGCTGTACCTGGCCATCTTCTGAAATGGCAACCAGATCGAAGTCGACTTCCTCGGATGCATAGGCGATGCGCCGCCCGTCCGGCGACGCCGCCGGCCATGTTTCATTGGTGTGCGTCGACGTCAATCGACGCTGCCACGTAGATTGTGTATCGGCCATCCAGATGTGCCGCCGCCCGCTCGCCACGTCCGTGACGCCGACCACGACGTGCCGATTGTCCGCCAGCCAACTGAAGGCCGGCAGATTCGCGGTCGCGCCAATTTGCGTAAGCACCTGTTTGATCGGCTGCCCGGGATCTGCAGGCACCAAGTAGAACGTACTGCTCGGCGCCGCCGTCGTTTTTCCAGCGACGAAGACCCAGACCAGGACAGCTTCGCCGTCCGGGCTGAATTTTAACTGCCCCCCGAGTCCAAACTCGCTATCGCTGAATGGCGGACGTTCCTCGATCGTCGGATTACCGCCATCCGCGGACGCCCACCACAGTCGTTGGTTGAGCGCCGTGTCGGTCCTCAGGAGCGCCAGCTTGTGGCCAGAGCGATCGATCGCCGCGTGATTGACGTTGTCGATCACCAAGTCCGGCCGGCCGCTAGCAGCCCCGACACTCCACAGGCCCAGGACGGATCCCGCCGGCGCAATGAAATACAAACCGCGGCCATCGGCTGACCAGAACGGCTCCTCCGCGTCGAAGCGGCCATCGGTAACGGGTGTCGAGATGGCATCAGTCAATCGACGTACAAACACCTGCAATACGCCATCTACGTCGGCGACCCAGGCAAGGCTGAGGCCGTCTGGTGACCAGACGGGTGTTCCCTCATACGCCGCTTCAGATGCGATTGGCGTGAAGCGAAGTTCAGGAGCCACCGGCGCCAGGCCCGCCGGAATGGCCACGAGTGTGGCCCCGATGATCGCCGCTAATGTAACGATCGCAGCAGTCCCTAGCGGGCGTCGCGCCGGCTCGGCATGCGCTTCCTCGGTTAGCGCTACGCGCAGATGCTCGCGGACACGCCGGAGCTCGCGCGCCAGATCTTCCGTCGCCGCATAGCGCTCGCCAGGATCTTTCGCGAGGCACTGCTCGACGATCCATGCGAACGCATTCGGCACACGGGCGTTGATCTCCCTGATTGGTTTCGGCTCATCGTGGAGAACCGCCGTCAACGTCTCTGCCGCCGTATCACGACGGAACGGCCGCATACCGGTCGCCATCTCGTACAACATGGCCCCGAACGAAAACTGGTCGGTCCGGAAATCCCCGAACGTGCCGCGCGCCTGTTCGGGACTCATGTAGGCGGGCGTTCCGCTGATGCCGCCATCGAGACTCACTGTCGCGGTCGGCGCAATCGTCTCAGCCGTAGGCGTCGATCTTTTTTCGGCGCGCGCGAGGCCAAAGTCAACAATGCGGGCCGTGCCGTCGCGAGCCAGCATGACGTTTTCTGGCTTGATATCGCGATGAACGATCCCCATCGCGTGAGCGGCGGCGAGTCCATCGGCAATCTGCACGGCGAGGTCAAGCAACCGCTTCAGGGGCAGCCCGCCCCGCTGCAACTCGGTTCGAAGCGAGTTGCCCTCGAGCCACTCAGAGACAAGGTAAAACGACGAGCCGTCCACGGCCGCGTCGTAGACTCGGAGGATGTTCGGGTGATTGAGTGCACTGGCGGCCCGGCCCTCGGCCAACAAGCGCCGCCGGTGACTGTCGTCGGCGCCGGCTTCTGAGTGCAGAATCTTGAGCGCCACGTCTCGTTCAAGCCGCGTGTCCCACGCCTTGAACACCACACCCATCCCGCCGGCGCCGACGCGGCCAACAATTCGATATGGTCCGAGCTGATCCCCCGATGAAGGTTCCGCGACCGACATGCGCCGCCATTGTATACATGGGCTGCCGTCAGTTCATTGTGGCGAGTATCAATTCGCGGTGCCCAGGCGGGATACCGCCAGCGCGGCGGCGGCGGCCAACGCCAGCCCACCGCCGGTCATAAACGCGACCGGCGCGCCGAAGTATTGCCACAGCAATCCGAATAGGATGCCGGCCGCCAGGGCGCCAAGGCCCTGGACGGCGGCATGCCATCCAAACGCGGTTGCATGCAGCGCATCCGGGGTGAGATCCGCGACGAGCGCCTTCTCGGATCCCTCAACCGCCGCGCTGTAGGTGCTGTAGATCAGGAACCAGCCGATCAGCGCGTACATCGATTCGCTAAATGCGAAGCCGAAGTAAACGATCGCGTAGATGATCCACGCGGAAATGATCAGCGCCCGCCGGCCGACGCGATCCGACAGCATGCCCGCCCGCATGGTGATCAGCGCCTTGATCGCATGCTGCGCGCTCCACAGCGCCGTCAACCCGATCAACGGCACGCCCGCGTGAGAGAGCTGCAGCAACAAGAACGCGTCGGATGAATTGCCGAGCGCGAAGACGGAACTCACAACAAAGTATTTCTTCAACGCGCTCGGTAACCGTTCCACCGGTTCCAGCGCTGCCAGGCGTTCCACAGGTTTCGTTCCGACGGTTTCCGGTACCCGGAGCAAGGTGATGACGGCGAGCAGGCCAGGAATGATCGTGAGTGCGAAGAGCAGCCGGTAATTGTCGGGCGAGAAAAAAAGAAACACCGTTGCGAGCAGCGGACCGATCGCGGCGCCAGCATGATCCATCGCCCAGTGATACCCGAAGACGCGGCCGCGCTCGCCCGGCGGCGCCAGCGTCGCCAGCATGGCGTCACGCGGCGCGCTGCGCAGCCCCTTCCCCACTCGATCGGCGACGCGAATCACGAAGACGTGCGCCCAACTGGTGGCAATCGCGACGAAGGGCCTGACCAGAGACGACAGCGAGTAGCCGATCACGACAATCGGCTTGCGAATGCCGGCACGATCGGACCAGCGGCCGGCGACGACTTTCAGGATGCTGCTGGTGGCGTCCGCCGCGCCCTCGACGATGCCGAGGGCGACCGGCGGTCCGCCGAGAACTTGCGTGATGAAGACCGGCAGCAGCGGATACACCGCTTCGGTGGCGGCGTCCGTGAGGAGGCTGACCCATCCGAGCAACCGGATGGGTCGCGGGAGTGGATTCACTCAGCGCGCGGCAGTCTTAAACGTGTTTCCGCCAGTCAGCTCGTCAGCGATCCAGTTAGCTTTGTAGACGACGCGTAGCGCTTCGAGCATGCCGCGTGCATCGACCGAGACGGCGCGATTCACGCCGGCGTCGTACACGAAGTAGCCCGGCAGCGACTGGATGTTGCCGTCGAAGATCAGACCCACGAGCTCGCCCTTGACGTTGATCACAGGCGAGCCGCTGTTGCCGCCGACAATGTCGTTGGTGCTGACGAAGTTGTAAGGCGTGGTCGGATTGAGCGCCGAGCGCACCTTCATCCACGCGTCGGCGATCTTGTACGGCGGCTTCTGCTTGTGCTCGTCGCCGCGGATGTAGAGACCGCGAATCTCGGTGAACGGCGTCACCTGCTTGCCGTTTTCCAGGTAGCCCTTCACCTGGCCGTACGACAGGCGCAGCGTGAAGGAGCCGTCGGGATACGCCGAATCGCCCTGGGTCGCGAACACCGACTGCGCGATCTTCGAGTACGCATCGCGCTCGACGCCGAGCACCTCGTTGTCGTACCTGGTGCGCAGCTCGCGTGCCCGCGGCTCGATGAGCCGGGCGAGCTCGATGAACGGATCCGTGGACGCTGCCACCGCCGCGTTGCCACCGGCGAGTAATGCCTTGCGCGTGGCCGCATCGCCCATCTTCGTTCCGGCGACCAGCTCCGCCGCCCTCTCCTTCGGCGTCTTGCCGGCGAGCATCTGCTTCACGATCGGATGGTCGGCGCCGACGGTCCGCAGCATGACGGTGAGGCCCGCCGCGAGCTTGGCCTGCTCGACGCCGGGATAGATCGGCGCTTCCGATCCGATCTGGCGCTCGATGGCGGCCTTGCGGGCATCCGAATACTCCGGCAGCCGCTGTCCGTTCGGCTTCGCGCTCTCCTCGGTCCAGCGCACGATCGTGCGCGCCAGCGTGAAGTACTGCGTGTAGGGTCCGAGTCCGCTCTCGAAGAACACGCGCTCCATGTTGTACGGCGGCAAGGCGGCGCGAGCGGCCGCGACCTTGT
>JAYWEJ010000173.1:0-9749 GCA_043779345.1 Acidimicrobiia bacterium | reverse complement strand
GCTGGCGAAGGACTCGCAACCGAGGGCCTGAAGCACGGTCAGCCCTTGCTGGCGCAGGGCCTGACGACGGTGTTTGTGAATCCCGATGGCGGCGGGCCGATTGACCTGGTCGCACAGCGCGCCACCTACGAGCGGCAGCGCATTGGCACCAACGTCGGGCAGTTCGTCCCGCACGGTTCGATTCGCCGAGCAGTGATGGACATGTCGGACCGCGATCCCAACGCAGCCGAACTCGCCAGGATGGTGGAACTCACGCGCCAGGGCATGCTGGCCGGCGGCGTCGGCCTGTCGAGCGGCCTCTACTACGCACCCGGCAGCTATTCGAAGACCGCCGAGGTGGTCGCCATGGCCAAGGCCACCGCGCCGTTTGGCGGCGTCTACTCCAGCCACATTCGCGACGAGTCGGACTACACGATTGGCGTAGTGGCCGCCGTGCAGGAAGTGATCGACATTGCCGAGCAAGGCGGCGTGACCGGCGTGGTGTCGCACATGAAGGCGCTGGGACCCGCGAGCTGGGGCCTGTCGCAGACGTTGATCGAACGCATCGAAGCCGCCCGCACGCGTGGCGTGCAGGTATTTGCGGATCAGTATCCGTACGAGGCCAGCGGCACCGGCATCGTCGGAGCGCTGATGCCGCGCTCGGCGCAGGTCGGCGGCCGCGACGCGATGATGAAGCGCATCACCGGCGAGCTGCGCGGCGAGATCCGCGAGCAGGTCAAGATCAATATCACCCGCCGCGGCGGCGCCGACACGCTGATGATCAGCCGCTACCCGGTGAACCCGTCATTCGAAGGCCAGCGGCTGTCGGCGCTCGCCGCGAAGGCCGGCGTGGCGCCCGAGGAATACGCGCTGCAAATGCTCGAGAAAGGCGACGCCAGCCTGGTGTCGTTCAACATGTCGGAGGGCGACATCGAAGGCATCATGCAGCAGCCGTGGACCATGACCTGCACCGACGGCGACCTGGTGCGCATGGGCGAAGGCGTGCCGCACCCGCGCGCCTATGGCGCGTTCGCGCGGAAGTTGAAGAAATATGTGAGCCAGCGCAACGCGATCGACCTCGCGGCCGCCATTCGATCGATGACGACGCTGCCGGCGACGGTGTTTGGATTGAAGGATCGCGGCCAGCTGCGCGCCGGCGCGTTCGCCGATGTGGTGATCTTCGATCTCGCGAAGGTGAACGACGCGGCGACCTACGACAAACCGCACCAGCTCTCCGAGGGATTCAACGACATCGTCGTCAACGGCGAGCTGGCGCGGCGGGATGGCAGGTTCTCGACCGCCCTGGCCGGGCGCGTGCTCCGGCCAGAGCGTCGATAGCGGTTAGTTCTGCGGGAATTCGACTTCGGGATCTTCCTGCGCGTCGAGCGCGCTGACGACGTACTTGTAGACACCGGGCGTCACGCCGTCGGCGCTCTTCCGCGTCCAACTGCGCACCTCGATCGGCTCCTTGCCCCAGGGACCGCCATTGGGCCAGGTGATCGTCACCGGTACGTCCGTGCCGTCGACCAGGTTGACCACGGTCCATTCGACGTGACCGGGACCGGCATACATGCGCTGGGGCGACGTCCGGATCTTGTTGCCGTGCGCGGTCCGGAAAATGAAGATGGTGGCCTGTGACGTGGCGCCGCCGGACCCGGCGGTCAGGCGCGGCGTCGGGCGCGTTTTCGATCGCGACTTCTTTGCCGCCTTCTTCGGCGCCTTCTTGGCGGCCGGCTTGCCCTTCTTCTTGCTCATCGTTTCACCTCAGCTGGGGTTGAGACCAATGCCGCAAAACGCGGCAGTGATCGAAGGTTCGCGAAATCTTCCTCTTCGGCGATCAGGCGCCTGGCAAAGCCGTTCGCGATCGCCTTCTCAATCGCGTCGAGCGCCGGCGTTGTCCGGCCCGCGAGCGCGTGAATCACGCCCGCCCGCTGCAGCACCTGCTGATCGTCCGGCGCCAGCGCTTGCGCCCGTGTCAGGCTGCGCATCGCCGCCGCGTTATCGCCCGCCTTCGCCTGATAGACGGCCAGGCGCGCGATTGCTCTCGCGTCGGATGGGCTAACCGAGACTTCGACCTCGGCCTGCGCCGCCGCCTTGCGGTAGGCGCGGCGCGCGTCGTCGCGCCGCCCCAGGTGATTGTATGCGTCGCCGAGATTCCGGTTGGTGACCGCGCTCGCCGGCCGGATCAACAGCGAGCCCTCGTAGGCGGCGGCCGCCTTGGCAAAATCGCCCAGGCCATATTGGATCGTGCCGATATTGGAAAACGTCTCGGCGCGAGGCTGGATCGCGTTCGCCCGCTCGTAATAGTCGAGGGCGCGCTTGGTGTCGCCAAGCTGCTGGGCGGCGGCGCCGGCGCGGATCAGGGTGATGGCGGAGCCTGGCGACAGCGCGATCGCCTTGTCGAGGGACTCGAGCGCGGCCTGGAAGCGCGAGGCGTTGAACAGGGCAATACCCATGTCGGAATGAATGGCGACCGCGTTCGGGCGCAAATCCATGACGCGCCTGAACTCCGCGAGGCCCTCGTCGACCTTGCCCTGCCGCATCAGGAGCGTCGCGTGCAGCCGGATGGCATCCTCATAGGTCGGCTGCAGCGTCAGCGCGCGCTCCAGTTCCTGTTCGGCCTCCGCGTACTGACCGCCGCGAAACAACGTCAACGCCGCGATGTAGCGCACGCTTGGCCGATTGGGTTCGAGCTCGAGCGCCCGTTTCGTCGAATCCATCGCGCGATGCGCCCACGTCTTGTCGTTGGTGCTGGAATACATCGCCCACTGCGCTTCGGCGAGTCCGGCGTGCGCCACCGCAAAATTTGGATCGGACTTCACCGCTCCTTCGAACTCGGCCAAGGCCGCCTGGATGTTGCCGGTCAGGTCGCGGCGGTCGAAGTGCGCGCGACCCTTCCAGTACGCGATCTGCGCCGTCTCGCTGCTCGTAATCGGCGCCGCCGGGGCCGTGCGCTCGGCCGATGGCGTCTGATCGGCAATGGCATTCGCCAGCATCGTGGCCAGCCGCGTCTGCAGCTCGAACAATTCGCCGATCGTGCCTTCCACCGTCTCGCCCCACGCCACCGACGCATCCGGCCGTTCGAGATTGAGGGTGACGCGCAGGCGATCCGACATGCTCTGCACCGACCCGGTCACGATGTAGCTCGCGTCGAGCGACTGTACGAAGCTCGCGCGATCCGGATTCTGCTGCCGGCTTTCTTCAACCGCCGCGCGCGACAGCACCGTCACCTTGGGAACCGATGCCAGACTCGTGATCAGGCTTTCCGCAAGCCCGGCGCCGAGATAATCGTTGGCGGCGTCGCCGCTCGTGTTCGTGAGTGGAAGCACGGCGACGACCGGAGCCTCCGGGCCAAAGCGACGCGAGTTGCGCAGATTCAGCGCGAACAGGCCGATCGCAATGGCCAGCACGAGGACCGCCGCGATCTTCGTGCTGAGGGGAACGCTCCGGCGCAGCAGCACGGTGCGGCGCGCCAGCGGCGACGACTCGCTGTCGCGCAGCGGGCTGAGCTCGACGAGCACTTCGTCACCTGACGCCGGCCGCTTCGTCGCGTCACGCTCGAGCAGCCGTCCGACCAGCTTCTCGAGGGACGGCGGCACCCACATCCCGCTGGCGGACAGCTTCGGCGCCTGATCACGAAGGACGGAGGTCGCGAGGGCCACGGCGTCGGTGCTTGGAAACGGGCGGCGGCCCGTGATCATCTCGAAGATCATCACGCCAAGCGCATACAGATCGGCGCGGCCATCGACGTTACGGGACAGGTATTGCTCGGGCGCGGCGTACCCGGGCGTGCCGACGAGCCCGCCGCCGATCGTGCCGGGCACGCTCGCCGACATGTCGGCCCCGGCGGGCACCATTCTCGCGATACCAAAGTCGAGCACCTTCGCGCGCAACTGGGGACCGAGGACGACGTTGGACGGCTTCAGATCGCGATGGATGATGCCTTGCGAGTGCGCGGCCGCGAGCGCATCGGCCAGTTGCCAGGTGACTTCGACGGTCTCCGTGACCGACATCGAGCCGCGCTGCAGGCGCGACGCCAGTGTTTCGCCTTCGACGTACTCGAAGACCACGACGACCTGGCCTTCGACGTCGAGGACGTCATGCACGGTGGCGATGTGAGGATGGTTGAGCGCGGCGGCGGCGCGGGCCTCCCGCATCAATCGCTGGCGGCCTTCGGTGGTGTCGGCGTCGGCCGTCTTGACCATCTTGAGCGCGACCTTGCGGTTGAGGCGTGTGTCTTCGGCGAGCCACACGATGCCCATACCGCCGGAGCCAAGCTGGCGGACGACCTTGTACGGCCCTACCGATGCGCCGGCGTACACGCGTTCCTACTGCTGCGCGAGATACGCTTTCGACGCCGATTCGTCCTTCCACGGCACCACTTTGTCGGGATCGATCCTGATCATGATGTAGGTGATCTGATCGTCGATCTTCGTAAAGAGGTGGCCGGTGCCGGCGGGGATGATGATGGCGTCACCGGCTTTCAGCTGATGGGTCACGCCGTTCCTGATCGCGGCCGCGTTCGAGCCCGGGCCGTTGAGCAGGCGGACGTTCTCGTTGGTGGCGGGCCGCCGCTGCGCATCCACCAGATCCGGACCCGTCACCAGCGTCGCCGATCCCGAGATCACGTGATACACCTCGCTCACGTGATCGTGCTCGGCCACCGAGTTCGGGTTCGGCTGGTCGAGCCTGGTGCGGTGCACCATGCCGACCGCGATGCCGCTCCTGCCGGCGTCGACCGATCGCACCTGCTGGTCGATCTGGTTCCGCGCGATGGCGCGCTTGAGGTACGCCTGCAGCTCCTCGTTCGAAATATAGGAGGCGGGGCAGCCCTTGCACGTGGCGGTGGGCACGTTCTGCGCATACACCGCGGCCATCGTCATCGCGAGGGCGCCGGCAACTATCAGGGGCTTGAGCATCTGGGGGAATCCTTTCGCGCCATCAGTCTAACCCGGCCGAAAAAATGTCATCGACGGTAATCGGTGGATCGTGATCCGTGGCTTACCCCGGGGGATTGCGGGTAATGAGGCGGACGCTGCGCTGATAGGTGAGGTACGCCGCCGCCCATTGCAGCATCACCGAGAGGCGGTTGCGGAAACCGATCAGGAACGCGATGTGCACGAACAGCCACAGCAGCCAGCCCAGGTACCCCGAGACGCGCAGGAAACCGAAATCGGCGATGGCCGAATTCCGTCCGATCGTCGCCATGTTGCCCGGATCGATGTAGCGGAATGTCGTGGTCGGCTGTCCGGCGATCCGGCGCGCGACGTTGGCGGCGGCATGCTTGCCCTGCTGCTTGGCGACCTGGGCGACGCCCGGCAGCGGCTGGCCCGTCTGGTGCGTGAACGTCGCGAGATCGCCGGCCACGAAGACACCCGGATGCCCGGACACGGACAGATCCGGCTCGACGATCACCCGTCCGGCGCGATCGAGACCCGGGCCGAGATCGCGCGACAGCGGCGCCGCCGCGACACCGGCGGCCCAGAGGATGGTGTGCGCGTCGATGCGCTCCTCGCCCATCCACACCGCGCCCTCTTCGACCCTGGTGACGGGCTTGCCGACGCGGACATCGATGCCGAGACGCAGTAACGAGCGCCTCGCTGACTCGCGCAGTTCGGCTGGGAACGTCGGCAGGATCGATGGGCCGGCCTCGATCAGGATGACGCGCGCAATCGCCGGATCGACGTTGTCGAACTCCGTCCTGAGCGCGTGCCGCGCGATCTCACCCAGCGCGCCCGCCAGCTCGACGCCGGTCGGACCGCCGCCGATCAACACGAACGTCAGCAGCCGGCGCTGGTAGACCGGATTGGGCTCGCGCTCGGCTTCTTCGAACGCGAGCAGCAACCGTCGCCGAATCGCGAGCGCATCGTCGAGCGTCTTCAATCCCGGCGCCGCCGCGGCCCACTCGTGGTGGCCGAAATAGGAGTCGGTCGCGCCGGCGGCGACGATTAAATAGTCGTACGACAGTGTCTCGCCGCCCGCCCTGAGCGCAGTCGAAGGGCCGTCGAGGTGGACCTGCCTGGCCGTGGAGTCAATCCGCTCGACGTTCGCGAGCAACACGCGCAAACGCTGCTGCTTTCTCAAGATCCACCGGATCGGCGACGCGATATCTCCCGGCGACAACCCCGCCGTCGCCACCTGGTACAGCAGCGGCTGGAAAACGTGGTGATTGTGCCGATCAAGGATCGTGACCTCGCAGGCGGCGTTGCGGAGACGGCGTGCGGCGGCCAGGCCGGCAAACCCGCCGCCAATGATGATCACTTGAGGCAGCATCTCCTTTATTCTAAAGGTGCATGCCCAAGCCTGGTGTCGCTCCTTCGGAATCCACCGTCACAACCGCCTGCCCGCTCGACTGCCCCGACGCGTGCACGCTGGATGTGACCGTGCGCGGCGGGCGCGTCACGAACATCGACGGATCCACCCAAAACCACATCACCAACGGTTACATCTGCGCCAAGGTCCGCCGCTTCCACGAACGCGTCTATGGCGACGATCGCTTGCTGTATCCGGCCGTGAGGCGCGGCGCGAAGGGCTCGGGGCTCTTCAAGCGGGTGACGTGGGACGATGCGCTGGATCTGATCGCGGAAAAATTCGTCGCGGCCCGCGACGGCGCCGGGGCCGAGACCATCCTGCCGCTATGCTACGGCGGCTCGAACGGATTCCTCACGCAGGATTACGCCGACGCGATCCTGTTCCGCCGATTCGGCACCTCGCGGTTGCTGCGCACGGTCTGCGCGGCGCCGACGGGCGCGGCCAACCTCGGGCTCTACGGCAAGATGGCGTCGGTCAGTTATGAAGACCTGCCCGACACGAAGATGATCATCCTGTGGGGCGTCAACCCGGGCGTCTCGGGCATTCACATCATGCCCTACCTCAAAGAAGCGCGCGACAACGGCGCATTCACTGTCGTGATCGATCCGCGCGCGACGACACTGGCGCGGCAGGCCGATGTGCACCTCGCGGTGCGGCCGGGCACCGATCTGCCGGTGGCGCTCTCGATCCACCGCTATCTCTTCGAGGAAGGACACGCCGCGCAGGCGTTCCTCGACGAGCACACGCGCGGCGCCGCGGAGCTGCGCGAGAAAGCGACGCCGTGGACGTTCGAGCGCGCCGCGGAGGTCAGCGGTATTGATGCGGCGCAGCTGCGCCAGGTCGCCGAGCGCTACGCCAAGGCCTCGCCGGCGCTCGTCAAGTGCGGCTGGGGCCTCGAGCGGAACCGCAACGGCGGCAGCGCCGCGGCCGCGGTGCTGGCCCTGCCATCCGTCGCCGGGAAGTTCGGCGTGCGCGGCGGCGGTTACACGATGAGCAACTCCGCGTCGTGGAACATCGAGCGGACGTGGCTCAGCGATCAGGAGCCACCGACGCGCGCCGTCAACATGAACAAGGTCGGCCGGATCCTCACCGAGCCCGAGGGCGCGCCGGTCAACCTGCTGTTCGTCTACAACTGCAATCCCGTCGCGATCCTCCCGGATCAGCGCCGCGTCATCCGCGGCCTCGAGCGCGAGGACCTGTTCACGGTCGTCTTCGACCAGGTGCTCACCGATACCGCGATGTATGCGGACGTCGTGCTGCCGGCGACGACGTTCCTCGAGCATTACGATTTCGCGCGCGGCTACGGCCCGATCACCTTGCAGCTCGGCAAGCCCGTGATCGACGCGGTCGGCGAATCGCGCTCGAACACCGACGTGTTCATGGATCTGGCGCGCCGCCTCGAGCTGACGATCGACGGCGATCCCGCCGACGATCTCGAAGCCATGCTCAGCGTGCTAGGCCACCTGCCGCAGCAGGTCGGCGACGATCTGCGCGATGGCTGGAAGGCGCGGCCGCCGCACGGCGGCCGCCCGATCCAGTTCGTCGACGTCTTTCCGAAGACCGCCGATCGCAAGGTCGATCTGTTCCCGAAGGATCTCGACAAGCAGGCGCCGAAGGGGCTCTACGGATACCAGCCGGATCCCGCGACCGCCGAATATCCCCTCGCGCTGATCTCGCCGGCCAGCGAGCGCACCATCAGCTCGACGCTCGGCGAGCTATCGCGGCCCGACGTGCGGCTGGAGTTGAATCCGGAGGATGCGGAGGCGCGCGGCATCGAGGAAGGCGACGCGATTCGCGTATGGAACGGGCTCGGCGAGATGCGCATCAACGCGCACGTGTCGGTGCTCGTCAAGCGCGGCATCGTCACGATGCCGAAGGGCGTGTGGCGCCGCCACACCAAGAACGGCTACACGTCGAACGCATTGACGCCGGATTCGCTATCGGACTTGGGCGGGGGGGCGTGCTTCAACGACGCGCGGGTGCAGGTCGAGAAGATCGCGAACTAGGAACTAGTACGTACGTGACATGAGAAGTTCGAAGGGGGCATCTCCAAACTTCTCACGCCACTGATGAATGGTGGCCTTATGCTACCGACGGCAACTTGCCACGACCGCCGCGGCTTGCCTGTCCGCCCTTACGGCCGGCGCGACGCGCTTCTTCTGCTGACCATTCGTGCGCGGTGCCCTTGGCATGCGCGGCACGGCCGCCCTTGCTGGCAATCTCGCGCTGCTTCTCTGCTGACATCGAGGCAAAACCCCGGCGTGCCTTTCGAATCTCAAACACGGTGACCTCCCATCGGTCGAGTACGCCTATACCTGTCCACTCTTAGCGAATATTATGCCAGCTCAACTGACTTCACGTCGCCATAACTTATTGATATGTAAGGGTTTATTTAGTTACAATCAGATACAAATACGGCGCCCGCAGCTGATGTGTATCAATCCACTACAGATGGGCTATTGGCTGAAGAGTATCAATACAATTGAGGTTGCATGATGAAGCGACTAGTTGCGGTGTTGATCGCATTCGGCATCGGGGTGCTCGCGGCGCGAAGCCCGCGCGGCGTCGAGGCGCGCAAACAGTTCGACGTCAATCGGGTGTGCTGCGATTTCAGCCTCTTTCAAGCGCTGCGTCTGACGGCGCGTGAAGCGATCGGCGGGGTCACCTACCCCTCCGAGATCGGCCAGGACAAGTGGGTGATCGGCAAGATGTTCCCCGGGGTCACGAATGGGTTCTTCCTCGATGTCGGCTCAGGCCACGGCACGATCGGATCGAATACCAAGGCGCTCGAGGCGCTCGGGTGGACCGGCATCTGCGTCGACCCGTTTCCGACCTACATGGAAGGCCGGACCTGCCGCATGGAGAAAGTGGTCGTGTCGAGTACGGCCGGCCAGGTCGTGAAGTTCTATACGCACGCCGGCCTCGGCGGCATCGCCGACATGCTCGGCAAGTGGAAGGCGGAAGCCGAGAAGAGCCCGGCGGTCGAGCTCACCACGACCACCCTCGGCGAGGTGCTGGCGCGCGCCAACGCCCCGTCGCTCATCCACTTTCTCAGTCTCGATATCGAGGGCGCCGAGCTGGAGGCGCTGCGCGCGGTGCCGTTCGACAAGTATCGGTTCGGGGCGATGGCCATCGAACATAACGACGAGGAACCGAAGCGCACCAATCTCATAAAGTTCCTGGAGAGCAAAGGCTATCGCCGGGTCCACACGTTCAGGCAGGACGATTTTTTCGCGCCACAGTAAACTGCTGAACATCATGCGAGCCTGGAAAGTCGTCGCGATCGGCGTGGTCGGCCTCGCCCTCGGCGCCGGCGCGCTGGCGGCCCGGAGCCCTCGCGGCGCGGTATTCAGGGACCATCTCGATACCAACCGGCATTGCTGCGAGCTGTCGTTTGCCGGGGCGCTGAAGGTGACGATCCAGGAAGAGCGCGGCAGCGTGTTCCCGTCCCAGATTGG
>JAYWEJ010000172.1:0-9763 GCA_043779345.1 Acidimicrobiia bacterium | reverse complement strand
GCCCACCGAGCTGCCCAGCAGGTCCGCGATCTGCTGGTGCGACATGTCGTGATACGTCCGCAGGATCAGCGTCGCGCGCTGCTTCTTCGGCAGGCTGGCGATCGCCTTCCGCACCGCCACCGCGCGTTCCTGGCGGATCATCGCCCGTTGCGCGCCTTCGATCCGGACGTCCTCGAAGTGGTCCGTCGAGTCAATCGGCTCGCTGATCGGCGTCTTGGCGCTCACGCGATTCAGGCTGACGTTGACGGCGATCCGATAGAGCCACGTCGACAGCGCCGACTGGCCCTTGAAATTCTTCAGCCCGCGCCACGCGCGCACGAACGCATCCTGCGCGAGGTCGCTGGCGTCCTCGTGATTGTTCACGAAGCGATAGCAGACCTGATACACGGTGCGCCGATGCCGCTCGACGATCACGTCGAACGCCTCCCGATCGCCCGCGGACGCGGCACTGACGAGCGCTGCATCATCGAGCTCGGAGAGCGGCCTCACCACGGTGAGTGCCCACGGCGACATCGCCAGCGCTGAGTCATGGGACATGGTCCGGGCTCCATCGATTTAGACCGCCGGGAGCCCTTGAGGTTGAAGAGTAGTCGGTGTAATCGGTGGATCTGTGACCTTCCGTGGCTTGACTTTCGCCTTTTGTTTGTTTACGCTGCATTTTCAGGGCGAAGAAACGCAGAAGGTGCCTCCCATGCAACCACTGACCAAGCGGCAACGCGAAATTCTCGACTACCTGAACGAGTTCATCCAGCAGCACGGCTATGCGCCGAGCCTGGAGGAAATCGGCGAACGCTTCAGCTTGTCGTCCCTCGCCACGGTTCACAAGCACCTCACCAACCTGCAGGAGAAGGGCTTCATCCGCCGGGCGTGGAATCGCAGCCGCTCGGTCGAGCTGCTTCCCAGCCGGTCCGGTGGCCGCGCCATCGAGCTGCCGATGCTCGGGTATGTCGCCGCCGGCATGCCCATCGAAGCCGTCGCCGGCAACGAGACGATCAGCGTTCCTGAATCCCTCGTTACCGGGAAGCGCGACACCTACGTCCTGCGCGTCCGCGGCGAGTCGATGATCGACGAACAGATTCGCGACGGCGACTGGGTGGTCGTCGAAGACCGCAAGACCGCCGACAACGGCGAGATGGTGATTGCGCTTGTCGACGGCCAGGACGTGACGCTCAAGAAGTTCTACAAGGAAAGCAACCGCATTCGCCTGCAGCCCGCCAATCCGACGATGCAACCGATTTATGTCGATCCGGACGGCATCCAGATCCAGGGCGTGGTCGTCGGAGTGATGCGGAAGTATTAGCAGCGCTCCAGGGACTACAATCTGGTCGGACACATCATGACCGACCGCAAACAGATCAACTTCACCATCGTCCCCGAGGACGGTGGCACCGAGCCGCGCACCTACGCCAATTTCTGCGCGGTCAACCACACCCCGTTCGACTTCACGCTGACGTTCTGTGAGGTCATGCCGCTCTCCGAAAAGGAGATTCGCGACGCCGAGGCCGAGCACATCGTGCGCGCGCCGATTCGCGCGCGACTGGTGCTGCCCGTGCAGTTCGTGCCGACGCTGATTGCGGCGCTGCAGGAGAACATGCGCGTTTACTCCGAGTCGCACCAGCAGCCACCGCCCGCGCCGGGCAAAGGACCCGTTCACTAAACACGCGCGTGAAGCCTCCAGCGGTCGTCACCAGAATCTTCGACGCGCTCGATCGGCATCATCCGAATGCCGACACGGAGCTCGTCCACCGCAACGCGTTCGAGCTGCTCGTCGCCACGATCCTGTCGGCGCAGTCGACCGACGCGCGCGTCAATCTCGTCACGCCTGCCCTGTTCGACCGCTATCCGGATCCGCGCGCGCTTGCCGAGGCCAGGACGCCGCAGCTCGAGAAGTTGATCCTCTCGACCGGATTCTTCCGGCAGAAATCGAAATCGTTGATCGGCATGGCGACGATGCTCCTCGAAGAGCATGGCGGGCAGGTGCCGGCCGACATGGACGCGCTGACGAAACTGCCGGGCGTCGGCCGCAAGACCGCCAACGTGGTCCTCGGACACGCGCTCGGCGTGCCAGGGCTGCCGGTCGATCGCCACGTGCTGCGCGTCGCGAACCGGATTGGCCTGGTCAAGAACGACGATCCGGTCAAGGTCGAAGCGCAACTCTGCGAGATGCTGCCGCTCGGGCGATGGACGCGGGCGTCAGACGCGCTGATCCTGCACGGCCGCCGCATTTGCCGGCCGAAGCCGCTCTGCCCTCGCTGCAACGTGCGCCCGGACTGCGATTTCTACCGGCTTGGTTTCACGACCCGTTCGACTCGGAAGACTTCGCCCGCGAAGTCGTCCTCGCTCAGGGCGGGCGACCTCAAGGACGCGGTCAAGAAAGCGACAAAGAGAATTGCGCGAAGGGTCGCAAAGAAGTGACTCGGGAAGAGTTCAAGGAGCTCGTCGAGGAAGCGATCGATACCATTCCGCTCAAGTTCGCGCGGCAGGTGCGCAACCTCGCGATCGTGATCGACGACGAGCCCTCCGACGAGCTGCTCGACGAGATGGACATCGACGATGAGAGCTCGCTCCTGGGGCTGTACCAGGGCACGCCGCTCAACGAGCGCGGCTGGGGTTACGGCAACACGCTTCCCGACCGCATCACCCTCTTCCAGTTCTCGATCGAAGACGATTGTGACGATGACGAGGACGAGATCATCATCGCGATCGGCGAGACGCTGATCCACGAGCTCGGGCATTACTTCGGCATGAGCGAAGAAGAAATCATGGCGATCGAGGAGCGCTACTGGCGCGGCGAGCCCGATCCGGCCGATGTCGAAGAGGCCGGCGACGACGCGCCGCTGCCACCGGAGCCGGGCGATGAGGGCTCGTAAGCGGTTCGCGCAGCACTTCCTCGAATCCACATGGGTCACCAAGCTGGTCGCGGCCGTCGCCGCGACGCCTGATGAGTCGATTCTCGAGATTGGGCCGGGGCGCGGGGCAATTACCCGGCCGCTCGCCGAGAAAGTGCGGCGGCTCCTGGCCATCGAGATCGATCGCGACCTCGCCGCAGATCTCCAGGCCTCGGCACCGCCCAACGTGACCGTGGTCACGAGCGACGTGCTGTCCGTCGATCTCGTCCCGATCCTCGCCGAATGGCTCGGCGCGGCGCCGGGCCCCGACCACCAGGTTCGGATCGTCGGCAACCTGCCCTACAACATTTCGTCGCCAATCCTTTTCGCGCTGCTGGATCTCGCTGCGAGGACGGGCGGCGTCCGCGATGCGATGCTGATGCTCCAGAAGGAGGTGGCCGACCGGCTGGTCGCCAGGGTCGGCACCGGCGAGTACGGCGTCCTGACCGTGCTGACCGGGCTGAACGCCGACGTCACGCGGATCCTGTCCCTCCCGCCAGGCGCGTTCCGGCCGCAGCCCAAGGTGCATTCCGCGGTCGTTCGCCTCGTATTCCGGCCTCCGAAGGTCGAAATTCCCGACCAGCAACTGTTCGTCCGGATGGTGCGGACGATGTTCACCCAACGGCGGAAGACGCTCAGCAATGCGCTGAAGCCGTTCGGCGTGGAAAAGGGTGTCGATCCGGTAGGGGCGCTGGCGGCCGCCGGAATCGATCCACAACGCCGTCCGGAGACGCTTGGGCTGGCCGAAATGGCCGCGCTTGCTGCAGCCTTTTCGCGCCCGTAAGGTGAAGCTGTGCTATAGTTTCCGGCGAAACCTGCCCGTTTTTACAGGCCCTCCCAGCGGCCTGAACGGCGACCTTTCGGACCCGCCCGGGTCACAGGTTGCCTAGTTCGTTTACCTGAGCGCGCGTCCCGCGACGCAGCGTTCGGCTGGGATGTCGCATGAGTGTGTCCGTGGCGCAACCGGTGTCGGCCGGCGCGCCTCCAGTCGATGTCGTGCCGCTTGGCGGCCTCGGCGAGTTCGGCCTCAACATGATGGCGATCTCGTGTGAGGGGACGACCATCGTCATCGACGCCGGCGCGATGTTTCCTGAGATGGATCTGCCTGGCGTGGATCTGATCGTGCCGGACCTCTCCTACCTCGAAGATCGCAAGGGACAGCTCAAGGCGATCGTGCTGACGCACGCGCATGAAGATCACATCGGCGGCGTGCCTTACGTGCTGCCGCATCTCGACGGCGCGGTCTATGGGACGGCGCTGACGCTGGCGTTTGTCGCCAACAAGCTCGAGGAGCACGCGCTCGACCCGAAGACCGTCGAGGTCAAGCCGGGATCGTCGATCGCGATCGGACCGTTCACGCTCGAATTCGTCCGCGTCACGCACAGCATGCCGGACTGCGTCGCGGTCGTCGTGCGCACGCCGCAGGGCGTGCTGCTCCATACCGGCGACTTCAAGGTCGATCAGACGCCGCTCGACGGCCAGGCCTTCGACCTGCATCGCTTCGCGCAGCTGGGCTCCGAGGGCGTGCTGGCGATGTTCTGCGACAGCACCAATATCGACCGCCGCGGCTATACCGGCTCCGAAGCCGACGTCGAGGATGCGTTCGAGGAGATCTTCACCAGCACCGAAGGCAAGATCGTGGTCGCGACGTTTTCGTCGAGCCTCTATCGCCTGCAGATCGTGGTCGATCTCGCCGCCCAGTTCGACCGCAAGGTCGCGTTCGTCGGCCGCGGCATGAACGAGAACTCGCAGATTGCGCAGCGGCTGGGGTTCCTGCACATGCCGACGGGCGTCGTCATCAAGGACTCCGACGTGCCGCACTTCCCCGCCCGGGACGTGGTCTGCCTCGCCACTGGCTCGCAGGGCGAGCCGAACGCGGCGCTGTCGCGGATCGCGATCGACGATCACCGGCACGTGCAGGTCAAGGAAGGCGACCGCGTCGTCATCTCGGCGCGCGCCATCCCGGGCAACGAAAAGGCGATCGGCCGGGTCATGAACCACCTCGCCCGCCGCGGCGTGGACATCGTCACCGAATTGCAGAAGCACGTCCACGTCTCGGGCCATGGCTCCGAGGAGGAATTGAAGCTGGTGCTGTCGCTGGTGCGGCCCAGGTATTTCGTGCCGGTCCACGGCGAATTCCGCCAGCTCGCGCAGCACGCGCGGGTGGCGAAGTTCGTGACCCGGGGGCTGCCGTCGCCGGTCGCGGTGATGACCGCCGAGGACGGCGACGTGATGCGCTTCGACGCCGAGGGGGGGCGCATCGTCGCCAAGACCACCGTCGGCAAGGTCCTGATCGACGGCACCAGGGTCGGCGAAGTGAGCGACGAAGTGGTGCGCGATCGCCGGCACATCTCCACGGACGGCTTGATCGTGCCGGTGGTGGCGATCAACGCGCGCAGCGGCGTCATCCAGGGCGCGCCGGAGCTGGTGGCGCGCGGCTTCGTCAGCGACGAGGGCACCGCGGATGTGCTCAGTGAGGGCGCGATGGTCGTCACCAGGGCGATTGAGGGTTGCAGCGTCGAAGAGCGCGGCGATCCGGGGCTGATGAAGGAACGCATCCGCGTCGAGCTGCGCAAGTTCTTGAAGAAACGCACGGGCCGGCGCCCCATGGTGCTGCCCGTCGTCATGGAGATCTGAGTTGACGATGACGCAGATCGCACAGAGAGGTTTGTAACGTGGCTGCATCCGGTTCTGCCCTGTCGCGGCGCGTCAGCGAAGTGGTGGGTGTTGCGCTGTTCGCTGGGGCGCTGATTTGGTTAATCGCGCTCGCGACCTACGACCCGACCGATCCGGCCTGGTTCTTCAGCACCGGGACGCACGATGTGCCGGCCAATTTCGCCGGCCGCGTCGGCGCCTTCCTCAGCGAGCTGTCGTACCAGGTCCTCGGCTACGCGTCGTACCTGGTTCCCGCGATGATCGCCGTCGCCGGCTGGCATTACTTCTGGTGCCGGACGATCGACGCCGTCTACACGAAGCTCGTCGGCGCCGCGATGTTGTTCGCCTGCAGCAGCGCCTTCCTCGGCCTGGCGCTGGGCCGCGTTGATTTCGGACCGCGCGCGTTCCGCGCCGGCGGCTACCTCGGTGAATGGCTCGGCGGATTCATGTCCGAGTACTTGAGCCGCACCGGCTCGATCATCGCGATCCTCGCGTTGATGGTCGCCGCGGTGATTCTCGCGACGCAGTTCTCGTTCGGGCGCCTGTTCAGCGCGGCGTTTGCCGGCCTCGGCAGCGCCGGATCGCAAGGCGTCACCGCGTTCCGCCAGTGGCAGGAAGAGCGGCGCAAGGCCAAGCAGCGCCGCGAGGTGATGGTGAAGTACGGCAAGAAGGATACGCCGCCGGTCGTCGCCAGGACCGAGAAGAAGACGGCGAAGATCGAGAGGCCTGAGCCGATTGCCGTTCGCGACAAGGCGGCGCCGCCACGGATCTCCGAGCCCGCTCCCTCGCAGGTCGCCCCCGCGCCGGTCCTCCAGAAAAAGGCCGTGGCCAAGACGCCGTTCGCGTCGCCGCTACCGCTGCCCGACCCGGAACGCGTTGAACGCCGCCTCGGTTCGTACTCGTTGCCGCCGACGTCGCTGCTCGATCCCGCGAAGCCGGAAAGCAAGATCGATGAGCGCGAGTTGATGGATGCGGCCAGGCTGCTCGAAGAGAAATGCCGCGAGTTCTCGGTGGACGGCTCGGTCGTGCAGATCCATCCAGGCCCCGTGGTCACGACGTTCGAGCTGAAGCCAGACGCCGGCGTGAAGTACTCGAAGGTGACCGGCCTTGCCGACGATCTGTGCCTGGCGATGCAGGCCGAGTCGGTCCTGATCGATCGCATCCCCGGCAAGGCGACGGTCGGCATCCAGATTCCGAATCCGAACCGCGAAGCGATCTCGCTGCGCGAGATGCTCGAATCCGACGCCTACACGCGCTCGACCTCGAAACTGACCCTGGCGCTCGGCAAGACCATTCACGGCGAACCGTACATGGCCGATCTCGCGACCATGCCGCACCTGCTGATTGCCGGGTCGACTGGCTCAGGCAAGTCGGTGGGCCTCAACGCCATGCTGACCAGCATCCTGTATCGCGCGACGCCGGACGATGTGCGGATGATCATGGTGGATCCGAAGCGCCTCGAGCTTGGCATGTATGAAGACATCCCTCACTTGATGACTCCGGTCGTGGTCGAGCCGAAGAAAGCCGCGAACGCCTTGCGGTGGGCCGTGCGCGAGATGGAAGACCGCTATAAGACGCTGGCCGCCTACGGCGTTCGCAACATCGAGCAGTTCAATCGCAACGTCCGCGCGGCGATCGAGTCCGGCGAGAAGATCGAGGAAGGCAGGCCAAACCGGCCGCTGCCCTTCATCGTCGTCGTGGTTGATGAGCTCGCCGACTTGATGATGGTGGCTGGTAACGAAGTCGAAGAATCGATCTGCCGACTGGCGCAAATGGCGCGCGCGGTGGGCATTCACCTGATACTCGCGACGCAGCGTCCGTCGGTCGACGTGATTACCGGCCTGATCAAGGCCAATATGCCGGCGCGAATCTCGTTCCGCGTGACCTCGAAGATCGACTCGCGTACGATCCTGGACAGTAACGGCGCCGAGCAGTTGCTGGGCAAGGGCGACATGCTGTTCCTGCCGCCGGCCTCGTCACGGCACATGCGACTGCACTGCCCGTACATCTCCGAACAGGAGTCGGCACGGTTGGCGAGCTTCCTGCGCAAGCAGGGCAAACCGGTCTACGACGAAACGATCACCGAAGGAGAGGACCAGAAGGCGGGCCCGAACGGCACCGAATACGACAAGGACGAGCTCTACGACGAGGCCGCGCGCATTGTCGTTCAGACCGGCCAGGCGTCGATCTCATACCTGCAGCGGAAAATGCGAATCGGATTCAGCCGGGCCGCCCGTCTCGTCGACATGATGGAAGCGGAAGGCCTGGTGTCGGCGGCCAGCGGAGGCAAGCCGCGCGAGGTGCTCGTGTCACGCGAGTACTTCGAGGAAGTTGATGCGCAGCTTCGGTAAACGCTACGCGGTCGTGCTCGTGACGGCCGTTGCCGCCTGGCTGTTGGTGTCGGATGTAGCGGCGCAGACGGCGAAGCCGCAGACCGCCAAGGAACGCTTCGTAGCGGCGCAGGAGCGCGACGGCAAAGTCCGTGTCCTCCTCACCAACTTCACCAACGCCCCTCCGCCTCCTGATCTGTTGACGCAGGTCGGCCAGGTGATGTTGTCGTTCGAATCGATCGTGCGCCGCTTCCCCACCAGCGGTTATGCCGACAACGCGCTGTGGCACGCCGCGAGTCTTGCCGATGCGGCGTATCAGCGGCTCAATCGCCCGGAAGATCGCGATCGCGCGGTGAAGCTGTATCGCTGGCTGGTGCAGGAATATCCGTCGAGCTCGTTCGTGAAACAGGCCAACGGCAAGATCGCATCGCTCGGTGACATGACCCTGCCGACGATTACGCCGGGGCCGGTGGCGCTGACGACTGCGCCCGTGAGCCCTGCCGTGGCGCCCATTCCCTCACCCGAACGCGCGACGCTGACGTCAATTCAGCGAGTCGTGCTGCCCAACACGGTCCGCGTCACGATTGAGCTCGACAAGGAAGTGGTTTATCGCGAAGAGCGTTTGTCAGGACCGTCGCGTCTGTTTTTCGATCTCAAGAACGTTCAGCTCACTCCGGCGTTGACCGACAAGGTGCTGACCTACGGCAGCGACGTGGTCAGCAAGATTCGTGTCGGCCGCCATCCCGACAACACCGTGCGGGTGGTCCTGGACTTCGAAGAGGTCACGACATTCAGCGTCTTTACGCTCTACAGCCCGTTCCGGCTGGTGATCGACGCCGAGCGCGCGCCCGGTCGAGCCGCTGCCACGGCCACGATCATCGAGCCCGCTCCCACGCCCACTCCGGCGCCGGAGCCCCCACCGCCTGCGCCATCGAAGCCGGTGGAACTGCGGGAAGAGGCGATCGCGCGGCCGGTGGCGCCACCGCCGCTGCCGATACCAGCGACGACGGCGACCGTCACGCCCAGTGCACCGCCTTCGGTTTCACCATCGCCACCCGCCGCGAATGCCGCGGGGGGATTTTCCATCGCGCGCCAGCTGGGATTGAGCGTGTCACGCATCGTGATCGATCCCGGCCACGGCGGACGCGACCCGGGAACTCCCGCGAGGGGCCTGACGGAAGCGGCCCTGACGCTCGACGTGGCACTACGGCTCGAGAAGCTGCTGCAGAAGGAGCTCGGCGTGGAGGTCGTGCTGACACGACGGACTGACGTCTATATCCCGCTGGAGGAGCGCACGGCGATTGCCAATCGGCACAACGCCGATCTGTTCCTGTCGATCCACGCCAACTCGAGCCGCAACAACAGTGCGAGGGGCATCGAGACCTACTTCCTCAGCTTCGCCTCATCGCCCGAAGCTGAAGCCGTCGCGGCGCGCGAAAACTCCGCCTCCGAACGCGAGATGCACCAGTTGCCCGACATCATCAAGGCGATCACGCTCAACAACAAGCTCGATGAGTCGCGCGACCTCGCCAACATGGTGCAGGAATCGCTGGTGGCCAACCTCAAGAAGTCGAACAAGGACGTCCGCAGCCGCGGCGTCAAGAAGGCGCCGTTCGTGGTGTTGATCGGCGCGGCGATGCCCAGCGTGCTCGCGGAGATTTCGTTCATCACCAACAAGCAGGAATTGCAGCTGCTGAAGACGTCCGCCTATAAGGACCGGATCGCGCAGGCCCTGTATACGGCGGTGCTCCGCTATCGCAAGTCGCTCAAGGGCGCCGCGGTGACGACGGTCGAGCGCTAACCCCTGAAAAGATTGTGCTGGTGGCCGCGCGCCTCGATGATCGTGACGGCGCGGCGTGAGCGGTACCAGATGTATCCGGCGCCGGCAAG
>JAYWEJ010000171.1:0-22557 GCA_043779345.1 Acidimicrobiia bacterium | reverse complement strand
AGCCGCCGATAAAGCTCCTTGAGCAGCGGCATTACGATATCAAATTGCTCGGTGAGCATTTGATTGGCCACGGTCTTGGCGCTCGCTTCAATCTGTCTCGCGGTTTCGACAGCCTTTTCAATGTCTGATAATTTGCCTGCGGCCATCTCGCTTTGCTCTTTGAGGACCGTTACCCGTGCTTCCAGAGCCTTTAGTCGATCAATGGCGCTGGATGCCTCTAAAACAAATAAGGCGCGCTCCACTTGCGCCAAATGCTCTTGGGCATTAAAGAGAACTTGCTGGGCTGTTTCTGTGTCGTCAATCGACACGCTGACACCATTGGCCGCGAACACTGCTCGAACGGAGGCCATCGTTTCGTCAGTGACTGTTTGCCTGGTTCTCAGTTCCTGGAGTCGCACGGTACTCGTAGCCACGGCTCCGTCTGCTTCCGCCGCGGCGAGTTTGGCCTCGCCTACCGACATGACGACGGATCGCAACCGCTCGCCCTTTCCGGCGAGCCTCTCACGCGCTGTTGCCAAGCCCGCCAGAAACTCGTCTGGCGTTCGTGCGGCGTCACATAAAGGGCAGTGACCATGATCTAAGCCGACCGACAATGCGGCGATCGAATCGTTCAATGGGCGCCTGCGATCCGAATGCCTGAACGTGCACTGGTTCCATTCACTGGAGGATGCGGAAGAGAAGATCGAGACGTGGCGACAGGATTACAATGAGAATCATCCCCACCGGGCTCTCAAGGGGCTTAGCCCTAATGAATACGCCCGGAAGGTCGTTTTGGAGGCCGCAACGTCACCCACGTAGTGGTCCGAAAAAGCCGGTCCCCTCACTAGCTAACCAGCAGCAGATCGGACCCGGTGCTCGTCGGCCACCAGAGCCTGAGATGGGAGAGGCCGGTCAGGATCGAGGTATACGAGAAGCCGGCCGCGAAGGACGAGAAACTCCCGAGCGATCGATCGAGCTCCTGGCGATATCCGAACCGGGCGAGATCGGCTGAATCGTCGAGCCTCGTCATGCGCTACCGAAGCTTTGCTGCTTCTGCTTGCGCCTGCTTCAAGAGCGGAACGTCCGTGTCGGCCTGCTTCCACAGGGTGAGGAAGTCCTCGTAGCTCGCTCGCGCGCGTGGGAGGTCGCCGCTGGCGGCGAGCGCTCGGGCCAGTTGCAGGCGCGCGACCGCGTCGATGGGATCTTCCATGACCAGACCGCGGCGGCTGATGATCTTCCGGAATTCGACGGCCGCGTCCGCCGGTCTTTTTGCGGCCAGATACGTCTGGCCGCGCACGTAGGCCGGATACAGGCTTCCAAAGCTGGCGATGAATGCCGTGCCGGGCAAAGCGAATTCGTTCGCCAGAGCGGGCTCGAGCTTCTGAAGTGCTTCCGCCGGTTTTCCCTGCTGGAGTGCAATCAGGCCACGCAGCGCGGGGAGGTAGCTGATGTTCACGGTCGTGTCCTGCGGAAAGCGCGCTTCGAGATCCTTCAAGAGCGCCTGCGATCGCGACAGCTCACCGGTCAGCGCCAGCGCGAAGGCGGCGGCGTATGACACGTCGCGGCCTGTCGACATGTCCAGTGCCAGCGCGGCGGTCCGACGAGCCTCCGCGACGTTGCCCATGAGCGCGTGCCACACGGCCGGCGCCGTTTGAAACAACGCCCCCAGCTCAGGCTGGCGGGCCTTGTCGGACAGATCGACCGCGCGCCGCGCAAGCGAGCCTGCGCCCTCGAGCCGTCCCGATCGTGCCAGCGCGAGCGACTGCAAGTGGGTCAAGTCGGCCTCGAGTGCGTGACCTCGGGCCCGCGCGAACTCCCGTTCCATGGCTGCATCGTCGCCTCTGAGGAATGCGAGGTGAAAATACCATTTGGTGAAATCGGTCCCCGATACCTTTCGGTCCGCAGCTCGCTGGAGGGCCTCCGCAGCTTCGTCGAGCCGATCGAGATAGATGTAGCAGGCGGCGGCATTGAGATAGCCGAATGGCGACTGGGGATCCGCAGCCTCCGCTTTCGCGGCGCGTTCAAGGCAACCCTCATACCGCCCCGATCCCTTGATCACGAAGCCGGAGGCCAGACCGTAGTAGTTGAACGTGCGCGGATAGGTCTGTGCCCACAGGTCGAACGCCTGGAGCGCCTGCTCGAGATTGCCAGTGACCTGGCGATGATAGGCCGCGGTGATGAAGAACTTTTCATCGTCGGTGGCCCGCTCGCGAAGCTCGAACGCCCGCGTTGTGTGTTGAATCCCGAGCACGGACTCGCCGGCGATGCTGTACACGGTTCCTAATCGTGCGTGCGCCACGGCAAAGCCGTCATCGATCTCGACGGCGCGCTTGAGCTGCTCTGTCGCCGCAAGCCCCCCCTGGGTCACCTGCAAACCTGCGCTATACGCTTTCAACGCATCGAGCGATGCCGTGCTGACGTCCGGAAGCGGCCGGTTGTGCTCATCGAGCGTCGAGAGCGACTCACCGAGTCGCACTCTCAACCGGCTCGCGATGTCGCTCAAGGCGTTCAACACGTCTTCCTTCCTCGCGACCTGCTCCTGTTCCTCGCCGAGGACTTCGCCGCTGCGGCATCCCGAGGCGCGCACACCGAGGACGTATTGAGCGCCGAGACTGGCGATCGTTCCCTCGAGAAGGGCGCCGCCGCCCATCCGCTCGCAGATGTCACGGGCGAGGGCCGGAGTGAGCTTCGCGTCTGCGGGCTGGCCCATCAGCCGCAGCAGCTGCTCGATGCGCGTATCCGAGGTCAGGCTGAGGAACGTTGACTGCTGGAGCTGAATTGCCAGCCCTTGTCGCAGAGTGCCGTCGAACACCGGATCGCCAGTGGTGTTTGCGAAGTCGGCGAGGACCACGGTTCCCTTGTCGGTGAGCGGCGCTGGGCGTGAAGACAACGAGTACAAATAGCCGCCGCCAATCGCCGCGATCGTCACCAACACTCCCGCGGTCAGCCACAGCAAGCCGCGCCGTGAGGACGCGGGCGCGGGCGCCGCTCGACCGACAGCGGCAGTCGAGGCTCCGTCTGTATCCCGCCGCAGCCACTGCAGGTCGGCACGCAGATCGGCCGCCTGCGTATAGCGCAACATTCGATCTTTCTCGAGCGCCTTCAGAACGATCTCGTCGAACCGGCCCGTCAGCTCGGGACGCAGCGTCGATGGCCTCTGTGGCTGCTCGTGAAGGATCGCGGCCGCGACGACGGGGCCAGTCGCCCCAGCGAAGGCGGGACGTCCGGTTGCCATCTCGAAGAGGACAAGCCCGAGCGAGAACACGTCGCTTCGTGCGTCGACCTCGTCGCCGCGCAGCTGCTCCGGCGACATATAGGCGAGCGTGCCGACGGCAGCCCCTTCCGCGGTCAAGATCGTCTGTGCGGCGTCCGTTTGGGTGACGGAGTTCGCACCAGCGACTCGCGGCGCCGTCTTGGCAATGCCGAAATCGAGCAGCTTCGGGCCCCACGCGCTGAGAAAGACATTCGCCGGCTTGATGTCGCGGTGAATGATGCCGGCGGTGTGCGCTGCCGCAAGCGCATCGGCCAGTGCAATTGCCGTCTCCAGCAGGGCGGGAATCTCCATCCGCCCCTTGCGCAGCCGCATCTCGAGCGTTTCGCCCTGGAGGAACTCCATGACGATGAACGCCTGGTGCTCCGGTGTTTCGCCAACGTCGTAGATGGCGCAGATGTGAGGGTGGTGCAGCGCGGCGATCGTTCGTGCTTCACGCTGAAACCGCTCGCGCGCGATCTGGGAGCTGGTCAGATCTCGCGACAACACCTTGACCGCGACTTCGCGCTCGAGTCGCGTGTCGCGCGCGCGATAGACCTCGCCCATGCCGCCGGCGCCAAGGGGAGAAACGATTTCGTAGGGGCCGAGACGGGCGCCGGCAGGAAGGGGCATGGGGCTCCACGTGAACTGGAGGCGTTCATTGTAGTAGAGCGGGCCTCGCCGTAACCGGAAAGGGGTGTGCGAATTTGTGCGAATAAAGTCGTCGCTGGCGCGCGCTGCCGCACGCTTCTGCGCAACGTCCGTCTCGCCCGCACGCGTGTGATCACGTCAGTGCGCGATTTCGACAAGCTTGAGGGGCTGGCGCTCGCAAGAGCGTGAAGGTTCGAGTCCTTTCTTCCGCACCATTCGACTCGCCTATCGGCTCGCTGAACGGCGAGCCGAAGGCTCGCTCATGGGGGCCACCCACTTCATTGGTCCGCCGCCGCGGAATCCACGAGCCCGAGTAATCCTGAGAGTTCCAGCGCCAGGCGCGCCGCGACCGTCGGGGCTCGAAGCACCAGCCGCCCACCCTGCTGTGCCTGGCGGTCGGCAAGGGCCGCCAGGATTTTCAATGCGCCACTGCTGAGGTAATCGACGCCAGCCAGGTCGATGACGATATTTGCGGCGCCGGCAGGAAGCTGTGCGGTGGCGGTTTCGAGCGCAGCCGCAGCCGCATGACCCAGGCGGCCTTCGACGAACAGCACCGGGCTCCCCTGCTCAACCGACAGTTTTGTGTGCAATCGCCACAGACGGCGGCCGGGCGCCCGATGTAACGTCAACCTCCCCCCCGGGTGCCTGATAATGTGGCCATTCGCTCGGATCGATTTTCTCACCAACTATTTCATGCGCCCCGTGTATTTCTCATCAGACACCGACGATCTCGCGCTGGTTCGCCAGGCGCTGGCAGGACGGACCGAGGCATTCGGGACGCTGGTGACTCGCTATCAAAGGGTGATGTATACCGTGGCCTTGAGAATGCTCGGCAATCCGGAAGACGCGCAAGACGCCACGCAGGACGCCTTCGTCAACGCCTACCAGCGTCTCGCGTCGTTCGACTCGAACTACCGGTTCTACAGCTGGATGTATCGCATCCTCGTCAACGAGTGCCTCAACGTCAATCGAGACCGCCGCCCGCAGGAGCCGCTCGATGACGATGCGGCCGGCAGCGGCTCCCCGTTCGATAACGCCTTGGCGGCGGAACGCCGCGATCAGATCAACGTGGCGCTGCTACAGCTCTCCCCAGAGTACCGCACCGTCGTTGTGCTGCGTCATTTCGCCGGGCAGTCGTACGCAGAGATCGCCGAGGCGCTGTCGATTCCGGAAAAAACCGTGAAGTCGCGCCTCTATTCCGCGCGCCAGCGGCTCGGCGAGCTGTTGCTCGGATGGCAAGACACCAGGAAGGAAGAAGTCCGATGATCCGGCCCGAACTCGAAGCGCTGTTACAGGGTGCGCTCGACGAGTCGTTGACGGCCGACGAGCGCGCGCAGCTCGCGCGGATGCTCAGCGAGAGCCCGGACGCGCGCGAACGCGCCGCCGAGCTCGGCGCGCTTGCCGGCCTGATTGAATCTCTGGGCCCTGCCGATGCGCCGGCGGGTCTCGTCGACAAAGTTCTCGCGCACGTTTCACATCACCCCAATGTTCGTCACGCAACTTTTCAACGAGGTATCGCCGTGAACAAGAAGATCCTATTCGGCCTGGCAGCTGCGGCAGCGATCGTACTCGCTGTGATCACCTATAACAGCAATCCGCCCGCGACTGTCGGGACCGAAGCGACCATCGGCGCCGCCCAGCGCGCCCAGACGCCGCAAATCGCGCCCGCTGACGTCAAGCTCGGCGACACCAGCGCCCAGGACGTCCTCCAGACCGAGACCTTTGACGCGATCCTGAAGGACGAGACGTTGCGCAACATGCTGCAGAACGCGGAGCTGCGCACCCGGTTGTATGATTCCGAGATGCGCAGCGCGCTGCAGGACGAGGGGATTCGCCGCGGACTCAAGGATTCGGCGCTGGCCAGGAAGCTCGACGACGAGAACCTGAAGCGGTCGCTGAGCAACGTCGAGCTGGCCAAGAAGTTCGAAGACTCGAACCTCCGCCCGATGCTCGTCAACAGGAAGTTTGCTGAGGCCCTTCGCGACGAAAACTTCCTGCGTATGCTGAAGACACCAGGCTACGCGGCGGCATTGGGCAGCGACACCATGCTGCGCGCGGTGCGCGACAACAACTTCGACGCGGCGATTCGCAGCGCGAAGTTCGGGGAAGCCCTGGCGCGCGGCGCCCGCGTCCAGTAACCGTTCGTCCTACCTTTCCTCCAGTTGTGGAGGCACTCTGTGGGGGTGCCTCCACTCTTTTTCGCCTAAGATCCCGCATTGATGCGTCTCCGATGCGGGCTGTTCGTCGCCTTCCTGTGTGTCTTCCCCCTGCCCGCCGCGGCGCAGTTGACGCAGGAACAGTCGGCGGGGCTGCGCGTCATCTATCTCGACGTCACCGAGGGCTACCTCGTCCCCCACGTCACGCGCACCGCGCTCAACTCGCTCGCCTTTCAGAAAAAACTCTTCGGCTTTGATCCGAAGGAAGACCTGACGGTGCTGGTGCTGGACCTGAGTGATTCCGGCAACGCCGGCGCTTCCTCGGTGCCCGCCAATCTGGTCAGCGTGCAGATCGCGCCGCTCGGATTTTCATTCGAGACGCTCGCCGCCAACGAGCGCATGAACGTGATCATGAATCACGAGCTGGTCCACGTGGCGACGATGGATCAGGCGGCGGGGGCCGACCGGATGTTCCGCCGCCTGTTCAGCGGCAAGGTGCTGCCGGTCGCGGAGCAGCCCGAGTCGATCCTGTATTTCTACCTGACCGCGCCGCGGGTCGCGGCGCCGCGCTGGTTTCACGAAGGCATTGCGGTGTTCGTCGACACCTGGATGGCGGGCGGCATCGGCCGCGTCCAGAGCGGCTACGACGAGATGGTCTTCCGCGCCATGGTGCGCGACCACGCGCCGTTCTATACGCCGCTCGGCCTGGTCTCGAAGGGTACCGACATCGACTTCCAGCTCGAGATCAACTCGTATCTCTACGGGGCGCGCTTCATGACGTGGCTGGCGCGCCGCTACTCGCCCGCGCAGCTGATCGAATGGACCGCTCGCCGAGAGGGTAGTCGTGGCTATTACGCCACACAGTTCCGCCACGTCTTCGGGACCAGCCTCGAAGACGCGTGGGGCCGCTGGATCGAGGACGAGCGCACGTTCCAACAAGCGAACCTCGCCGCGATCCGCAAGTATCCGGTCACTCAGTATCGGGATGTCACCAGCCGCGCGCTCGGCTCGGTGTCGCGCCCCTACTACGATCCGTCTTCGAAAAAGATCTACGCCGCTTTTAACTACCCTGGCGTGGTCGCGCATGTTGGAGCGATCGACATCGACAACGGCAACGTCGAGCGCATCGTGCCGATCAAAGGGCCGGTGATCTACAGCGTCACCTCACTGGCGTGGGATCCTGACGCGCGCGCGTTGTTCTACACCACCGACAACAGTTCGTTCCGCGACCTGATGCAGCTCGATCCGGACACCGGCAAGGCGCGCATGCTGCAGAAGGACGCGCGCATCGGCGACATCGTCTTCAGCAAGAGCGACAAGGCGCTGTGGGGCCTCCGCCATCTGAACGGCTTGGTCACGATCGTCCGGATCCCGGAGCCGTATACCTCGTGGGAACAGATGGTGACGCTGCCCTACGGAACCATCGCCTACGATCTCGACGTCTCCCCCGATGGCACCACGCTGGTCGCGTCGTTCGGTGAGATCAACGGCAAGCAGGATGTGCGCGTCCTGAGCATCGAGGCGTTGAAGAAGAAAGACGCGACGCCGCTGGCGCGATTCGACTTCGCGCAGTCGGTGCCGAACGACTTCACCTTCTCAGCTGACGGGCGTTACCTCTACGGCAGCGCCTACCTGACGGGTGTCTCCAACATCTTTCGCTACGAGCTGGCGAGCGGCACGGTCGAGGCCGTCAGCAATACCGACACCGGGTTTTTCCGCCCGGTCCCGCTCGGCGGCGATGACCTGCTGGTGTTCAGGTACACCGGCAGCGGCTTCGTTCCGACTCGCATTGTCGCCACGCCGATTGCCGACGTCAGTCCGATCATCTTCCTGGGCGAACGGCTCGCCGCCGACCACCCGGTCGTGCACACCTGGAACGTCGGCTCGCCGCTGGTGATTCCGTACGAGTCGCTCGACAAACGCACGCAGCCGTACCGGCTGTTCGGCGGTCTCCGACTGGAGTCGATCTACCCGATCGTCCAGGGCTACAAGGACACCGGCGCCGTCGGCATGCGGCTCAACATCTCGGATCGCATCCGCTTGAATCGCGGCAGCATCTCGGCATCCTATTCGCCGTTCACGGACCTGCCGTCGAGCGAGCGCCTGCATGTGGAAGCCGATTACGAGCGCTACGACTGGCGGGGTCATGCCGCCTACAACAAGGCCGACTTTTACGACCTGGTTGGGCCGACCAAGACCGGGCGCAAGGGCTACGTCGTTGGCGCCGGCCGATCGATGACGCTCATTTACGATGAGCCGCGGCGGCTGACGCTGGAGCTGGATGGCAGCGTCGCCGGCAACCTCGATCGGCTGCCGGATTTCCAGAATGTCGAAGTCGATGTCGCTCGCCTGGGCATCTTCGATGCCGAGCTGACGTTCAGCGATCTGCGCAAATCGCTCGGCGCCGTCGACTCCGAATCGGGCACGCTGTGGACCGCGGCGGCGCAAGCGGCGGCCGTCGATCGCGATGTGTTCACGCGCGTCAGGGGCAGTTTCGATCGCGGCATGGCGCTGCCCGCCGGCCACATGTCGATCTGGTTTCGCCAGGCGGCAGGCTTCTCGCCGAACGATCGCAGCCAGCCGTTCGCCAGTTTCTTCTTCGGCGGGTTCGGCAACAACTACGTCGATCGCGGCACGGCGCAGCGCTATCGCGAGACCTACAGCATGCCGGGTGCGGAGCTCAACGAGATCGGCGGCCGCAATTTCGTGAAGTCGATGATCGAGCTGAATCTTCCGCCGGTGCGGTTTCAGCGCCTTGGCACTCCGGGGTTCTACGTGCCGTGGATGCGTCCGGCGATCTTCGTCGGCGGTCTAGGCACCAATCTCGACGATCGGCCGTCACGGCGCTTCCTCTACAACGCCGGTGCTCAAGTGGACTTCAGCATTTCCGCGCTGTCGGTCCTCGACATGACGCTGTCGATCGGCGGCGCGGTCGCATTCGAGCGCGGCCAGGCGCCGCGCCGTGAAGCGATGGTCTCGCTGAAGGTGCTTCGCTAGATGCACGTGCTCATCGCGCTCGCTCCCGCGCTGATCTTCCTGGTGGCACTCTGGTTCATGGACAGCTTCAGGCTGGTGCGGCCCTCGTCGATTGCGCTGGCGCTGTTGTACGGCGCGGGCGCCGCGCTCGGCTGCGAGGCGCTGCACAGCTGGCTGATGCCGGCGGCGGGGCTCGACGCGATCAGCTTCTCGCGGTACCTGGCGCCCTTCACCGAGGAGGCGGCCAAGGCGGCCTTCATCGGACTGCTGCTCGCGCGCGGCCGGGTCGGCTTCCTGGTCGATGCCGCCGTGCAGGGTTTCGCGATCGGCACCGGCTTCGCGATCGTCGAGAACGTGACATATCTGCGCGATTTCGGCGATGCACCGCTGATCATGTGGGCGCTGCGCGGCCTCGGCACCGGAGTGCTGCACGGCGCCACCACCGCGATGGCGGCGATCGTCGGCAAGGCCGTCGCCGATCGCCATCCGCGCCTGCGGCTGCCGATACTGGCGGGCCTCGTGCTCGCGGTCATCACCCATTCGCTCTACAACCACCTGCTCGCGTATCCGGCCGTGGCCGCGGTGGTGATGCTGCTCGCGCTTCCCGCCATCCTGATCGCGGTGTTCGAGCGCAGTGAGAAGGCGACGCGCGAATGGGTCGGCGCCGGGCTCGACCTCGACCTCACCCTGTTGCAGTTGGTAATGTCCGACGGGTTCCAGGCGACGCGTTTTGGCGCCTACCTGCGGGCGCTGCCGTCGCATTTCGAAGGCGTGGTGGTGGCCGACATGTTCTGCCTGCTCAGGATCGAGCTGGAGCTCGCCGTCCAGGCCAAGGCCTGGCTGATCGCGCACGAAGCCGGCCTCGATCTTCCGGTCGACGACGACCTGCGGGCCGCGCTTGCGGAGCGCGAATACCTCCGCAAATCGATCGGACGAACGGGCCTGCTGGCGCTCGAGCCGTTGCGCGTCACGTCGAATCGTGATCACTGGCATCATCACCTGTTGACCCAGGCCGGCGGCGCCCGGCAATGGCGCGAGCGATTCGCACGTGGACTGAGAAGAGCGAAGCCGTGACGTATCTGCTGCTGCTCTTTCTGATCACGATCGGCATCAACTGGCCGGCGCTGCCATACAACGCCCGCGTCGCTGATCCGATCTTCATCCTGCTCGCCATCGCGGTTCTGGCGCTGCCCCGCGTTCGATGGACCTGGCAATGGCCGGATGTCGCGGTTGCGTGCTACCTGCTCGGGGCGGCGCCGGCGATTCTGATTTCAGCCGATCGCCAACAGAGCGCGATGGAATTCGTGCGCCAGCTTTACCTCGTGGCGATCTACGTCATCTTCGCGATCGCCGCGCGCCAGGGATTGGCGCGTGCGACGGGCACCGGCCTGGCGCTCGGCGGGGCGCTCCTCTCGATCGGCGGCCTCGTCGTGGTCGCACTGACGGCGATCGGCGCGGTGTCGTGGCCGCTGATTGTCGAAGTGGTGCCGTTGCCGTACCTGGGCACCGCGATACGGCTGCGCGCCCTGACCGCGACGCAAGCCATGCTCGCGTGCGTGCTGACCGCGGCGGTGCCGTTCGCGATCGCACGCTGCCGGTCGGATCGGGGCCGCACCTGGTGCGTGATGGCCGCCCTGATGACGATGGCGGCGCTGCTGACGTTGAGTCACGCGATTGCCGGCTTCGCGGTCGCCGTGATGCTGGCCGCATGGCCATCGCTGTCCGCACGGCCGGGTCTCCGCCTCGTCGCTGTCGCCGCCGTCGTGATCGTCGTGCTCGGACTGAACTTCGCGGCGACCGTGTCGATCAAGTCGATCTCGTACGGGGGCGCCGGCTACGCCGATGCCTCGCAGTATTACTACGGCGTCGATCAACAGGAGACGCGGATTGCCGGCGCGACGGTGATCTACAACGTGATGAGTTATGCGCGCATCAAGCAGGTCGCGTGGCGTGCCTTCATCGAACATCCTGTCGCCGGCATCGGGCTCGATCGGTTTCACTCGGAAACAATGCGCGCCTACGCCGATGGCCGGCTGCCGTCCCACTATCGCGTCGTCGATCCGCACTCGACGCTGCCGGGACGTATGGCCGAATGCGGCGTCATCGGCGGCATCACCTTGCTGTTGCTCTGGGCCGCATGGGCCGCCATGGCGCGGCAGGCCTTCGCCGGCGGTGACCCGCTTGCTGGTGCGGCCGCGATTGCGCTCGCGGGCCTGGTTGTCAGCAGCCTCAATGCCGACATCATGAACTTTCGATTTGTCTGGGTCCTCGCCGGACTCCTGCGCGGACTCCAGGAGGTGAATGGGGACCGCGATCAGAGCGCGGGCGCGCCAAACGCATCGACGCCCTTGAAGCTCCACGGCCACGCGCCCAGATAACCGCCGTCGCGTGCCAGCGCGAGGTAGTCCTCGAGCCTGTAGGCAGGCGATAGATGCCCCTCGGGATGCGCACGCGGATCCGAAGGGCATTCTCCAATCAGCAGCGGCTTGCTGAGGCCGAAGTCAGCCGCCGTCTTTCCGAACACGCTGTCATCGCGATCCTGGTCACGCACGTCGGGATACGAGTGGATCTGCACGAAGTCGAGGCCGTAGGCCGGGTCGTCCCACTGGCGCGCGAACTTGACCCGGCCGCCACCAAGCGTGACGAGCGCCGGCGAGCGCGCGTGGATGCGATCGGCCGAGGCACCAACGAATGTTTTCAGGCTCTCGATCGGCCACACCCCTCGCTTCGGATCGGTCGCCAGGCCCTGCGTGACCCAATCGGGCTCGTTAATGACATCGAGTGAGTGGATCGAGGGGTTGGCGCCGTATCGCTCGAGAAACGGATCGAGCACGCGATCGATGAACGCGGCTGATTCGAGCGCGACGCGCCTCTTCGGATCGTCGAGCCACGCGAAGTCGAGCAGCACGAGACAGACGCGGACGCCGGACGAAGCGGCGATGTCGAGCGCGGCGTCCATGTCCTCGAAGAAACGATCCGCGATACCGGCAAGCTCGCCGTTCACGCTCCACCGGACACCGCCGCGACCGTCCGTGAACACGAACCATCGCGTCACTTCGTAGCCCGCGGTCTTGATCGCGTCGAAGTCGGCCCGCACATCGTCGAGGTGCGTGGTGACGCCGACGTGGCTGTTCCACTTGTTCCAGCCGAAGTCGCAGCCGTAGTTCTGCTTGCCCTGGAAGACCGTCCAGGGATAGTTGATGCCGGCGATCACAGAAATGCACGCCGGTTCATCCCAGCATCCTAGCGCAACATGCGAGAATCGCGTGGATGCGTGTCTTCACACTGTTCCTCGCTCTCTCGCTGGTCGCCGCGTGCTCGGGATCTCCCCGGTCTGCGTTCACCAGTGCCACACCCGCGGCGCCGGCGCTGACTGAGATACCTCCCGCGCCTGAACAGCCAATCAGCAAGCTCGAGAAGACCAACAAGTCCTTCTCGGGCGACCTCGAGGCGATCATTGGCCGCGGTTACATCCGCATCCTGGTCGCGCCGAGCCGCACGCATTTCCAGACCGTTGACGGCCGCCATCAGGGCCGCGCCGTCGATGCCGGCGTCGCGCTCGCGAACAAGCTGACCGAAGATGCGAAGCGCGATGTCACGCCGGTCTTCATCGAGACGCGCGAGGATCAGCTGATCCCGGCCCTGCTGGCGGGCCGGGGCGATGTCGCCGCGAACCTGCTGCTCACCTTCGCACGCGACGAGCAGGTCGCCTTCGCGCCGCCGATCAAGACCGGTATCCGCGAGCTGGTGGTCACCGATAGCTCGCCGCTGGTCAGCCTCGAGGATGTCGGCGGCCGCAGGATCCACGTCCGCAAGAACAGCGATCATCACGCGAGCTTGATCCGTCTCAACGAACAACTACAGAAGAACAACCGCCGTCAGGCCGTCATCATCGTCGACGACAAGACCAGCACCGACGAGGAGTTGCTCGATTCGGTGAATGCCGGACGCATTCGCGCGACCCTCGTCGACGACTACATCTACGATCGCTGGCAGGGGGAGCTGCTCAAGATCGCCACCACCAATCGCGAGATCGCCGTGAGCCAGGATGGCGTGCTCGCATGGGTGACGCGCAAGGACGCGCCGTCGCTGACGACGCTGCTCAAGGATTTCTTTTCGACGCACCAGCTGACGTTCTGATCATGCGCATTCTCGTCGCTGAAGACGATCAGGTGATCGCCGACTTCGTCGCGCAGGGCCTGCGCGAAGCCGGCTACGCCGTCGACGTGGCGACGACCGGACCGGCGGCGCTGCGCCAGGCGCTCGAGGGCGGTCATGACGCCGCGGTCATGGACGTGATGCTGCCCGGGCTCGACGGCCTCTCGGTGATCGAACAGCTGCGCGCGAAGAAGCAGCAGATGCCGGTGTTGATCCTGAGCGCGCGGCACACCGTCGACGATCGCGTGAAGGGACTGCAGGCCGGCGGCGACGACTACCTGACCAAGCCGTTTGCCTTCGCCGAACTGCTGGCGCGCCTGCAGGCGTTGCTGCGGCGCAGCGGCGGTGCGAGCGAGCCGACCCGGCTGACGGTTGGCGAGCTGACGCTCGATCTGCTGTCGCGCCGGGTCGAGCGCGCCGGCACGCCGCTCGAGCTGCGGCCGCGGGAGTTCGCGCTCCTCGAATACCTGATGCGGCATCCCGGCCGCGTCCTCTCGAAGACGATGATCCTGTCGCACGTGTGGGGCTACTCCTTCGATCCCGGCACCAACGTCGTCGACGTCCTGGTGTCGCGCCTGCGCGACAACGTGGACGAGGGCTTCGCGACCAAGTTGATTCATACCGTTCGTGGCGCGGGCTATGTCCTCAAAGTGGACTGACCGGGTCAGCCAGGCGCTCGGCCTGCGGCTCGCCGCGTGGTATCTCGGGATCTTTCTCGCCAGCACGCTGGTGATGGGCGGACTCACCTACGGGCTGCTGGCGTCATTGCTCGAGAGCCGCGATCACGACATCATCCAGTCGACGCTGCGCGAATACGCCACGCGCTACCAGGCCGGCGGACTGCCCGCGCTCGCGCGCGCCATCGAGATCGAGCAGCGATCGGGATCGCGCGAACCGCTGTTCGTGCGGCTGGTCGGGCCTTTCGAAGACGTGTTGCTGTACTCGCTGCCCGAAACCTGGGGCGCGTTCGATCTGCAGGAGCTCCCCGGCGGACCCAACGCGATCTGGTCACAGGTGCGATCGCGCGATCGTAACGCGGTGCTCGAGGTCGCGACCATCGACATCGGCGGCGGCGCGGTGCTGCAGGTCGGCAAGACCAGCGAAGCGCGCAACCAGCTGCTCTCGAACTTCCGCCGCGCCTTGATGCTGGGCGCCGGGCTCGCGCTGGTGATCGGCGTCGCCGGCGGGCTGTTCCTCACCCGCTCGACACTGAAGCCGCTGCGCGACCTCCGCGACGCAGTGCGGAGGATCCTCCATACCGGCCAGACCGACGATCGCGTTCCGGTCTACGGCACCGACGATGCCGTCGATGAGCTGAGCGGCCTCTTCAACGCCATGCTCGCCCGCATCACGACCCTGATCCACGGCATGCGCAACGCCCTCGATCACGTCGCGCACGACCTGCGCACGCCGATGACGCGCCTGCGGGTGACCGCCGAATCGGCGCTCGCGACCGACGATCCGGCCAGGCATCGGGACGCCTTGTCGGACTGCCTCGAGGAATCCGAGCGCGTGCTCTCGATGCTGACGACGTTGATGGATATCTCGGAAGCCGAAACCGGCGCCATGAAACTGAACGTCACCCAGGTGGCGCTCGCGCAGCTGGCGAAGGAAGTCGTCGATTTGTATGAGGACACCGCGGAAGACGCCGGCGTGACGCTGCGCGTCGATGTCACGGCCGGTCTCACCGTGCCCGCCGATCGCGATCGGCTGCGCCAGGCGCTCGCCAACCTCGTCGACAACGCGATCAAGTACACGCCTCGGGGCGGCCGCGTCGATCTGTCGGCGGCGGCCGAAGGTGACGCGGTCGTCATTCGCGTGGCTGATACGGGACAGGGCATCTCCGAGCCGGATCTCCCCCGCATTTTCGATCGCCTTTACCGCGGCGATCAGAGCCGCGCGACTCGCGGCCTGGGACTCGGCCTCAACCTGGTCCGCGCCTACGTCGAGGCACAGGGAGGCTCGGTGTCCGTGACGAGCACCCCCGGCAGCGGCTCGGTGTTCGAGATCCGCATCTTCAACCTTGCACACTTGTAATCCTCCGGTAACGCTCCTGAAAGCCCCTCCGACGTCTCAATAGACATGGAGGAACGCGTCATGTCCCGTTCAAATTTGGATAGCCTGCCTCGCCGCAGCTCTTTGATGGCGAGAGCGAAGGCGGCAGCGTTGGTGCTCGGACTCGGCCTGGCATCGGCCGGCGCCTGGAGCGCCACGCCGATTGCGCCGAAGACGGTCGAGGCCGCCATCTCTGCTCCCGTGACCGCGGCGCTCGAACCAGGTCCTGGCCGTGCCGTCACGGCCGGGTTCGCGGAGGTGGTGTCGAAAGTGACCCCAGCCGTCGTGACCATCCGCGTCGAAGGGAAAGCTTCGCCGCAATTCACGCAGCTGCCGCAGTTTCCCGAGGGCTCGCCGTTCGGCGATCTGTTCGGTCAGCACGGCCGCGGCGGGCGGCAGGTGCCGCCGCAACTGCAGCGAGGCCTTGGTTCCGGTGTGATCGTCAGCAACGACGGCTACATCCTGACCAACAACCACGTCATCGACAACGCGACCAAGATCGAAGTCGAGTTGTCGGATCGCCGCGTCGTCCTGGGCAAGCTGATTGGCGCGGACCCGGCCAGCGATCTCGCGGTCGTGAAGATCGAAGAGAAGGGCCTGCAGGTCCTGCCGATTGGTGATTCGAACGCGATGCGCGTCGGCGATCTCGTGCTCGCCGTCGGCAATCCGCTCGGCGTGGGCCAGACGGTGACGATGGGTATCGTCAGCGCCAAGGGCCGCGCGACCGGCGCCGGCAATGGCAGCTACGAAGATTTCCTGCAGACCGACGCCGCGATTAACTCCGGCAACTCCGGGGGCGCGCTCGTCAATACGACGGGCGAGCTGATCGGCATCAACTCGCAGATTCTCTCGCCCTCGGGCGGCAACATCGGCATTGGGTTCGCCGTGCCGTCGAACATGGCGAAGAACGTCATGGACCAGCTCGTGAGCCACGGCCGCGTGCACCGCGGACTGCTCGGCGTCACCGTGCAGGGCATGACGGGCGAGCTGGCGGCGGGCCTCGGCCTGAGCAGGGCGGAAGGCGCGCTGGTCAGCGGCGTGACGCCTGGCGGCGCCGCGGAAAAAGCCGGGATCCAGCGCGCCGACGTGATCCTGGGTTACCAGGGCCGGCCGGTAATCGACACGAACTCGTTCCGCAACGAGATCGCGGCGACCAGGCCGGGCACGACGATCGCGCTGCAGGTGCTGCGCGACGGCCGCACCAGCGAGGTGAAGGCGACGCTCGCGGAGAACGCGGTCGCGACGGCCGCGCGCGGCAATGCTGGCGACCGCGAGGGCGAGGCGGCGGCGAAGTTCGGCATGACGTTCGAGGCGATCACGCCGGAGATCGCGCGTGCGCTCGAGCTCGAGCGCGACACCCGTGGCGTCGTGATCACGAACGTCGATCCGTCAGGGGCGGCGGCCTCCGCCGGCCTGCGTGAAGGCGACGTGATCCAGCAGATCAACGGCAGGCCGGTCCGCACGGCGGAAGAGGTGCGGAGCGCGCTCAACGCCACCGGCGAGAGGCCGGCGGTCCTGCTGATCGCGCGCGGCGACAACACCGTCTTCGTTCCGCTGCGCGCGCGGTAAACTACCGAGAACACGGAGAAGTACGGAGGACGCGGAGCTCCGTGTCCTCCGGTACTGCTCCGTGGCCTCGTTATGCGACTGGACAAACACCTCAAAGCGAAGCATCCGGAGCTGTCATGGAGCCGGATCCGCGAGGCGATTGAAAAAGGACAAGTCACCGTCGACGGCCGGGCCCTCCGGGATCCCGGCCTCGACGTCGACAACGACGCCGTCCTCGATCTGAACATCAACCGGCCGGCGCAATCGCGCGCCCGCGCCTCGTTCGACATCCTCCACGAAGACGACGAGATCATCGTCCTCAACAAGCCCGCCGGGCTGCTGTCCATTCCCTCGAGTCCAGACGCCGGCAGCTCCGAAGACACCGTGCTCCGCCGCGTGCGCGAGTACCTGGAGTTCAAGCTCGGTCACAAGTCTTATGTCGGCATGCTGCACCGGCTCGATCGCGACACGTCGGGATCGCTCGCCGTCGCGCTGTCGAAGGACGCGCATGCCGCCGGCCGGGATCTGTTCAAGAACCATCGCTTCGAGCGGCACTACCTGGCGCTGGTGCGAGGCATTCCCGATCCGCCACAAGGCACGATCCACGCGCGCATCTCGTCCGGCTATCGCGATGGCCGGCGCAAGCTGGTGGACGCCGATCGATCGGGGCTCGATGCGACCACCGATTACAAGGTCCGCGAGCGATTGAAGAATGCGTCGCTGCTCGAATTACGTCTGCACACCGGAAGGCAGCATCAAATACGCTTGCATCTCGAAAAACTCGGCCACCCGTTAATCGGCGAGCGTGTCTATTCCGGTGATCAGGACTCCAGACCCAAGAACCCCGCCTCCGCCAAGGCTTCGGCGGGCCAGGCTCATGCCAGCCGCAACATGCTCCACGCGTGGACGCTGGCGTTTCCCCACCCGATCACGGGCACGCCGATCGCCGTGGAGGCGCCGTTGCCAGGTGATTTCGTGCGAACCATGAAGAAGCTCGCCATCTAGGATTAGAATCCGGCCATGAAACCACTGGCCGGCCTCATCGTCCTTGCGGCTGCTCTCGCCGCCTGCAACACCGACCGCGCGCCACAGCCCCAGGCGCCCTTCAACGTCGTCGAAGCAACGATTCCCGAGATGCAGAAGGCGATGCTGGATGGCCGGACCAGCTCGCGCAAGATGGTTGAGCAGTACCTGGTGCGCATCGCGCTCTACAACGACAAGTTCAACGCGGCGATCACGGTCAATCCGAAGGCGCTCGAAGAAGCGGATCGTCTCGACCAGGAACACCAAGCCGGCAAGATCCGTGGGCCGCTGCACGGCATCCCGATCGCGCTCAAGGACAACATCCACACCACCGACATCCGCACCACCGGCGGCGCGATCGCGTTTGAAAACCTGATGCCGCCCTACGACGCGACGCTGACGAAGAACCTGCGTGACGCCGGCGCCGTGATCATCGCCAAGACCACGCTGACCGAGCTGGCGAACTTCGTTGCCAACGGCATGCCGGGCAACTACAACGCCATCGCCGGATACGCCTTCAATCCGTACGATCCGCGCCGCGATCCGCGGGCGGCCACCGCCGACGGACGGCCGGTGCTGAACACCGGCGGCTCGAGCTCCGGCGCCGGCACGGCGGCGAACTTCTGGGCGGCCAACGTCGGCACCGAAACCTCGGGATCGATCCTAAGCCCGGCGAATCAAAACATGCTGGCCGCGATCAAGCCGACGGTTGGCCGCATCAGCCGCTACGGCGTCATTCCGATTACCGCCGATCAGGACACCGCCGGACCGATGGCAAAGACCGTGACCGACGCAGCGATCCTGTTCGGCGCGCTCGAGAGCGCCGCGCCCGACCCGAACGATCCGGCAACGACGGCGTGCAAGGCGCCGACGAACCGTGATTACACGCCGTTCCTCAAGGCCGACGGATTGAAGGGCGCGCGCATCGGCATCCCGCGCGCGAACTATTACGATCGCATCACGCCGCCGGGAGCGAAGGAACCGCGCGGCGGCCTCAACGAGGCGCAAGCCAGATCGATGGCCGACGCGATTGCAGTGCTCAAGAAGGCCGGCGCGACCGTCGTTGATGCCGACATCCCCAGCGTGGTCGATCGGGATCCGGCCAGCAACTTCCTGCTCTGGGGCGGCGCGTGCGACAAGGGGCCGCGCGATCCGAACTGTTCGTCGGTGTTGTGGTACGGCATGAAGCGCGACTTCAACGCGTGGCTGGCCTCGCTCGGGCCCGCGGCGCCGGTCAAGACCCTCGCCGAACTCCGCGCGTTCAACACCGCGCGCGCCAACCGCAACGCAATCAAGTACGCGCAGGTCAATCTCGACAACTCCGACCTGCTCGATCTCGAGAAGGACCGCGCCAAGTGGCAGGCCGATCGCGAGAAGGACATCCGGCTGGGCGCGACCCATGGCATCGACGAAGTGCTGAAGGCGCAGAAACTCGATGCGCTGTTCTTCCCGGGGGCGAGCAGCGCGGGCATCGCCGCCAAGCCCGGGTATCCGACGGTGATCGTGCCGTTCGGATTGTTCGTGCCGATGCCGCCGCAGCCCGGCGGTGCGGGCCCCGCGCCGGCGCCGTACCCCGAGGGATTCGCGCTCGCGGCGGCGCCGTACGGCGTCAGCTTCACCGGCACCGCCTGCAGCGAGCCGCGCCTGATCGAGCTGGCATATTCGTTCGAGCAGGCCACCAGGCGCCGCGTCCCCCCGCCAAGCGCGCCATGACCATCGTCTAAAGGTGCATGGACGATAACAAACCGATCGCGATCATTGCCATCGCGCTCGTCGTCTGTCTTGCCGGCGGAGCGTGGTGGATGTCGCGGCCGGCGCCGCCCGCGGACAACGCATCGCCCAAGGCGGTGGCCGCCACCGACGTGCCGATCGACAAGCTTTCTCCGCCACCGCCGCCCGTCAACCTGCCGCCGCTGGATCGGATGGACGGCTTCCTGCGCCCGCTGCTGTCGGCGTTGTCGTCACGGCCCGAACTCGCGCGATGGGTGGCGACCGACGATCTCGTCCGGCAGCTCGCCACCGCGATCGATCAGGCGGCAGTCGGCGGATCGCCGGCGCGCGACTTCAAGGTGATCGCGCCGTCATCGCCGTTGGTGCCGTCAACGCGCGGCGGGCGGCGGGCGATCGATCCGGCCAGCTATCGCCGCTACGACGGCCTGGTGCAGACCATCACCTCGATCGACGCCTCGAACGTCGCGAAGATCTACAAGACCATCCGGCCCCGGCTCAACGAGGCCTACCGCGCCATGGGCAATCCCACCGGCGACGTCGATCGCGCGCTGGCGCAGACCTTCGACATCCTGCTCGATACGCCGGTGGTGAAGGATCCGATCCTGCTCGTCGAAGGTGACGGCGGCCTGTGGGCCTATGCGGACGGAGAACTCGAGGAATTGAGGCCGACGCAGAAACAACTGCTGCGAATGGGATCGGCGAATGTCGATCGGATGCTGGTGTGGCTGCGCGCGTTGCAGGCTGCTCTGACGGCCTGATGGCCTGATGGCCTGATTAGTGCGTCAGCGCGTAGACGATCGCATTGATGCCGAACGCATAACCCTTCGTCGAAAACTCGTAGAAGTACTGCGGATGCGACGCTTCCTCTTCCCACGAGTCGCCGATGTCGGTGTTGTGCGTCATCAGCGCCATCATGCGGCCTGACTGATCGAACACGGCGCGCGCATGCGGCACCGCACTCTCCGCGCCGCGTTCCGAGGTGCTGCCGGTACCCAGCCAATTCCCAATCGAGGCGATCTGCGGCACGCCGCCGCCGATGTCGAAGATCGATCGGAACAGCGGATGATCGTTCGGCAGATCTGTCGGCGGGAACTGCCCGGGCGGCAGCGCCTTGCCGAGCTGCTCCGCCCACGCTTCCCAGGCCCACTCGCCCCAGAAATCATCGGCCCACAGGAAGCCGCCCTTCAGCAGGTAGTTACGGAGCGCCTCGGCTTCGGTCTCGTCGACGAACGCCGCGCCGACCTCCGTCATCATGATGAACGGGCACTGGAAGAGCGTCGGATCGGTCAGCCGGATGACGAGGTGCTTCGGCTCCTGCGGGCCCGAGAAGCTGACCGTGGTCTTGGTCAGCTCCGAGAGGCGGATCGACATGTTGATGTCGGCGCGGGGGAAATCGACGCTCCAGCCGCCGCCGTCGCCATTGCGATTCTGGCGAAACGCGATGCGGCAGAACTGCCACGAGCCGTCGAAATCTTCGGGAACGGCGGGACGCACGTTGAAGTCGCCACGGCCACCACGGCCTCCGCCGCGCCTCTGGGCCTCGCCCGTCGCGGCAAGGGCGAGCACGAGGGCCAGGATCAGCGCGGCGGCTCTCACGGTTTACGCAGGCACTTGCAACTGCGGCATCGGCTGTCCCGAGAACCATCTCACGAGCGGCCGCGCCATCAGGCGCGTCATGCGGTGCGCCTTGTTCGAGCGCGCGCTGTCCGTCGAGATACCGGTGTTCGCGTACATCTGCCGGTAGAGTTTCGAGACCATCACGAACGCCAGCCGCGACTTCAGCGACTTGACGCACTTGGCGCGCTCCCAGACCAGCGGCAACCGGTAGAACTCGTCCCACACACCCTGGGTGCGCTCGCGGATCTCTTCCGCCGACATCACCGGATGCGGCGTGTAGACCTTGGGCCGCAGGTGTTTCGGAATCAGCCAGTGCCGCGTCACCGGCACGCCGTCGATCGTCGGGGCCTGGCCGGCCACCGACTCTTCCCACTTCTGGAAGTCGAGCGTGCCCGGGAACGGCGTCAGCATCACGAACTGCGCCAGCGTGATGTTGGCCTGCTGCGCCAGCGCCGCGGTGGCGTCGAAGGTCGCCGGCCGGTCGCTGGGCAGGCCGAAGATGAACGAGCCGAGCACGTGGACGCCGCGCTTCTTGAATTCCTGCAGCCGCTCGGCCAGCGCGTCGCCGGCGAGGTTGAAGTCCTTGTAGACGTCCTTCAGCCCTTCCGGCGTCACCGACTCGATGCCGACCAGCGCGCCGCGAATGCGCGCCCGCGACATCGCGTCGAGGTACTCCGGATCTTCGGCGGCTTCCATGGTGATCTGCGTGAAGAAGTTCATGTCCGACGGCAGCTTCGCCATTTCGGCCATCAGCGCGAAGCGCTCGTCGCGAAGCGCCTTGAGGCGGTTATAGGTCGACTTGTCGACGCGGCGATCGGCCATGCGCAGATCTTCGAGCGTGACCGGATAGAAATTGTCGTCGGCCAGCGCGATGAACCGGAATCCCAGCCGCCGCAGCTCGACCAGCTCTTCAATGACGGCGTCCGACTCGCGCACGCGCGGCTTCTGGCCGTCGGTGCGCCACACCGAGCAGAACGAGCAGTGCTTCGGACAGCCGCGCACCGTCTGCACCGACGCGATCATGTATTTGTCGCGCGGCAGCAGATCCCAGCGCGCCTGCAGCATCGAGGCGCCTTCGATCTTGCCGCCTTCGTAGACGCGCTGCGGGGTGCCGGCCTTGCAGTCGCTCAGCACCACCGGCCACACCCGATCGCCGTCGCCCTTGACCACGGCGTGCGCGCCGCCGTGCTCGAACGGCTCGTCCGGGAACAGCGAGGAGTGAATGCCGCCGTAAATCACGTAGGCACCGCGCGCGCGCGCCGCCCGCCCGACTTCATAGCCGCGCAGCGCGTTGAGCGTGTGGATGCCGATCCCGATGACGTCGCCCGAGGAGACGGTCGACAGGTCGATCTGCTCGAGCGTCTCGTCAATGACCTGGGGATCGCCATAGGCGGCCGGCGTCGCCGCCGCTAA
>JAYWEJ010000170.1:0-9834 GCA_043779345.1 Acidimicrobiia bacterium | reverse complement strand
CCGGCGAAGGCGACGGTCTGAATCAGATCGAGTGTGAGAATCACGGGCCGGAGTATATCCGCCTCCGCGGCCGACGGCCGCTTCGGCGCGACCTCGCCGTAGCTCGCTATGCGAGCGAAGGCGGGCCCCACGCTAGGGTGCATGGGTCGGCGGCTTGAGAAGTTCGAGGCGTCCTTTCAACCCGCTGGATACCAGGACCTGGTTTTCCGCGGTGACGATCACGCCTTCGACATCCGGCAGCTGTTCGATCAGCTTCATGCCCTCGGCGGGTCCCATGATGAAGACGCCGGTTGAGAGCACATCCGCCAGCACCGCGCGGTTGGTGACGATCGTGACGCTGCGGCAGCCGCTCGCCGGCTCGCCGAAATCCGGATCGAGCAGGTGGTGGTAGCGCTTGCCGTCCTTGATGAAGAAACGCTCGTAGTCGCCTGACGTGCTGAACGTCCGATCGGTGATCTGCAGCGTCGCGAACGGCTCGTGCGTGCCGCGTGGATCGGCGATCGCCAGTTTCCACGGCGTGCCGCCGTTGGTGCCGGCGACATAGAGATCGCCGCCGGACTGGATCAGGAAATCGGTGAAGCCGCGCTCCTCGAGCAGCGCAATCGCGCGATCGATCGCGTAGCCCTTGCCGATGCCGCCGAGGTGCACGCGCATCCCCGGCCGGGTGATGAACGCGGTCTTCGCCGTGCCGTCGATCTGCACCGCGCGATAGTCGATGCGCGGCAGGCGCGCCTCGATCAACTGGCGATCGGGGACGACGTTGTCCTGATCGTGATCGAAGCGCCAGATGTCGGCGAGCGCGCCGAAGGTGATGTCGAACTTGCCGCGGGTCACCACGCTCGCCTCGGTGGCCTCGCGCAGGACGTTGATGGTGTCCTGGCTGACGGCGACCGGCGTGAGGCCCGCGTTGTTGTTCATGCGGACGACGTCGCTGTCGTCCTTCCAGACGCTCAGCAACGACTCGAGACGATCGAATTCGCGGAAGACGTGCTCGAAGGTGTCGATGGCGCGCGCGTCATCCGTCGTCCAGGCGGCGAGCTTCAGCTGCGAGCCCATCGACACGCGCGATCGTTCAACGAGATGCGGCGGTGGGGCGGACTCGCGTGCACATCCGCTCGCAACCAGGGCTACTAACACGAAGAACACGAAGGACACGAAAAGCACTTTTTCTGAAGGCAAGTGCCGCTGAGCAGCACTGGCGTTTCGATTACTTGGCTTCGTGTCCTCCGTGTTCTTCGTGTTTAAAGACATGGCCGTCAGGCCAATGAGGATACGACCTTTGCGTGCTTCGGAGCGTGCGTCATCATCCACACCTCGTACAGCCCGTCGAGCACGAAGACCGCGGCCAGGACCACGAACGTCCATTCGACCGCGGCGTTCACGAAGTAGCTGGCGCGCGCGATTCTGTCGGCGTGAGCGGGATCGCCCAGCACTTCGATGAAGTGCCCGGCGCGGAGAGCGATCGCGACGATCACGACGTTGTAGACGCCGAGCGCGAGATCGAGCACCGACACCGTCAGCGTCCGCCACGGGCGCACAAGATCGACCATGTGGATGGCAACGCCCGCGATCAGCGAAAACAGCACCGGGTAGTAGAGCGTCGTCCAGATCGCCGCGGGGACGAAGCGCACGTCCTGGCCATCCCAGCTGTCGATCACGGGAGCCTGGATCAGGCCGAGCCACCAAATCAGGAAGGTCAGCGCGAACACAAGGCCGGCCACGCTCTCGCCGCGCGGGACCGAGCGGCCGCCGGCGGCCTTCGGCAGCTTCATCGGATCCCAGTTGTCGAGCGCGGTGATGCGCACCCGCTCGCGCTCGAGTACTGCGAAGACGACGGTGACGATGCCGATGCTGTAGATGAAACCGTTCCACGCCGCACCGAGCACGCGCGACCAGACCTGGAAGGGGTCGTCGGAGTTCATCGCGGTGATGGCGCCGCCGAGCAGCGTAATCGGCAGCACCACCCAGAACAGCGCCACCAACAGCGCCTGCCGGTAGTACGGGAAGAGCGCCGGCCCGATCAGCTGCTGTTGCGGCAGGTACCGGCTTGCCATCAGCCACGGATGCCCGTGCTTCTTCAGCAAGACCGTCTGCTCGTCGGGCGTGAGCGGATGGCCGACCGCCTGTTCGCGGGCTTCCGCTTCCGATCGGAGATTGTCCGACAGCTCCTGGACGATGTCGTCCTGCAGCTTGCGGGGGAGGTGGCGGCGGACGGCGGCGAGGTAACGATCGATCAGATCCATGGCGTGCCTACACAATCCTGTCGAGTGACTGGTTGATGCCTTTCCATTCGGCGAGCAACTGCTTGAAGATCTGCCGGCCGTCCGGTGACAGCTTGTAAAAACGCTTCTTGCGCCCGCCCTCTTCGCGCCACTCGCTGGTGAGCAGATCCTGCGTTTCGAGGCGGCGGAGCAGGGGGTAGAGCGTGCCTTCGTCGATGTCGAGGCCGAGGTCGGCGAGGGCCTTCCGCAACGTGTAGCCGTAGTGCTCGGCACGGAGCTGCGCCAGGACGGCCAGCGTCAAGCTGCCGCGGCGTAGCTCCAACCGCAACGAATCGAAGAGGTTAGGGTCCATGTCCTGTGTGGCGCATACTGTGTGGTGCATACTGTATGTAACACAGTAGACGGATGTCAAGGTCGGATGTTCCCGGTCCGCAAAGGGTGCTAGAATTCGCACGATATATCGGGAAGTCCTCGGCCTCGGGCCGCGCGGCGCGCGAGCGCCGCTTGCGTAGAAACAGAGGAGCCAGAGATGAGCCGGATCGTCAAGTCGCTCGGAGTACTCGCGCTGCTGGCGCTGCCCACGGCGGCAGCTGCGCAATCGCCAACGTTCACCAAAGATATTGCCCCGATCTTCCAGAACAAGTGCGAAGCGTGTCACCGGCCCGATTCAATCGCGCCGATGTCGCTCGTCTCGTTCGAAGAGTCGCGGCCCTGGGCGCGCTCGATCAAGAACCGCGTGCAGGCGCGCCAGATGCCGCCGTGGCACATCGACAAGACCATCGGCATCCAGGAATTCGAGAACGATCGCTCGCTGACCGACAAGGAGATCGAGACGATCGCCAAGTGGGTCGACACCGGCTCGCCGAAGGGCGACGCGAAGGACATGCCGGCCGCCAAACAGTGGCCGAACGAACAGGGCTGGAACTACGCGAAGCACTTCGGGCAGACCGCGCCCGACTTGATCGTGAAGTCGCTGCCGTGGACGCAGAAGGCCGGCGCCAACGACGCGTGGTGGAAGCCCGTCGTCGAGACGCACCTCACCGAGGCGCGCTGGGTGCGCGCCATCGAAATCCGTCCGGGCAGCGTCAAGGGCCGCAAGATCACGCATCACGCGATCGCCCGCCTGCAGCAGCAGGAGACCGACGCGCTGGCGATGAACCCGCTCGACGCCAACGGCAACCCGCTGCCGGGCACGTTCATGGAGTGGGCCGTCGGCAAGCAGGGCGAAATGATGCGCCCGAACAGCGGCAAGCTGATGCTGCCCGGCGCCAAGATCGTCTGGGACATCCACTACTCGAATGGCGGTGAGGACATCACCGACACCGTCGAGCTCGGCGTCTACTTCTATCCGAAAGGCCAGGAGCCGAAGTTCCGCCAGGTGCTGCACCTGATGGGCGGCACCAACGGCAGCGGCAGCGGCGGCAGCGCGCTCGGTTCGGGCGTCGACATCCCGCCCAACACCGTGAAGGCGACGGTCGGCTACTTCCTGCTGCGCGAGAACGGCCGGGTCGAGAGCTATCAGCCGCACATGCACCTGCGCGGCAAGGCGATGGCGATGGAAGCCATCCTGCCGAACGGTCAGATCCAGGTGTTGAGCCACGTCGCGGACTTCAACTTCAACTGGCACAACACCTACGTCTACAAGGAGACCTCGGCGCCGCTGCTGCCCAAGGGCACGCTGATCAAGGTCACCGCGTGGCACGACAACACGACGGCCCAGAAGTCCAACCCCGATCCGAACGTGTGGGTCGGCTACGGCGACCGCACCGTCGACGAGATGGCGCACGCCTGGGTCAACGTGACCTACATGAACGACACCGATTACCGCGCCGCCATTGAAGAGCGTCGTAAGACGCTGCCGGCGGCGACCACCACCTCGCAGCAGCAGTAACCTCGTACACATGCGCACCAACCGTCTTGCCGCCGCGACCATTATGGTCGCGGCGGTTTTCGTTATGGTCGTCCACGGGCAGCAACCTGCGCGGCCGAACCTTCCGTCGGGCGTGCTCCTCGAGCCGCTTGGCACCACCGGTGAAGCGGTCTACCCGGCCTTCGAGGGCTGGGGACCGATGAAGGACGGCACCAGCACGCTGCTGGTCGGCTACTTCAATCGCAACAAGGAAGCCGTCGACGTGCCGATCGGTCCCGACAACCGGATTGAGCCGGGCGGTCCCGACTTTGGCCAGCCGACGCACTTTCTCTCCGGCCGGCAGTGGGGCATGTTTGCGATTACGGTGCAGAAGGACTTCGGCACCAAGAAGCTGACTTGGACGCTGACTGCGAACGGCCACACCTCGGTGGTGACGTTCTGGACCAACCCGCAGTACTGGATCGACTTCTACAAGAACGGCGCGAACGGCAACGAGCCGCCGCGCATCAAGTTCAGCGCGACCGGCCCCGAGCTGATCGGTCCGCCGCGCGAGAAGTTCGTGCAGACGCTCCATGCCACGGTCGGCACGCCGCTCGAGCTGACGGCGTGGGCCGCAGACCAGCCGCCGACGATCACGTTCGAGGCTGAAGGCGGCGGAGGAGCCGGCGCCGGTGCTGCTCGCACCGCGAAACCCCCCGTGAACGAGCCGCTGCCCGCGATCATCGGTGGCCGCGTAATTTCCGGAACGCCGGGCGGACCGGGCGGCGGTGGTGGCGGCGCGGCAGCTGCAGCGGCCGCGCGTCGGGGCGACATCCAGTTGTTATGGCGGAAGTACCGCGGGCCGGGCGACGTCAAGATCGCGAACGAGACGCTCAACCTCGAGAACGGCCGCGACGCCAAGAAGTTCGTCGAGGCCAAGACGACGGCGACGTTCAGCGCGCCCGGAACCTACTGGCTCCGCGCGCAGTTGAATGACAGCTCAGGCAACGGCGGCGGCGGCGACCAGTGCTGCTGGACGACGGCGCATATCGTCGTGAATGTGAAATAAAACAGGCCAACGGGCCAACAGGCCAACGGGCCAACAGGCCAACAGGCGAACAGGAATCTGTTAGCCCGTTAGCCTGTTAGCCTGTTAGCCCGTTCGCCTATCTCCCAAAGATTATTTTTTCGCGATGCAGCAGTCCCGCTGCCGCGCGTATCGCCACCACCGCGAGAACGATGTTCACCACTCCCACAATCACGAACACGATCGGGTGGATCGGTTTGTTGCCGAGCACATCGCTGAGCAGCGTCTGCTGTCCGATCCACGGCACGTAGTACATCCACGCCTTGGTGGCGGTGGTGTTCATGGTCGCCATCATGCCGGGGATCATCTGCGCCATCATCAGGAAGGTCAGGTAGCTCTGCGCTTCCTTGAATGACTTGGCGAACGTCGCGACATACATCTGGATCGCGACGATCAGCGGGCAGAGCGGCAGCACCACTGCCAGGAAGCCAATCACCTGCGATGGACCGAGCCGGAAGCGGATGCCGAGGTCCTGCAGCGGCACGTACTTGAACAGCGCGAACAGCAGCGCTCCCGTCACCACCACGCTGAGCACGGCGGTGGCTATACCGGCGATCCACTTGCCGCTCATGATGGCGGCGCGCGGCGCCGGATTGACCAGCAGCGCCTCGATCGAGCCGCGCTCGCGCTCGCCGGCCGTGGAGTCGGTGGCGATGCTGATCGCGCCGGTGAACGCCGCGAGCATCACGAACAGGGGGATGAAGCCGAGGATGTTCGCCGCCCGCTGCTGCGCGCTCGATACCTCGACGTCTTCGATCTGCATCGGCACCGCGACGACCGGGCTGATGCCGCGCGCGATCAGCCGCAGGCTGCCGATCTGGCTCGAGTAGCTCTGGAACAAGCCGCGGACCCGCGTGATCTTCGCCCGCGCGTTCTGGCTCGAGCCGTCGCTGATCAGGCGGATCTGCGCCGGCTTCGACGACTTGAAGTTCTTCGCGAAGTCGTCGTCGATCACGATCACGACGTCTTCGCGGCGCGAGCGGACCGCTTCCTCCGGATCGGTGGGGCCGTCGACGACCTCCACCCCCGGTTGCTGCCTGAGCCAGTCGATCAGCGCCGGCGCGTTGGCGGTGCCGACGACGGGAATCTTGACGTCCTCGACGCCGCGCTGCCGGTTGGCGATCTGCGTGAACATCACGAAGATGATGCCGGGCCCGAGCAGCGAGCTGACCAGCACGGTGATGATCGAGCGCCGATCGCGCGACCAGTCCTTGATCTCCTTGCGGGCCACCACCAGCGCTTGGGTGAGAGGCGTGCTCTTCATGACGACATCCCCTCCTTCGCGCCCTGCGCTTCGGTGGACGAGTCGGCTTCGAGACCGCTGAGCGCGACGAAGGCGTCCTCGAGATTCTGCTGGCCGGTCAGCGCGCGCAAATCGTCCGGCGATCCGGCCGCGACGATCTTGCCGCGCGCGATCACGACGATGGTGTCGCAGAGCGCGGAGACTTCCTGCATGACGTGGCTCGAGAACAGCACGGTGTGTCCTTCGCCCTTCAGGCGGCGGATGATCTCGCGGACCGCGCGCGTGCTCATCACGTCGAGGCCGTTGGTCGGCTCGTCGAGCAGCACGTTCTTCGGGTTATGGACGACGGCGCGGGCCAGCGCCGTCTTGGTGCGCTCGCCGTGCGAGAAGCCGGCGACGCGCCGGTCGGCGATCGCGGTCATGTCGAGCATCTTGAGCAGGTGATCGGTGCGGTTGCGCAGGTCCGCGCCGGTGATGCCCTGCAGCTCGCCGAAGTATTCGATATGCTCGCGCGCGGTCAGGCGCGGGTAGAGGCCCGACTGATCCGGCAGCACGCCGAGCGCGAACCGCGCCGCCTGCGGATCCGCGACCGCGTCGATGCCGTCCACGACAATCCGTCCCTCGTCAGGACGCATCAACGTATAGAGCATCCGCAACGTCGTCGTCTTGCCGGCGCCGTTCGGGCCAAGCAGGCCGGTGACCTGGCCGTCGGCCGCGCTAAATGTCACGCCGTCGACGGCGCGCACGTCGCCAAAACGCTTGTGGAGGTTTTCGATGGCGATCATGGCTGAGCCTGTCTCGGCGGCTTGTCCGACGTCGCCGCGGCGGAGTTGGAAGCCGAAGGCGAAGGCGGAGTCCCCGGGTCGGGACCGGCGGGCGTCAGGAAGAACGCCGGTCGTTTGATCTTCCCGGTGCACGTGGTGTCGAGGCCGTCGAGCGATCCCTTCTCGATGAAGCTGCGCATGATTCGCTGGCCGCAGCCGGTGCCGCCGGCGGTGTGCCCGGTGCCGGGAATGACGACGTGCTTCGAGTTGGACAGCGTTGCCGCCACTTGTTCGCCCCACTCGGGCGGCGTGACCGGATCGACCTCGCCGGACATCACCAACGTCGGGATGTCCGACTTCAGCGGCTCGTAGAACGACTCGTCAACCGTGCCGCGGGGCCAGAAGGCGCACGCCTGCTGTTGAATCGTCATCACGTGCTTGCCGAACAGCGTCGATTCAGATGCCTTCAGCAGATCCTGGGGCGTGTTCTTTGGCGCATCCTCGGCGCAAATCACGGACAGCTGCATGCCGACGCTCATGTTCGGTTCGCCGCCGCTGTCGCCCATGGCCGCGAGCGCGAGCATGCTTTGAAAATCGTTACGCTCGGCGGCCGTCACAATGGCGGGCACCAGCGTCGTCATGGTCGGTGAGTAGAGCGCCAGCACGACGGCGTTGGCGAGGAGCCGCGCGTCGATACGGATGTCGGCGGTTTCGCCGGTCCGTGGATGCGTGACCTTCACCGTCGGCGGATTCTTCTCGAGCCGATCGAGCAGCGTCTTGATGCGTGCGAGCAGCTGCGGATAGGCCTTGTTGCAGCCCTCGTCGCTCGCGCAGTCCTTGGCAAGCAGTTCGAAGGCGCGCTGCGTGTCGCGCGGAAAGTAGAGCGGCAGGCGCATGTTTGGCGGCGCAACGCCATCGAGTATCGCGGTGCGGACACGCCCGCCATGCTGGCGCATGTAGACGAGCGCGGCGCGCGTGCCGTAGGAGCCGCCATAGACGTTGATCTTGTCGTAGCCGAGGAACGCGCGCACGTCGTCCAGGTCGTCCATCGCGATCGGCGTCGTGTAGAGCGTGAGGTCGGCGTCATACTTCGCCTGACAGGCCTTGAGGCGGTCGAGCGTCTGCTCGTTGGTCTCCATGATCGCCTGCAACGAGTCATCCTCGCTGTTGCAGTCGAGCGGATTCGACTTGCCGGTGCCGCGCTGATCGACGAGGACGATGTCGCGGTCGTTCTGGACGCGGCGGAAGATGTCGCGGACCACCTTGGCGAGCTTGGCGGCGCCTTGCCCGGGCCCGCCGGCGAGGAAGAACAGCGGATCGGGCTGCGAATCGGCGCGCAGCGCCGGCAGCACGACGATGTTCAAGTCGATCTGGCGGCCCTGTTTGCTCGCGCGGTTCTCGTAGACCTTCAGGGTGCCGCAGTAGGCGTCAACCGGAGTGTCGTAGCCGGTGCACGGCTTGAGCTTGTCGATGGCCTGGACGGCTTGAGATTGACTGCAGCCGCTGATGGCGAAAATGGCAAGAACTGCGACGGACGCCCTGCTCAACATCGCAGAGATTCTAGCAAGGTTACCCTCGTCTAAGGCTTCCAGTCGGGGAGGCGGTCGTTGCCGGGGCCGGTCGTGAGTTTCTGCGACGGGCGCGAGCCGTCGGCGGGCACGATCGCGAGGTCCCAGTCTTCGCCCTCGTGATGCTGGGGGCTGACCGAGAGCGCGATCCACTTTGCGTCCGTCGACCAGTCAGGGTAGTAGGCCCACAGCTTGGGATTGGCGGCGAGCTCGCGCGCGGCGCCGCCGTCGGCGTTGCGGACCTGAATCGTCGACGGTTCTTTCGAGAGCAAGACGTTGGCGAGGCGCTGCCCGTCCGGCGACCAGCTCGGCCAGCACGCGCCGCCGCTGTTGTCGAGCGCGCGTGTCTTGCCGGTGGTGAGATCGAGGATGTGGATCTGAAACTCCCAGAACTGCATGCGCTGCAGCGTCTGTGCTGCGAAAGCGACCGACTTTCCGTCCGGCGACACGCTCGGCATGATCGCGCGCCCGACGAAATGATGGGTGAGGCGATCGACGCGGCGATCCTTGATCCACAGGCGGTAGAGATCGCTGCGGCTGTCCCGCTCGGAGCTGAAGATCATGCTCTGGCCGTCGGGCATCCAGATTGGATCGAAGTCATTGGCCGCATGATCAGTGAGCCGCGTCACGTTGGTGCCGTCGGCGTCCATCACGAACAGGTCGAAGTTGCCGGAGCGCGACGACACGAAGGAGATGCGCTGACCGTCCGGCGACCACTTCGGATGTTGATCGTGGTGATTCCGTCCCGAGGTCAGCTGCGAGACGCGGCCGGTCGGCAGGTCCAGCGCGAAGATGTGATTACGCCCGTCCGGATTGTCGGGGCCACGCTTGTCAGAGTGAAAGACGAGCGTTCCCGTTAAACCTTTCGGGAACGCCTGCACTGTCGACGGCAGCGCAGCCGAGGACACGGAAGGGGCTTGCGCGCTCGTCGTTACCGCAAAAAGAACTGCCAGAAGCACTCGCATGTCTAACGATAACGGAGGACGCGGAGTTTGTCTCCGTGTCCTCCGTACTTCTCCGTGTTCTCGTAACCGTAAGGCGAACGTTACGCGTGCGCTTGTTCAGGTGCACGCCGAATGGCCACATTTGCGAATCCGCCGA
>JAYWEJ010000169.1:0-4157 GCA_043779345.1 Acidimicrobiia bacterium | reverse complement strand
ACTCATTCGCAATCCCTTTCAATCGATTCGGGCGCCGCCGGGGCGTGGCAGAAGATCAACAAGCTGCGGACCACCGTCAGCGTGATGCACATCACCGCGCATCCGGATGATGAGCACGGTGGCGTGCTGGCAAAATTAAGCCGCGGCGACGGCGCGCGCGTGACGATGCTGACGCTCAATCGCGGCGAGTCCGGCGACAACGCGATTGGCCCGCAGTTGTTCGATGCGCTCGGCTTGATTCGGACCGAAGAGCTGATCGCCGCCGGCCGTTACTACGGCATCGACCAGCAGTACTTCACGACCGTCGCCGACTACGGTTTCTCCAAGACGCTCGAAGAATCGATGTCGCAGTGGGGGCGGGAGACGGTGCTTCGGGACGTGGTGCGCATCATCAGGCTAGAGCGGCCGACGATCCTGCTGTCGAGATTCCAGGGCAACGTGCGCGACGGGCACGGCAATCACCAGGCGGCGGGATTGATGGCGCGCGAGGCGTTTCGCGCCGCGGGGGATCCGAGCCGGTATCCCGATCAGATGAAGGAAGGCCTGCGGCCGTGGCAGCCGATGAAGCTCTTCATCGGCGGCGTGCGCGAGAACGAAGAGTGGACCGTCCGCGTCGACAGCGGCGAGTACTCGCCGATCCTCGGCGATTCGTTCGACAACGTCGCGCGGCGCGGACTGAGCCTTCAGCGATCGCAGACCGGCGGGCGATTCACGCCGGCGGTCGGTCCGTCGTATTCGTATTACGCCGACGCAGCAGGCGCGTCTAAAGACGCGCCTCTACATTCCACCGCGAGCACTTTCTACGAAGGCCTGCCGACCACGCTCGAGCGGACGATCCGCCTTCGCGAAGACGCTTCGGCGGGACAGGTCGGCGCGGCGGGGAAGGCGATAGACGATGAGGTCGAGAGCGCCGTGAAGGCCTTCACGATCACCGATCCATCCGCGAGCGCGCGGGCGCTGGCGCGGGGATTGAAACTGACGCGCGAAGCCATCGCGGCGACGACGGATCCCGACATCAAGCACGTGCTGGCGATTAAGGAGCGGCAATTCCAGGATGCGATCAACGAGTGCGTCGGTGCGACGCTGACGGCGATCACCAACCCACCACTGATGGGCGCGCCGGTGCCCGGTCAGACGTTTGCCGTTGATGCACGATTTGAAATACGAGGCAAGCTCGCGCTTACGCCGTCCGCGCCGGTGCTGATAGGCGCCACCGGATGGAAGGTGGACGGACTCCGGGTCACGGTTGGCGACGATGCGGCGATGAGCACGAAGCCATACTTTTCGAGGAAGGGCCTGCAGGAGAGTCGCTACACGCTGGCGGATCCCACACAGTTTGCACTGCCGGTGTCGCCGGCGCCGTTGTTGGCGACGGCTTCGTATGCGATTGATGGCGTCACAGTGGAGATCAAGGAGACGGTGAAGAGAAGGGAGGCGAAACTTCCCTATGGCGAAGTGGTGCGGGAAGTTCGCAGCGTCCCAAGGATCGCTGTCAATCTCACTCCGTCGAACGCCGTTGTGCCCCTTGCAGGCGGGACTAAAGTCCCGCCTCTACTGGTTGAAGTCTCGGTACTCCATAACGCTGACGCGGCAACCTCCGGCCAAATCGCTCTCAGGATGCCTGCCGGTTGGAAGTCGGAGCCGGCATCGCATCCTTTCAGTTTCGCGAGGGCAGGCGAGCGGTCATCGTATTCGTTCAGGGTGACGCCGAGCGCGATTGATGCGAAGCCTTACACGATCGAGGCGGTGGCGACAGCAGCGGCGAAAGAATATCGCGAGGGATACGAGCTCATCGATCATCGCGATCTCGAAGTGCGGTATCTGTATCGGCCGTCGACGGCGGAAGTGCGCGGCGTCAACGTCACGACGGTCGCGGGATTGAAGGTCGGTTACGTCATGGGTATTGGCGACCAGGTGCCGATGGGATTACAGCAGCTGGGCGCGCAGGTGACGCTGCTCGACGAGCGCGCGCTGGCGTCGGCCGATCTGTCCGGCTACGACACCATCATGACCGGCACGCGCGCGTATGCGGTGCGCGACGATCTCAAGACCTACAACTCGCGGCTGCTCGATTACGTGAAGGCCGGCGGCAACATGATCGTGCTCTACAACACCCAGGAACTGGTGCCGAACATGTTCGCGCCGTTTCCGGGCGAGCTGCCGAGGAGCGCTGAAGAAGTATCGGAAGAGAATTCGCCGATGACCATCCTGGCGACCACGCATCAATCCTTGACGTGGCCAAACACGATTACGCTCGCGGATTTCGACGGCTGGGTCGAGCAGAGAGGATCGAAGTTCTTCACGAAGTGGGATGCGGCGTATACGCCGATGATCTCGACGTTCGATAAAGGTCAGGCGCCGCAGAGCGGCGGATGGCTGACGGCCAAAGTTGGGAAGGGAAACTGGACCTACTTCGCCTACGCCTTACATCGCCAATTGCCTTACGGCGTAGCAGGTGCGTACCGGATTACGGCAAACCTTCTTGCGTTGAATAAACAGCCCTGACACCTGCAGGCGGGTCTAAAGACCCACACGGCCGTATTCTAGCGGAGAGGCGGGTCGAAGCGACCCGCCTTCCGAGCTGTCATCGTGCGGGTGCCGCCTGCTGCGCCATCCGCTCCATCCGCGCGCGCGTCAGGTGGGGCACGATGCCGACCATGCGCTCGATCAGGAATAACTGAGCGCGGTGATGCATCTCGTGTTCCTTGATGCCGAGCAGCATTTCGAACGTCGACTTGCTGGCGTTCGGCGCGGTGATCGTCTGCGCGAGATCGGCTTCGCTCAGCGACTCAATCTGCTGCGCGAACTTGTCGCCGTTGGCCTTGAGGGCCGCGACGATCTGCGCCTTGCTGGTCAACGCCTTGGCCTGGCCGCCCAGCTCGCCCATCCAGCGGCCGAAATCCTCCATGGCGACGGCCGTCTTCTTCTCGACAAAGAAGCACTGCTGCGCCCAGTGGGGCGTGCAGGCGAGATGCGACAGCATTTCGCCGACGCTCATGGTGTCGGGCGCGGCGCGATACGAGTACTTGTCTTCAGGAATGTCTTCGGCGACCTGAATGGTGTTCTTGCGAACGGTGCGGAAGCTTTCCGCGAGGTCCTTAGCTCCGTAGTAATTCATGTGTGATCTCCAACCGGGATATCTTAGTTCATAAAGCCAGCAGCGGTCGTCCCTGCAATGCTGTCAGCAGGAGGCCGCTCATCACCACCAGCCACAGGATGCTGACCGCGAACACCACGTTTCGCCCTGGAACCTTTGCTCGATCGAGAAAGAATCCCAACAGCGGCAGCGCCTGCATGGCGTGCATGCCGAAGAAGTGGGCGATGCGCAGATCGCCGGCGGTCGTCGACCAGTTGACGAGGGGGAGGCCCGGACCGCCGTCCGGCGCGCCAACCGCGTGGCCGTTGTTGAGGATGATGATGGCACCCTGGAAGCTGGCTAGCAGGAACAGCGCCACGCCGAGACGAATGCCCCAGAGGTAGCCGGCCTTCTGCGGCGGCGTGTCGCGGCGGATGATCCACAGGAACAGCACCATCGCGCAGGTGTTGAAGAAGATGGTCAGGCCCATCACGCCGAAGATGATGCCGTCGAGCGGTGACTGGACGTTGAAGTGTGAGGTGGTGCCGCGCACCGACTGCGTGAGGATGCAGACCATCTCGATGGTCATCGCTGAGGCGATGGTGTAACGAACAATGTTTCTTGCGCGCCCATCCGGGCGCGTTTCCGGCATGAACCAGCCGACGGTCCAGAGAAAGATCGTGATCGAGGTCAGGAACTTGATCGGCTTGATCCACGGATAGAGTCCGAGGATCTGACGTTGATCGCCGATCGAGAGCAGCACGCAGACGACGAGAGCGAGCAGCATCCCTGCTCCCGTCCAGAACAGCAGCGGGTCGCGGTGGCGCAGCTCGGAGATCACGCGCCCTCTCCGCCGCCGCTAACGCTATGGCGAGACAGGCTCAGCGAGCGCGTCTTGGCCGTGCGAATCGCGAAGTAGAACAACAGTCCGACGGGGCCAAGCATGAAGGTCATCACCAGGCAGGGCAGGACGACCAGGTGCGGGATCTGGTTGCGCTGCGCGTCGCGGACTTCCCACGCGCCGATGAAGAGGTCGAAGGCGAGGTAGTGGATCCAGCCGGCCAGCAGCAGCTCCGGCTTC
>JAYWEJ010000168.1:0-9872 GCA_043779345.1 Acidimicrobiia bacterium | reverse complement strand
TTCGGCGAGCGCACCGGGCAGTCCTCGCTCGATCGGCTCAGCATCGTCGCTCACGATCGGTTCCAGGAAATCGTCGACGACTGCAACGCTGCCGATTCGCCCATCCGCGTGACGACGATTGAAATCGACGCAGCGGATCTCACTCGAAAGATCGTCACCGTGACGTCGCCGCCGCTGATGCTGGAAAAACTCGGCATCGGCGGGGATGGCGCGGCACCCGGACCACCAACGCCGGCCGCAATGTTCGCGGACCCACGAGCCATGTCGGTGGCCAGAACCACCCTGAAGGCAATCGAAAGTCTGGCCAGCGACGTCGTCAACCTGCCGACGTCGGCCAGCTTGTCGGAGCCTGCAGTCCAGGCGCGCGTTGCCGAGGCGGTCCGCGACTCGCTCGGCCCACAACTCACGCTGGAGGGCATGACAGGTCTCGACGTATCGGCGATCGTCGCAGCGACGTGTGAGGAATTCGTCAAGGGCACCATCGACATTCCGCGCGTGTCGATCACGCCCATTGGCGCCGTTCAGACCGGGTTCAACACCTTCAACCTCGATACCAGCGCGTGGAACTACCAACCCCTGGCCGAAGAGCTGTTCCTGAAACAACTGCGGACAGGCGAAGTGTCCTACGTGACGCTCGGTCAGAGCGGCATTGTCGAATCGCGCCTCGAGAACTACATCGTCGCGGGCCTGATCGACTTCGATGACGTGTCCTACGACGACAACGCGGACTTGTTATACGACCTCGCCGGGCAGGCCGTGAACCACTTCCGCAGTTACTTGTCCGAGGACGAGACGGTCCGAGTGTTGCGGGCCTACCAGCGTCCGATCACGATCAATATCCATGCGCAGATGCACGAGCCCGGTCACTACTGGGAGAAGGTGGAGGGCTATCACCACGAAGTGCGGGCCGGCTTCACGGCTCTGAAGCAACCCGCTTACTCCGCGATCGCCGGGGTGCCTGTCGCGGACTTCCGCGTCGAGCCCATGGACAAGTCCAGGATTCAGCAGGTCCTCTTCGGTGGATTCAGGAACTGCCTGTATCGCACGCAACGCTTCCAAGCCAATAACGAGCGCAAGCTCGCGGTGATCCTGGACCGGGACGCCGGGCGGTGGTTCAAGCCGGCCCACGAACAATTCCAGATTTTCTATAAGCTCGGGCACACGCAGCGTCAATACGATCCTGATTTCGTGGCTGAAGTCAGCGACGCCATCTGGATGATCGAGAGCAAAGCGCGCAATCAGCTCGAGTCCGCCGACGTACAGCGGAAGAAGGAGGCGGCGGAAGAATGGTGCCGCCATGCGACGGCGCACACCGCTGCCCACGGTGGTAAACCGTGGAGCTACGCCTTGGTACCGGATGACGTGGTGGACGAGAATATGAGCCTGCACTATTTGCTCAAATCCGGCCCCGCCGCCTGACCCGGTTCCCGGTTCCCGGCTCCCAGCTCCCGTCAGAGGCTCCTGAGCCCATGTGCCGGCTTTTCGCACATTACTTTGCGAGGGAGCTTGTTATGACCACCACACACGTTCGCCAGCACAACAGCGTGCTTGCCGCCACGGAAAAGCGCGTGCTCATCTGGATCGCGGAGCGGCTGCCGCGGTGGATTAATTCCGATCATCTGTCAGCACTCGGGCTGGCGGCAATGGCCGGCGCCGGTCTCTCGTTCGTCCTCGCCGCGACGGATCCTGTTGCAGGCGCGTCACTTGTGGTGCTGTGCCTAGCCCTGAACTGGTTCGGCGACAGCCTCGACGGCACGGTCGCGCGGGTGCGCGATCAGCAGCGGCCGCGCTACGGCTATTACGTCGATCACGTCATCGATCTGGCGGGCACGGCGCTCCTCTTTGCCGGGCTGGCGGCGTCGGGATACATGTCGCCGGGGATTGCCACCCTCGTGGTGGCGGCCTTTTTCCTGGTGTCGGCCGAGACGTATCTCGCGACCCACGCCCGGGGCGTGTTCAAGATGGCGTTCATCGGCGTCGGTCCGACCGAGCTGCGCGTGTTGATGGCGGCAGGCGCGATTGCGCTGATCAAGACGCCGGCGGTGAACGTCTTCGGCGCGGCGCCGGTGCTGCTCTGGGATATCGGCGGGGTCATCGGCGCCATCGGGATGATCGGCGCCTTCGTGATCACGTCGGCGGGGAACGTCCGCGCGCTCTACGTCGAAGAGACACGTGTCCCGACCGTAGCTCGCACGAATGAAGCGAGCGAAGGCGGACGCCGATGAGCAGCAGGGTGATCCACCGATCAACGACCGCTCACTCGATGCGGTTCGTGCGATTCGTAATCGCCGGCTCCGGCGGCTTCATCGTCCAGCTCGGGATGCTGGCGGCGCTGGTGCAACTGGCGCATCTCCACTATGTCGCGGCCACGATCATCGCGGTCGAGGCCGCGATTCTCGTGAACTTCGTCTGTCACGAGCACTGGACGTGGAAGGATCGTGCCGGGGGTGTCTCGGGCGCGATTGAGCGATTGATCAAGTTCAACGCGCTCACGGCCGTCACCTCGATTGCCGGCAGCGTCATCGTGACAACCTTTCTGGTGGAAACGACTTCAATGGCTCCAATCGTGGCCAATGCCATCAGCGTGATCGTCCTCGGCGCCCTCAACTTCGCCGGCAGCGACCGCTTCGTCTTTCGAGCCGCCGCGCTGGCCGCGTTGATGGTGGTGGCTCCGGGCGCGCAGGCGTCCGAAGAAGCGACCCTGAAAGCCAGGACGGCCGCCGACTTTGCGAAGTACGCCGCCGCCGTCGAGGCACGCCGCGCCCGCGACATCACCGACAACGAGCCGTTCCTCGATATCGAGCGGCAGCCGCCCGCGCAGCTGGCGCGGGCGATCGCCGCGTTGAAGCGCGGCGAGGTGATCGTGACCCGCGGCGTGGCGCGGGACGATTCGTCGAATGAAGTGGCGGTCCACGGCGGGATGATCAATCACTGGCGCGGGACGGTGTTCGTGCCGAACGTCAGGCTCGACACGCTGATGAAGGTCCTGCAGGAACCGCAAAGCGACAAGCACAAGCAGGAAGACGTGCTGTCGTCGCGCGTGGTGTCGCGCGACGGCGACTCACAGAAGGTGTTCTTGCGGTTGCGGCGAACCAAGTTCGTGACGGTCGTCTACGACACCGAATACGACGTCGAGTACAGGCGTGTCGATGCCAATCGCGCGTTCAGCAACAGCATTTCGACCAAGGTCGTCGAGATCGAGAATGCCGGCACCGCGCGCGAGCGGGCGCTGCCCGAGGGCAACGATTCCGGCTACATGTGGCGCCTCAATTCCTACTGGCGCTACAAGCAGCTGGATGGCGGGGTGCTGGTCGAGATCGAATCGCTCACGCTCAGCCGCAACCTGCCGGCGATCGTCGGCTCCCTGATCCGTCCGATCGTCAACAGCACCGCCCGCGAATCCATGAGCAGGACGCTGGCGTCGGTTCGCAGCCGCTTCGCATCGTAGCTGGCTGTAACGCCTGGCTACTGGTAGCGAAGCTTGGACGGAATGGCGTGGCCGCGATCGCCGTGCCTCGCTACCGTCGCGGACACCCTGCCGGCTGCGATGGTTTCCGATGTCCACTCGCGGACCTCGTCCACGACTTCATCCACTCTGTGGCGCCAGACTTCCGGCGGGATCGGACGGCCGATCGTCACCCTGCCGCGCGCGCCCGCCATGTTCCTCACAAACCCGCGGAGATCGGAAACCGCATGAGTGCCGTCGATCGCGATCGGCAGGATTGGCAGGTTCGCGGTCTCAGCGATGATTCGGACGGCGGCGGCCTTGTAGGGAAGTAAGCGGCCGTCACGCGATCGAGTGCCCTCTGGAAATACCACCACTGAACCTTCCCAGTGTTCGAGCTGGCGGGCCATCGCCCGGAGTCTTGCCACATCCTGGCGCGATCCGTTTCGCGAGACCAGCGCCGATCCCCACTCTCGCAGCACCAGCGATACGCCCGGAATTCCGCGTCCGAGACTTTTTTTCGCTACGAACTTAAGGTTCGTATTTCGCAGCGTTGACGACAAGATGGCGATGTCAGCGATGCTCTGGTGGTTGGAGACGATGATAAATCGCCCGTCGGGAACGGTGCCGGCGATTTCGAGCTCGGCGTTGAAGATGGCGAGCGTAAGCCGCGTCAACTCCACGTTGCAATGGCGAACGAGCCGATTAGCGCGTCGAACACGCTCCAGGGAGCCCTTGGGGGCCAGCCACATGCACCACACTCGTCCGATGCACTCGCAGTAGAGGCAGACGGCCAGCATCACGAAGGAATATGTCGCGAGCTGCAGGGCGCGGATGGCCCCGAAACGTAACCGTTTAAGCACGTGGTAAGACCACCGCCATGGGCGGGATGCGCATCACGTTGTCCTGTTTTTCCAAAGGAAAACCAGCGTTTTACACATGCGTTAGCCCGCTGTCAAGCTGAAATACGCTCTGTGAGGACAACGGCAACGGCAAATACAGTAATCCGAAGACGCGCGCCCAGCGCGACTGTGCCAGAATACGCGCCGTTCGTTAGTCGGCGCCCGACTATTCAGGGAGTCAGGATCATGCTCAGGATATTCGTCACGACTCTCGTGCTCTCCGCGACACTCAGCACGACGGAGTTGCAGAAGGATCTTCTCGTCGCGTTGAAATTCGTGCCACAAGAACACGTCCGCGCGATCTCGGTCGCCCTGCCAGGGTCGATCCTGGACCGCCCGTTGGAGATCAAGGTCGATGACACCCGCGCCGTGGACGATCCGCGCGTCATCGGTGCGGGAACTGATGACGATGACCGGCCGTTTCCAATCAAGTCTTCCGTGGATGTGCCGCAATTCGTGCGCGACGCGGTCGTGCAGATCACCAGCGCGTATTCGATCAAAACAGCGGCGACCGCCGACCGGAAGTTGACGCTCAGGCTGACACGGTTCGTCGTCAACGAATCCAACAAGGCTCTCGGTTCGACGTACCTGGCGGAAGTGCATCTTGCGTACACCCTGGCGGATGGTGCCGGCAAGGTGATCGCCGAGAGCGCATCGGCCGGCTCGGCGACGCGATACGGCCGCGCCAGGAGTGGAGCGAACTGCTCGGAGGTTTTGAGCGATGCCTTGAAAGACGCGTTCGGGAAAATTATGGCCGATCGGCCGCTGCAGGACGCGTGGCGGACCGGTGCGGTCGCAAGCGCCGACGGCGTTTCGGTCGACAAGACCCTGCCCCAGCCCAAGGAATCGGTCGAAGAGCGTTTGCTGAAGCTGAATGACCTGCTGAAGAAGGGGTTGATTACGCAGGAAGAGTACAAAGTGAAGCGCGCCGAGATCCTGAAGGACGCTTAACGGAGCGTATCTCGTTGACATCTTTCCCGCGTGCGGGGTTCGAGCCCGTCAGCGGGCCCGGCGGCACTGACGTTTCGCTGACGGTGAAGGTCCCGGCAAGCAGCGGTTGTTTTGATGGTCACTTCGAGGGCGCGCCGATCCTGCCGGGGATCGCGCACCTCGCCCTCGTGCTCGACGCGTGCGAGACACGCTTCGGCACCCCGTGTGAACTGACCGGCATTGGCGATGTGCGCTGGCGCCGGCCGATTCGACCGGGCGACGAGCTCGCGATCACCGTCACAGGCGAACTGTCCGACCCTGCCGTGCGATTCTCGATTCGATGCGGTCCGGAGATCGCGTCCAGCGGCACGGTGATGATTGCGGCCACAGGCGAATCCCATGCTTGATGCGAGCGGACTGCTCCCCCACCAACGCACCGCGCGGCTGCTGACGCAGGTGCTTCGGCACGACGCCGACGCCATCGAAGCCGTCGGGGTGATTCCAGCGAGCCACCCGCTCGCCAATCGAGCGGGGGCGCCGAATTTCCTGGCGCTGGAACTGGGCGCGCAGGCCGCCGCAGTGCTCGAGGCGCTGTCTCGGCAGGGCGCCGCGGGTGGTGGAGGACCACGTGTCGGATACCTTGTTCGGGTTCGAGATGCGGCGTTTTCGGCGGGCGTGCTTCCGGTGGGCGTACCACTCTCCGTGACCGCTGTGCTCGAGGGTGCGGCACCACCGCTGGCGATGTACAAGATCACCGTCACCGACGGCGAGGAGCCACTCGCCACGGCGCTGCTCAGCACGTATTCTGAAGGTTCATGAGCGCCCCGCCGGCCTTCGACGCTCGCTCGCTGGTCAAGACCTACCGCAACGGCTCGGTGCCGGTGCCTGCGCTGGCCGGGGTCGATTTGCAGGTCGCCGACGGCGAGCTCGTCGTGATCGCCGGGTCATCCGGTAGCGGCAAGAGCACACTGCTGCACTTGCTCGGCGGCCTCGACGAACCCGACCAGGGGCACGTGCTGGTGTCGGGTAAGGATCTGGGACAGTGTTCGGAAGCCGAGCGCACGGCGATTCGCCGGCATCAACTCGGATTCGTATTCCAGTCGTTCAACCTGGTGCCCGTGCTGACCGCGTTCGAGAATGTTGAATACGGACTGTGGCTCAACGGCGTGGCCACCGAGGAACGCAGACGCCGCGTCGGCGCGGCACTCGACGCCGTCGGCCTCGGCGATCGAAAGACGCATCGGCCCGATCATTTGTCTGGCGGACAGCGTCAGCGCGTGGCGCTGGCCCGCGCGCTGGTGCACGAGCCGCTGGCAATCATCGCGGACGAACCGACGGCGAGCCTCGATTCGCATACGGCCGCGGAGATCCTGCAGCTGTTGATCAACCTCAACGCCACTTACGGGACGACCTTCGTCTTCGCCACGCACGATCCGGCGATCATCGAGCGGTCGCCGCGCGTGGTCCATCTTGCCGACGGACGGGTCGTCGACGACACGCGGGCGCGACGCTGATGCTGCCCCTGATTGCCCTGCGCAACCTCGCTCGAAACCGGCGCCGCACGGTGCTGTCGTTGTCGGTGGTGAGCTTCGGGTTTCTGGCCGTCCTGCTCACGGGTGGATTCGTCCGGCAGTCGTTCTCGGGCTTGAGCGAAGCGCTGATTCGCGGCGGGCTCGGACACCTCGAGGTCGCGCCGGGCAATCCCGAGGATCCGACCGCCCAGACCGGCAAGCCTCCGGCGTTTGAGAACTGGCAGCACGTGCGCACGATGATCGAGGGCCGCGGCGATGTCCGCGCCGCCGGAGCGACGATTCAGTTCGCCGGCGTGGCCACGCATGGCGCGCAGACCGCATCCGTGGTGGGGCTGGGCATCGAGCCGGATCGCGAACAGCGCATTGGCACCGACGTGCGTATTCGCGACGGCGCGAATCTCCCGGCGGATGCTGCCGCCGGCGATCCGGCGGCGTTGCTGGGCATGGGCCTCGCGAGGGCACTGGCCGCCAAGCCGGGCGACACCATCACGCTGATGGCGGCGACGCCGGACGGTTCGCTGAACGCGATGGACGTCCTGGTGGTGGGCCTCTTCACCACCGGGATCCAGGAACTCGATGCGCGAATGATCAAGACGCGGCTCGCGGATGCGCAGCTGCTGCTTGGGACCGAGAAAGTGACGTCGCTGATCGTCGGGCTCACGAGTGCCGGGATCACTGCCAGCGTGGCTGGCGATCTGCGGCGTGCGATCGCGTCTTCATCGCCGGCGCTCGGGGTGGCTGACTGGGAATCGCGCGCGCCGTTTTACGGACAGGTGCGGGGACTCTACGTCGGCATCTTTGCGTTCCTGGGCACGATCGTCGCGGTGCTGGTGACACTGTCGACTTCGAACACCATGCTGATGTCGGTGCTCGAGCGCGTGCGTGAGTTCGGCATGCTGCTCGCGATCGGCACCAGTCGATCGCAGATCGGCCAGTTGCTGGTGCTCGAGGCGATCTGGCTGTCGGTGATCGGGTGCGCGGTTGGCAGTGTCGCCGGCGTGATCGCCGTCATGGCCATCAACGGCATCGGCATCAAGATGCCGCCGCCGCCCGGCGCCGTGGATCCGATCGACCTGGCGCTGATGGTGAAGGGCGCCGACTTCGCCTTGATCTTCGCCGGCCTGACGGTCGTGCTGATTGCCGGAACGATTCCGCCGTTGATGCGAGTGTTCCGCTTGAAAATCGTCGAGGCGCTGAGCCACATTTAGAAACGGACCATGGTGGCCTGGACGTTCGTGACCGTACTCGTGCTCGCGCTACTCGGCGGGCAGGCGCCGCATCCCGACGCCGCATTGCTGCGGCGCGGCGATATCGGCGCGTTTGCGCCAGAATCGTTTCGCGCGACGCTGGCGTTGACGGCTCAGCCAGGCAAGGCCCGTCACGAGATCGAGGTGTGGCGGTCCGGCGGTGGCAAGACCCTGGTGCGGATGCTCGATCCCAGGGAGCGCGGCAAGTTCCTGCTGCGTCTCGGTGACGACATGTGGTTCATTTCGCCGTCGGCAAGGAAACCGGTGAAGTTGAGCGCCTCGTATCGCCTCTATGGCGGCGCGACGCTCGACGAGGTGCTCGGCGTGCGGCTGTCGGACGCCTACGACATCGAGTCGACCGAACGGCGAACATCGCCGGAGGGTGACGAACAGGTCGTGTTCAGCCTGCGCGCCCGTCGGCCGCAACAGATCTATCAGCAGGTGCGCTATGTGCTCCGGGCGGCGACGGCGCGGCCGGTCAGCGCCACGTATCGCGTGCGCAGCGGCAAGGACGCCACGACCGTGGATTTCCTGGAATGGAGCGACGGCAGCGTCATCTACGCCAGGAAGCTGGTGGTCCGGGATCTGTTGCGGAAGGGCGCGGCCACCGAGATCGAGGTGCTCACCGTCGAACCGCGCGCGGTCCCTTATGATCTGTTCCGGCTCGATGACGGCGCCGCGAGACGGGCGCTCGAGCCGAAGACTCCCTAGCCCCCCGTTTGCGCCGGGCGCTCACAGGCCGCGACGCGGGGCGTCGCCATGCCTAGTCGCCCCACAAACTGCGGAAGCAGAACCACTGGTGCGGGCGGTGCGCGATCGCCCACTCGATCTCGCCGGCCAGATGCGTGACGGCGGCGGCGATATCCGCCGCGCGATCGGCCGTCTGCGCAACGGTGAATGGCGGACGCACCACGGTACGCATCCGGAAGCGGCCGTCGCGGAAATTGAAGATCGGCACGATCGGCACGCCGGCCGAGCGGGCGAGCGCGGCCGGGCCGATCGGCAACGGCATCGGCCGGCCGAAGATCTGCGCCGTGACGCAGCGGCCACCGGCGCGCGGCCGATCACCTTGCAGCGCGACGATATCGCCGCTGCGCAAGGCGTCCGCGAGCATCAACGAGAGACGCGGGTCGTCACCGCTGAAGTGCGTCACGTAATTGCCGCGCATCTTCGACAGGATGTCCCGCACCATCTCCTGCGCCCTGGGATCGATCTCCTTTTCGCGAACGACGTGGATGCGCCGCGACAGGGCGGCCGCGCCAAACTGCGTCGCGTTCTCCCACGGGCCGATGTGCGCGGTGACGACGACGGCGCCTTGAGGCGATTCGGTGATCTGCCGCCAGTGTTCCTCGCCCTCGATGACCGACGTGAACTGTTCGGGGCAGCTCAGGACGCGGTAGCGCTCGGAGAAACACCACGCGAACGACAGGATGCTCTTCCAGGCGCGGCGGATCCGCTCGAATCGGCCGGCGGGGCCAAGCACCGGCTCGAGGTTCGACGCGAGGGCAGCGCGAATCCGCTTGAGGGCCACGAAAAAGCCGATCGTAAATGTCCACACGACCCAACGGTCGGTCCAGAACGGCAGTGTCGTGAAGGCCCAATGCGCGAACCGGTACCAGAACACGCCGGTCACGTGAAACCGCCCGAGCATCCGGTGCGCGGTCCCCAGGACGGGAGCGTGCCGTGCGAGCGGTGCGGTGGCGCGGCTGATCGTCATGGTCAGGCGGTGGTGCCGGCGTCGATGACGATGGCCTGGCCGGTGATGGCGGCCGCGCGATCGGACACCAGGAAGGCGACCAGGTTCGCGACGTCGGCG
>JAYWEJ010000167.1:0-4176 GCA_043779345.1 Acidimicrobiia bacterium | reverse complement strand
GGCATCTCTTCGTGGCCGGCGAGATGACCGGAGGCACCCTTAACACGTTGCATAATCTGAGCTTTTACCTTGACACCATGCGGCGGATTAGGGAGGCTATAGCGTTCGGCAGGTTTGAAGATTTCAGGCAGGGTTTCCATCAGACGTTTACCCGCCGCGCGTTGATTTCATGACCACGACGGATCCCCTTTTCGGAATGCTTCTGGCGTTAGGCGGCACAGGTCAAGTCAATCCCCTGGTCCAGCTCATTCCATTCGCGCTCGTCCTTGCGATCTTCTATTTCGTGATCCTGCTGCCGACCAGGAACAAGCAGAAGAAGGTCCAGGAGTTCCTGGCGGCGCTCAAGGTCGGGGACAAGGTCGTGACCTCCGGCGGCATCTTCGGCTCGATTGCCAAGATCAACGAGGACGCCATTCAATTACAGATTGCCCCTAACGTACGAGTCGACATCTCCCGGGCCGCCATCGTCGGCTACCAGGGTCAGGCGCCCGTTGTCGAAACGCCGAACACATAAATCATGGCGAAGAACCTTCGTTGGAAAGTCCTCCTCATTGTCAGTGTCGTCGCGCTCTCGATCTGGGCGTTCTATCCCCCCGATCGGAAAGTGAAGCTCGGCCTCGACCTCAAGGGCGGCGTGCAGCTGGTCATGCGGGTCGAGACCGATGACGCGCTCAAGCTCGAGGTGCAGACCGCCGCGGATCGTCTGACGGAACAGCTCAAGACCGCGAACACCACGACCTCCGGCGTGACCGTCAACGGGGCGACGTCGTTCACGGTCAATGGCATCACGCCCGCTCAGGACGCGGCCTTCCGCAACGCGCTGACCGAAGTCGACGTGAACTACGACCGCACCTCCAGTGGCGGCAGCTACACCTTCACGCTGAAGCCGAACATCGTCGTCCAGCTGCGCGAGGACACGGTCAACCAGGCGCTGCAGACCATCGAGCGGCGCGTCAACGAGCTGGGCGTGGCCGAGCCGATCGTGGCGCGGCACACCGCCGCCGATCAGATCATCGTGCAGCTGCCGGGCGTGACCGAAATCGACCGCGCGAAGGAGATCATCCGCTCGACGGCGCTGCTCGAATTGAAGCAGGTCGAGTCCGGGCCGTACTCGGACGAGAACGCGGCGAAGGCCGCGGTCGGCGGCAACGTGCCGCCGGACATGCAACTGCTGCCCGGCGTCATTGAAGCGGGGCCCGGCCAGCCGGCCAGCACGGGGTACTACGTGGTGCGCCGGATCCCGGCCGTGACCGGCCGCGACCTCCGCAACGCGCGCCCGACGCTCGACGAGAACAACCGCCCAGCGGTGAGCTTCTCGCTCAACCAGGACGGCGCCCGCAAGTTCGGCGCCTTCACGCAGGCCAACATCGGCCGCCAGCTCGGCATCGTCCTCGACAACCGCGTGCAGTCGGCGCCGGTCATCCAGTCGCGCATCGACGATGAGGGCCGCATCACCGGCAACTACACGAACCAGGAAGCGCAGGACCTGTCGCTCAAGCTGCGATCGGGCGCGCTGCCTGCGAACATGACCTACCTCGAAGAGCGCACCGTCGGGCCGTCGCTCGGCGCCGACTCGATTCGCGCCGGCCTGCTGTCGGCGGCGGGCGGCCTGCTGCTGGTGACGCTGTTCATGCTGTTCTATTACCGGCTTGCCGGCTTCAACGCGCTCATCTCGATCGCGGTGAACCTGACCGTGCTGCTGGGCCTGATGGCCTACGCGGGCGCGACGATGACGCTGCCGGGCATCGCCGGTTTCATTCTGACGATCGGCATGGGCGTCGATTCCAACGTGCTGATCTTCGAGCGCATCAAGGAAGAGCTCCGCACCGCCAAGGGCGTCAAGCAGGCGGTCGCCGCCGGCTTCGATCGCGTGCTGTTGACCATCCTCGATACCCACGTCGCGTCGCTGATCGCCGCCGCCTTCCTCTTCAACTTCGGCACCAGCTCGATTCGCGGGTTCGCGCTGACGCTGACGATTGGCCTGCTGGCCAACGTATTCACGGCCTATTTCGTTTCCCGCACGCTCTTCGAGGCGACCCTGACCGGGCGCAACGTGCAGAAGCTGTCGATCTAACTTATGGCTCTCTTCGAGAACGCGAACTACGACTTCATCAAGTGGCGGTGGCACGCCATCGCGCTATCCACGGTCATCATCGTCGCGGGCCTCGCCTACGGCTTCACGCAGGGCGTGCCCCTCGGCATCGACTTCTCGGGCGGCACCATCGTCGTCGTGAAGTTCGACCAGCCGGTTTCCGACGATCAGGTCCGCCAGGCGGTGATTGCGGCGGTGCCGGGCGAGCAGGTGATCCAGGCCTACGGTGATCCCGCGCTGAACCAGAAGCAGATCCGGGTGCCGCAGCTGATCCAGGAAGAAGGCGGCGCCCTCGACGCGAACGCGCGCGCGGTGGTCGATGCGCTGAGGAAGGCCAATCTCGGCAACGTCGAGGTCCTCAGCCAGGATCTGGTCGGCCCGGTGATCGGCGCCGACCTGCAGCGCAAGGGCATTTACGCGACGCTGGCGTCGATCATCGGCATCACCATCTACATCGGCCTGCGCTTCCGCTTCGCCTTTGCGATCGGCGCGATCGCGGCGACGCTTCACGACATCCTGATCACCGTCGCGTTCCTGTTCTTCGCCGGGTATGACCTGTCGCTGAACGTGGTGGCGGCGCTGCTGACCATCACCGGTTACTCGGTGAACGACACCATCGTGATCTTCGACCGGGTGCGCGAGAACATGCGCACCAAGCGGCGTGACTCGCTCGAGAAGGTCGTCAACCAGAGCGTCAATCAGACGTTGAGCCGCACCATCATCACGGCCGGCACGACGTTCCTGTCGGTGATGGCGCTCTACCTGTTCGGCGGCGAAGTGCTCGAAGCGTTCGCGTTCACGATGCTGGTCGGCATCGTCAGCGGCACCTACTCGACGATCTTTATTGCGGCGTCCATTGCGATCCTGCTCGGCACCAAGCAGGCCAAGGGCCGGCCGCAGGGCACGCGCAAGGCCTCGTAGCCGTTATTCGTGGACTTGATCTCGGCGGTGCTGCTCGGCGTCGTGCAGGGGCTCACCGAGTTCCTGCCCGTCTCGAGCTCGGGCCACCTGATTCTGGCGCGGGCGTTTTTCGGCTGGGATCCCGGGCGCTTCGGCCTGGCGTTCGATGCCGCGGTGCACGTCGGCACGTTGATCGCGGTGGTCGTGTACTTCCGCACCGAAGTGGTGCGGCTGCTGGCGGCGGCACCGGGCGCGTTGACCGGCAAGGATGGTGAGTGGGAGCGACTCGGCCGGTTGATCATCGCCGGGACCATTCCGATCGTGATCGTCGGCGTGCTGTTCGGGGACGTGATCGAGGCGCGGATTCGAACACCGTTGGTCGTGGCGATCAACCTGGTGATCGGCGCCGTTGGCCTGATGTGGGCCGAGCGCCTGCTGAAACGCGATCGCGAGCCGCTGGCGCTCGGTTACGGCGAGGCACTGGCGATTGGCATGGCGCAGGCGGCGGCGCTGGCGCCGGGCTTGTCGCGGTCGGGTGCGACGTTAACCGTGGCGTTGTTCCTCGGCCTGCGGCGTGACACCGCGGCCCGGTTCGTGTTCCTGATGAGCCTGCCGGCGGTGCTGGCAGTGGCCGTGAAGGAAGTGCTGGATTTCCGGGACGTCGGCATGGCCGGGATTCCGGTCACCATTCTGGCGGTCGGATTGGTGACGTCGGCGATCGTGGGTTACATCACGGTGAAGTATTTCGTGAAGTACCTCGCGTCGCATTCGCTCGACGGGTTCGCGTACTACCGGTTTGCGCTCGCCGCGGTCACGATGGTGTGGTTGTTGACGCGGTAAATCCGGGCCGGAGGCCCGGCGAGAGATGGCCTGGTTAAGACGTAGTTTTTTGGCCGGCCTCGTCGTCACGGTGCCGCTCTTCATCACCGTGGTGACGCTGCTGTGGACGTTCCGGTTCATCGACGGCGTGGCGCGGCCGCTGTCGATGTATGCGTTCGGCCGGGAAGTGCCGGGCCTCGGCGTGCTGATCACGGGCGCGTTGATCCTGTTCGCGGGCGCGGTCGCGACCAACGTCATCGGCCGGCGGGTGCTGCAGCAGGGCGAGAAGTGGCTGCTGAACGTGCCGTTGTTCAAGACGGTCTACGCGCCGGTAAAGCAGCTGGTCGCGGCCTTCTCTCCCGACA
>JAYWEJ010000166.1:0-4196 GCA_043779345.1 Acidimicrobiia bacterium | reverse complement strand
ACGGCGCGTGCTTGAAGTCGGCGTATCTCAATCGCCTCGCCGAGCTCGATCCGCTGCAGCCGGGCGCCAGCGCGCTGAAGAACGTCGCGTTGCCGACGGTCCCGGGGCTGGTGTGGATCGTGCCCCCCGCCCTGGACAAAGTGGCGGCGCCGCCGAATCCGAGAGCGAAACCTTACGAAGCGGTCGGCACGTTGCTCGACGACATCGGCAGCAATCCGAACAGCGATGGCATTGCGTTTCGGTTGAAGGACGGCACGCGGATTCCGCTGGTGATGTTGATGTTCCTCGAGGGCCCAACCCAGGAACGCCTGGAGATCCTGGCGAAGGAGCGCACCGCCACCTTCCGCGCGCGCGGTTACGCGGCCAGCGACAGCAGGGGGAAACTGTTTTTCGAGCCGAGCCGCTGCGTGTTCCTGCATCGATTGCCCGCGGCCCAGGGCAAGCCCGTGGCGCAGGATGACGAACAGCAAATGGAGCAGGTGCGCCAGAAGGTCGTCGTGCAGGGCAAGGTGTGCGCGGATCCGGATCGCCCCTGTCCCGGATTCAAGCCGAACGAGCTGTCGTTCGCCATCGCGACACCGTTCTCGTTCGATCGCGGGCGCGACAAGTCGCAGCCGTTCTATGCCGTGATGCTGAAGAGCGCGCCGATCTGCAGCCTCGCCGACGCCGAGCGGACGCGCGCGCAGCAGGTGTTCCCGCGCGCCAAGGTGTTCCTGCAGCGATACTTCTGCGAGGACTTCGGCGACAAGGTGACCTACTCGAACGTCAACGAGAAGAGCGGCTTCGTCGCGGTCTATGCCGGCGACACCGAGGCCGCGGCGCAGTCCGTGCTCGCGCTGGCAAGGGCCTCCGGCTATCCCGACGCCAACATCCGCCGCATCGAAGCGATCGTCGTCTATCAAATCGAATGATGACGTTCGAGGAGGTCAAGGCGGTGGCGCTGAGGCTGCCCGAGGTTGAAGCCGCCATCAACTACGACGGCTCGACGGTGCTCAAGGCGGGCGGCTCGTTCATGGCGGGCATCGCGTCGGATGAATCCGCCGAAGCCGACACGCTCGTGGTGCGGTGTCAATTCGACGACCGCGAGTTGCTGCTCGAAGACGCGCCCGACACGTATTACGTCACCGATTACTACGCGAGGTATCCGCTGGTGCTGGTGCGCCTCTCGGAGCTCACGGAGGATGCGTTGCGGGATTTGTTGTCGGTGTCGCGAAAGATGGCGCTCGAAAAGAGCCGTCGCTAGTAATCCTTGCAGCGCATCGCCAGCAGGCGGGTCGCTTCGTCCAGGTCGATATCCGCCATCAGCAGCCCCGGCTTTCCAGACGGTTGATACGTCAGCATCGTCCCATCCGGCCGGATGATGGCCGAGGTGGTGGGCGAGCCGTCGCTCGCGTAGTTCACCATCGCGAAGAAGCACGTGTTCTCGGCGGCGCGGCACAGCGCCGCTTTCTCGTGAAACGTGTTGGCGGGATCCGCGAACGTCGTTGGCCGATAGCTGCCAGGCTCGGCTTCGTGAAAGTGCGGGTGGAAAACGACCTGCGCGCCGCGCTTGGCCGGCCAGCGAACGGTCTCCGGATAGCGCCAGCCCTCGTGGCAGATGGCAATGCCGAACGTCAACGGCCCGGCCTCGAACACGTGACGGCCGTCGCCCATCACGTAAATGCCTTCTTCCGACGGATCGATCTGGCCCTTGTCCTGGAAACCCGCGATGGTGCCGTCGTCGTTGATGACGAGCGCCGTGAGGAGCACTCCGCGATCGGTGACGCGTTCGGTGCCGAGGATCACGGCGATCCGCGCGCGGCCCGCCGCCTTCGCGACCGCCGCCCACGCCCGCTCGAGAAACGCGGCATCGGGAGGCTCGACCTGTTTCGTCGAACTGCGATACCCGGGAACGTAGCATTCCGGAAAGCAGACGATGGTGGCGCCCGCCGTCGCCGCTTGATCGACGGCCGCGACCACCCTGGCGATCGAATCCTCGCGATGATCTGGGTAGGGAAGGTTGGCGAGCGCGATCGTGACCGTGTTTCCTGCTGACTGGGCCATCCTGCTGTGAAAGATAGCATCGCCGCCGATCGGCAACCATGAGGTTGCATAAAGCCGCGGCCCGATCTACACTGGCAACCTTGAGGTTGCATGATGAGTATGGCCGTTTCCGATCGCATTGAAAAACAGATTCTCCTGCGCGCGCCGCTGAGCCGCGTCTGGCAGGCGCTGACCGACGCCCACGAGTTCGGCAAATGGTTCGGCGTCACCTTCGACGGTCCCTTCACGGCCGGTGGCCCGGTCACCGGCCACATCACGCCGACGACGGTGGATGCGGAGGTGGCGAAGATGCAGAAGCCGTACGAAGGCATGCGTTTCGAGATCGTGATTGACCGGATGGAGCCGAAGACGTTGTTTTCGTTCCGCTGGCATCCGTTCGCGATCGATCCGAAGGTGGATTACTCCGGCGAGCCGATGACGCTGATCGTGTTCGTCCTGGAGGAAGTGCCGGCAGGCGTACTGCTGAAGCTGACCGAGTCCGGCTTCGACCAGATCCCGCTCGAGCGCCGCGCCACCGCGTTTACGTCCAACGAGGGCGGATGGGCCAAGCAGATGGAGCTGATCCAGAAGTATGTTGAGAAACCTGTCTCGCCGTAGCTCTAGAGGAGCGAAGGCGGAAAGGCATAGGGCGGCGGCGAACGTCGGCGCGCCAGCGTCGGTCTTCGCCGCGCTCGGCGACGAAACGCGCCTGCGCCTGATCGCGCGGATGAGCGATGCCGGCCCGCAGTCGATCGCGAGCCTCGCCGACGGCTTCGACATTTCGCGCCAGGCGATCTCGAAACACCTGCGCGTGATGAACGATGCCGGCCTGGCCAGGAGCGGCCGGCGCGGCCGCGAGACGGTGTGGCAGCTGGAGCAGGACGGCCTCGCCGAAGCGCGCCGCTACCTGCAAACCATTTCGAAGGACTGGGACGACAAGCTGCGGCGCTTGAAGCACATGGTCGAAGCCGGCTCTTGAAATCCGTTACGCTCGCTTGCGCACGTAGTCTGCCAGCACCTCGTTGACGAGCGTTTGATATCCGAGACTGCGGCGGCTCGCTTCTGTGCGCAGCGCTCGCAATACCCTCGCGTCAAGCCTGATGGCGATCAGCTGACGGGCCCGGTCCCCGAGCGGCGGACGCCCGACGCGCCTCATCGATCGGAGCTGCGACGCCGAGCTTTCGGGAATATCGGAGACATCAATCTTGCGTCGCGTAGGCGCGCCTTTCTTTGCGGCTCGCGCGCCGCGCGCTGATGATGCGGATCGTTTCGCCATTCGCGGTTCTCCTTCGTTTCGAGCAGCCTTTGCAGGATCCCACTCGAACACAATTCAGTATATACATAAATTGAATTCCAAGGCCAGGGACACCTCTTGCACGCCGGGATTCTCTGAATCCTTCAGCCCAGGCTGACAAAAGTGGCGCGTCCGGAAGGGCTCGAACCTTCGCCCCCCGGCTTAGAAGGCCCGGCGTCCGGTTATGGCAAGGCGGTTATGAAGGAGCAAATCCAATCGCCATACACTGGGCGAATGCCCGGCACATTTCGTGGATTCTATCGATCTTCGGACCAAGCCCCAATAACCGATCACGGCCGACGATGGTAGTATCCGCCTATGCCCATTGACACCGACAAGCAACGGGCGCTCGAAGCCATTCGGGCGTTGCCTGACGGTGCGACGATCGACGACGCGATTGAACGGCTGTGCTTCATCGCCAAGATCGAGGAAGGGCTTCGCCAGTCGAAGGCTGGCCAGGTCGTCGATAACGAAGAGGTCAAGAAGCGCTTTCTCGCGTGATCACGCTCTCGTGGACCGAACGAGCCCAGAACGATCTTGCGGCCATTCACGCGTTCATCGGCCGGGATTCACCCCACTTTGCCTCGGTCGTGGTACGCAGAATCATCAGCGCTGTCGACCGGCTCGGTGACTTCCCGGAGTCGGGCCGGGCGGTTCCCGAGTTCGCCGAGCCGTCCGTCCGCGAAGTAATTCGGCCGCCGTACCGAATCGTGTATGTGTGTGAGGGACGATAGGAAACATCAGGGTCGGCACGCTCGTGAATTCAGACGAGTGTCAGACGGCCATGGCGCGTAGAATACGCACCAATGCTCAGCAGACTCTGGTGGACCGTGCTCGTTGCCGTGCTGCTTCCTGGCGCCGCGCGCGCGCAAATCTACGA
>JAYWEJ010000165.1:0-4196 GCA_043779345.1 Acidimicrobiia bacterium | reverse complement strand
GGAATTCTCGGTGGTGGGCGTGGCCGAGCCCGGCTTCCAGGGATCTTCGATGATCGGCACCGACCTGTGGGTGCCATTTGCGATGGTGCAGGTGGTTCGTGGCGAGGCGAACGCGAACCGGCTGACGGAAGTGGACGGCGCCTGGCATGTGGCAATCGGCCGGCTGAAGCCGGGCTACAAGATCGGTCAGGCCCAAGCGGAGCTCAACACGCTGATGGCCGCGTTCAAGAAGGCCGAGCCGGCGGCGAATCAGCGTTACACCATCAACACCGCGCCAATGGGACGCATTCCCGGGCCCTTCCGGACCCCGTTCCTCGCCTTCATTGGCTTACTGTTCGCGCTCACCGGCGCGCTGCTCGCGATCGCGTGCAGCAACGTCGCCGGCATGCTGCTGGCGCGCGCCGCCACTCGCCGCCGCGAAATGGCGACGCGCCTGGCTGTCGGCGCCGGCCGCGGCCAATTGATCGCGCAGCTGCTGACGGAGACGATGGTGTTGTTCGCGACCGCTGCCATGATGTCGATACCGCTGACCTTCTGGCTGGTGTCGTTGATGGTGGGATCGCTGCCGGCACTGCCGCTGAGTCTCAACCTCGATGTCGATGTCAACATCCGGGTGATGACCTTCGCCTTCGGCATTGCCTTGATCACCGGCGTGATTTTCGGACTGGCGCCGGCCCGTCACGCGCTGGGCTCCGACCTCGCTCCGATGTTGCACGGCGCCTACGCCACGGCGGATCGCAAGCGATTCCGTTTGCGCAACTCGCTCGTCACGGGGCAGGTCGCGTTGTCGTTGATGCTGGTCGTGACGGCGCTCCTCTTCCTGCGATCGCTCGAGCGGGCGGCCCAGACCAATCCCGGTTTCCAGACCGCCAATATTCAGATCGCCTCGGTCGATGTGTCGCTGTCCGGTTATCGCGAACAACAGGCGGTCGAACTGGCCAATCGATTCAAGGAACGCTTGCGCGCGGTTCCTGGAGTGGAGTCCGTTGCGACGGCGCGAATGATTCCGTTGCAAGGCAGCGGCTTCAGCCTCGGCAGCGTGCGTGTGCCCGGCGTCCAGGGCCCGTTCCGTGATGGCCGTTTCGACGCGGACTGGGACATCGTGTCGACCGAATACTTCGACACCATCGACATGAAGATTGTCGAGGGGCGGTCGTTCCGCGATTCGGATCGCGCAGGATCTCCGCACGTCGCCGTGATCAGCGAGACGCTGGCGCGGCAGATGTATCCGGGGCAGTCGGCGGTCGGTCACTCATTTTTCCGCCGGGAAAATGACACGACAGAGGAAGAAGTCCAGATCGTCGGCGTGGCGCACGACGCCAAGTACCGTTACATCAGCAGTCCGCCGTCGCCGTTCATTTACGTGACCATGGCCCAGTTCCCGACGAGTCAGCTCGAGTTCTACATCCGGCACGCCGCTGGCGCGCCAGTCGCGCCGTCGGTGCGGACGGCAATGGCACAAGTCGAACCGAATGTGCCGATCGTCATGCTGCAATCCTTTGACGATGCGACCGCGCTTGGCTTGCTGCCGCAGAAATTCGTGGCGTGGATCTCGGGCAGCGTCGGCACGATCGGCATCTTCCTCGCCGCGCTCGGGCTATACGGACTGATGGCGTTTCTCGTCACTCAGCGCACGCGCGAGATCGCGATCCGCATGGCGCTCGGCGCCTCGCATGCCGACATGCGCGTCATGGTGCTCAAGCAGGCCGGGGTGTTGGGCGGCATCGGCGGCCTGATCGGTCTGGTCCTGGCAGCGGCCATCGGCACGCTCGCGCAAGTCATGCTGGTCGGCGTGCCGCCGGTCGACCCGGTGTCATTCGGGGGGACCGCGCTGTTCTTCCTGATCGTCCTGGCGATCGCGGCATGGACGCCGGCCAGTAGAGCGGCGGCTACCGATCCGGCAACGGCGCTGCGCGCGGAGTAACTTCGAAGATCCTCACCATCGGCGATTCGTTGGCCTGCTGATCCGCATCGCGGAATTCAGCTGCCACCTTCAAGCCGGCGATCGCGGGCACCGCGAACGCCGGCTGCCACGGCGTCAGCCCCACCGCTTCGAATCCGGAACCGCGCTGCGCCGCGGACTGCTTCGCTTCCTCTGGCTCGGCGAACTGCCACCGGTTGACCACCTCGCAGAAGCGCCGGCCCGTCGTGTCGGTGCGCTCGTTGATCTGTGCGACGTAGGAATTGTTGGCAGGCCGCGCGGCCGCCCCACCCAACACCATCAGCCGATACGCCATCGTCTGGTAATAGGCTTCGCGATAAATCCACAGGGGCTCCCAGGCCTCCCCGTCCGACTGCCGCGAAAAACACAGCGAGTAGAAACGCGACGTCGGAATTCCGGCCCAGCCGGCAAGATTCTCGAAACGTCCAGCGAGCGAGCCGGCGGGACCTTCTCGGAACGGCAGCTCCCAGTCGACGATCACGTAGTGCGCGCGGGCGGCGGCGAGTTGGGCCAGCGCGTCGGACTCGTCGGTCGCGGTCAGGAATCTCGCTGCCGTGTCGGCGCCGTTCTGCGTGGGATTGCTGATCGGCACACGCCGCGCCGTCTGCATGATCCAGTAGCCCTGGTCCCACCAGTTCATGACGGTGAACGATGCCGGCGGATTGGTTTTCTCGTAGCGCGCGTAGTAGTGATCCGTCGGCGTGAACGGCTCCGGCGTGTTCGTGCGCAGCCACTCCATCGCGTCGAACCAGTAGGTGGGCATGCCGCCGACGCGCGTCGTCGTGATCGCCGCGGGCACGATATTCGGCGCCACCACGATGCCGGCAATCGCGATGACCGCGATCTCGCGTTGAAACGGCAGCGGCCGCTTGAGCGGCGGGTTCGGATTGCCGGCGTGCGGCACGCCGCCCCAGTCGAGGATCCTGACCGCCAGCCACGCGATGACCACCGCCGTCGACGGCACCAGGTAATAGCCGAAGCGGTTCTGTCCGACCGTCGCGAGATAGTTTGCAACGGTGAAGCAGAGAATCAGGAGGTGGTCGATCCGCCGCGATCGCGCCGTCACCACCGCAAGCCACACCACCGCGACGAGGCCGACGTAGAAGCCGCTGCGGAAGAACACCCACGGCTGCGACCAGGTCCAGTTGCCGGTGTACAGGAACAGCGGCCGCGCCTCGAGCACGGCCATGCGGGTCGGATCGGGAAGGAAGCGATTGAGGTCGTTCAGGACCTGGTAGAACAGGCCCGGCAGCACCATCCAGACCAGCATCACGATCGCGATGCCCGCGAGCGTGATGATGCCGATCGCCTTCACGAGATGGCCGGCAAAACGCATCACCGCGAGCGAGATCAGGAGCAAGCCTGCCAGCGCGGCGACCTGCGTGTTGTAGCGGAAGAGATCGGGATCCTGGAACAGCAGCACGATCGCCAGCGCGATGGCGGCGGTGATCGCCATGAATCGCCCCGCCGGCGCCCGCCGATCCGGCGCGAGCATCGCGGTCAGGACGATCCACACCGCGAGGATGAACACAAAGTAGGAACCGCTGGCCCACGCGAGCAGATACAGGCCGAGGCAGATGCCGGCGGCGGCGAGGCTGCCATAGCAAATCGCGGTCACGGTCGCAAACGACAACAGCACTTCGAGCGCGTGATGATCGACAAAGCCGATCAAGGTGCGGTCGAGAAAATGTCCGGGCAGGATGGCCGCGAGCAGTCCGGCGATGAATCCCGCCCGGCGATCGAACGCGACGGTGGCCAGCGCCCAGACGGCGAGCACCGCAAGCACGCCGGCGATCGCCGGGACCAACGCCGCGACGCGCTCGATGTACTGCTCCGGCGCACTGCGGCCCCGCGTCACGAACGCAGCGGTGGCGACGATGGTGTCGAGCAGCGGCGCGACCGCGACGTACTGGCCGTCGGGCGCGGCGTAAGGATCGACCGTAATGCGATGCGGGAAATTGCGAACCTGGCTCTCGGCGAGGCGCACGTGGTACCACGAGTCGGTTTCGAGAAAATTGACGCGGGTCGAGCCAAGGACGTCATCCCACGGCGCCCACACGCGAAGGCCGGCGGCGATCAGCAGGATGATCGCCAGCATCACCACGTCGAACTTGCGCACGATGCCTCAGATGATAAGGCCAGTCGGAGCCGGCGAGGCAGGCCGCTACGGCACGCGAATGATGTTGAGCGGCTCGCCGCGCATGAAGCGATCGCGATCGCCGATCTTCCACAATCGCGTCCGATGCGAGGTGCC
>JAYWEJ010000164.1:0-9970 GCA_043779345.1 Acidimicrobiia bacterium | reverse complement strand
TCGTCGAACCGGCGTTTATCCCACGGCGCCGGTGGAGCGCAGCTGTTCGATGTCGTCGCCGCTGTAACCGGCCTCCGCCAGCACCTCGTCGGTGTGCTCGCCGAGCATGGGGCCGCGGCGCTTCGGATTGAGCGGCGTCGCTGACATCTTGATTGGCGTGCCGAGCGTGCGCAGCGGACCGAGCGTCGGGTGATCGACGTCGACGGTCATCTCGCGCGCGATCGCCTGCGGCGTCGTCAGCGCGTCTTGGTAGTCGAGGATCGGGCCGCAGGGAATGCCGGCGTTCTCGAGCTCGGCGATCCAGAACGCTCGTGGCTGCTTTGCCGTGACCGCCTCGATCATCGCCGCGAGCTCGCTGCGATGGGCGACGCGCTGGTGATCGGCGGCGAAGCTCGGATCGGCGATCCATTCCGGATGCCCGAGCACGCGCGCCAGCTTCGCGAAGTTGCGATCGTTGGCGGCGCCGATCGTCACGTAGCCGTCCGCGCACTTGAAGGCCTGGTACGGGGCCGTCATGCGGTGCGCCGATCCAAGCGGGCCCGGCACCTGTCCCGAGGTGAAGTAGTCGGTCACTTCCCACACCGACAACGCCAGGCCGGCGTCGACGAGCGAGGTGTCGACGTGCTGGCCTTCACCGGTCTTCGATCGATGATGCAGCGCCGCGAGGATGCCGACGAGCGCGAACAGTCCGGCGCCGAGGTCGGTGAGCGGGATCCCGGCTTTGACCGGCGCGCCATCCGCGGTGCCCGTGACCGACATCACGCCGGAGAGTCCCTGCGCGATCAGGTCGAAGCCGCCTTTCGAGGACCACGGCCCCGACTGCCCGTGCCCTGAGATCGAGGCGTAGATCAGGCGCGGGTTCTCGGCACGCAGCGTGGCGTAGTCGACACCGAGCTTCGCCATCACGCCCGGCCGGTAGTTCTCGACGAGGATGTCGGACGTCCGGGCGAGCCGTGTGAAGACGGCGCGGCCCTGCTCGTGATTGAGATCGAGGACAATGCCTTGTTTGCCGCGGTTGACGGCATTGAATGCGGGGCTGTCGTTGCCGCGGGCGCCGGCCATGCTGCGCGTCGAGTCGCCGGCGGGCGGTTCGACTTTGATGACGCGCGCGCCCATATCCGCCAGTAACATCGCGCAGTACGGCCCGGCCATTACCTGGGTCGCATCGAGAACCACTATGCCATCGAGCAATGTCGCCTGGGACATCAACGAATCCGTCGCGATTGTGACTGTGAATCGCCCCGAAGCGCGTAATGCGCTCACGTGGGATATGTACGACGCACTGGTGGAGGCCTGTGACTCGGCAGAGGCGAACCGCAACGTGCGTGTGCTCATCATACGCGGATCGGGCGGCGCCTTCGCGGCCGGCACCGACATTTCGCAGTTCCGTGAGTTCGACACCGGCGAGGACGGCGTCGCCTACGAGCGCCGGCTCGACGCCGTGATCGATCGCATCGAGGGGTTGACGATCGCGACGATCGCGGAGATCGACGGCGCCGCCGCCGGCGGCGGCTGCGCGATTGCGATGGCGTGCGACCTGCGCATCTGCTCGGAGCGGGCGCGGTTCGGCGTGCCGGTATCGCGCACGCTCGGCAATTGCCTGTCGATGGCGAACACGGCGCGGATGGTCGATCTGATCGGACCGGCGCTGACGCGCGATCTATTGCTGACCGGCCGGATGATCGACGCGCGGGAAGCCCAGGCCGCCGGGCTCGCCAGCGCACTCGTGCCGTCGGCCCAGCTCGAGCAGGAAACATTCAAGATGGCGGCGGAACTCTCAACGCGCGCCTGCAGCACGATTGCCGCAACCAAGAAGATGCTGACGCGCTTGCGCGAACATCGCCGCCCGCCGGCCGGCGCCGGGGACGACATCATCCGCGAATGCTACGCGTCGCAGGAATTCAGGGAAGGCGTGACCGCGTTCCTGGCCGGCCGCAAACCCAACTGGTACTAGTGGCCTATTAGCCTATTGGCCTGTTGGCCCGTCAGAACAAGATCCAACAGATCACGGCGCCGACCAGCATCATCGAAAGCCCCCACCACAGCAGCTGATTGAACAACTTCTTCGCGTCCGCTTCGTTGGGCAGCGCCGCAATGCACAGCGCGCCAATGGTGGAGAGCGGCGAGAGATCGACGAGGTGCCCGCCGACGTACATCGATGCGGCGATCGATAACGGTTCCACGCCGAGTCGCTCCGCCAGCCCGGGCACCGTCGGCAGGAACGCGGGCAGCACCACGCCTGATGTGCTGCTATAGACCGACACCGCGCCGATGACGAGCGCGATCACGAACGTCACCGTTCCGGGCGTGGCCAGGCGCGCCAGGAGTTCGGTGAACAGTTCGATACCGCGCTGCGCCGACAGCACGCCGATCAGCACGGTCACGCCGCACACCATCAGGATCACGCCCCACGGCATCTTCTTGATCGCGTCCTTCTCGTCGGCCGCTTTCAGTAGCGACAAGATCGCCGCGCCGGTGAGAGCCGCCAATCCGACCTGCGCCTTGAACCCCACCACGACGCTGACGAGCGTGACCAGGATGGCGAGCGTCAGCCAGTGCCGTCGCTCGAACGGTTCGATGTTCACGACCTCGTCGTCACCGCGCGCGCCGGCTTGATCCGACTGCGCCATCTGCACGGGCGCCACCCGCTTCCGCGTAAACAGTTTCCATCCGCCCAGCACGAAATAGGCGACGAACGTGACCACCACATGCGCCATCAGGTTGTTGAAATAGGTCGAGATTTCGTGGCCGCCGAGGCCAATCTCGTTCATCGCCTTGTTGACGATCAGCCCGGTCGGCGCGACGGGTGAGAGTGCGCCGGCCTGCGCGCCGTTGCCGACCATCAGGGCCATCAGGAACGGCGGTATCGCCGCGCGCATTGCCACCGCCATCGCCATCGGCGCCATGATCGCCGTCGTCGCGATGTTGCCGGGCCCGATGCTCGACAGCGTGACCGCGATCAGGAAGAACATGATCGGCATCACGCCGGCGCTGCCGCGGCAGGCGCGGACCGCGCGGGCCGCGATGCGGCCGAGTGTGCCGTTGTTGTTGGCCATGCCGAACAGCAGCGTCACGCCAACCAGGTTGATCAGGAGATCGATCGGGAACGTACCGATGACGTCCCGCACCGGCATGCCGCCCAGGTAGACGCCGACGATCCACGCCAAAGCCAGCGACACCACGCCGACGTTGACGCTCGTCACCATGCTCAGGGTGATGGCGACGACCAGCGCGGCGAGCGAGATCCAGGCAAGGTTCATCGGGTGTCCTGTTCCGGGCGGAGGAGCGACCGCAATAGTACGGCGGGATGCACCGCCGTGACGCCGGCGAAATCGGCGACCTGGTGGCGGCAGGACGTGCCCGCCGCGACCAGCACCGACCCGGGCGCCATCGCCCGGGCCGCCGGCAGCAGCTTGCGCTCGGCGATCGCCAGCGAGATGTCGTAGTGATCGCGGGTGTAGCCGAACGAGCCGGCCATGCCGCAGCAGCCGGCATCGAGATCGACGACCTTCGCCGACGGAATCCGCGACAGCAGCGCCTTGGCCGGCGCCGCCAGGCCCATCGATCGCTGGTGGCAGTGCGGGTGGAGCAGCACCTCGCCCGGCCCCGGCTTCAAGGCGAGGGTGGCGCGGCCGGCCGCGCATTCACGCTCCAGGAACTCCTCGAAGAGCACCGCGTGCTGCGCGACCACGCGGGCGCGGCGCTGCAGCTCGCCGCGCAACAGGTCCGGCGCATCTTCACGAACGGCGGACAGGCAGCTGGGTTCAACGAACACGATCGCGTGGCCGTGGTGCGCCGCGTCGTAGAGAGCGTGCACGTTGGCCGCGGCGAGACGGCGGGCTTCGGACAACCGGCCCTGTGAGATCAGCGGCCGGCCGCAACACACGTTCGGAGCGACCTGCGCCGCAATGCCGGCGGCGGTCATCACCTCGATCGCGGCAAGCCCGATCTCCGGGTCGGCGTGATCGGTAAACGTATCGGCAAACAGGAAGGCGCGATTCCCCTGATCCCCGATCCCTGATCCCTGATCCCTGATCTGCTTGCGTAACGTGTGCCGAGTCCACTGCGGCAGCGATCGTCGCCGATCGACACCGATCAACTGTTCGGCGATCCACTTGCCGAGACGGCTGTTCGCGACGGCGTTCGACAGCGGTGCCAATGCGCTTCCAACGACCGCCGCTGCGTGGGCGCTACCGAATGCGTGCGCGGACAGCGACATGCCGCGGCGATCCCAGTAGCCGGCTAGGAACTCGCTCTTGAATCGCGCCACGTCGACACCGACCGGGCATTCGCTCTTGCAGGCGCGGCACTCCAGGCAGAGGTCGAGGACCTCGAGCACGCCTTCATCCGAGAGCTTGGCGTCGCCGAGCTGCCCGGCCATCGCAAGGCGCAGCGTGTTGGCGCGGCCGCGTGTGGAATGGGCTTCTTCACTCGTGACCATGTACGACGGGCACATCGTGCCCTCGCGCTTCTTGCGGCAGAGCCCGACGCCGCTGCACATTTCGACCGCGCCTCCGAAGCCGGCGTGATCGGAGAAATCGAAGAACGTTGCCGGCGAGGGCGTCGCATACCCGGCGCCGTACCTGAGGTGCGACGTAATCGGCGGCGTGTCGACGATGCGGCCGGGATTGAAGATCCCGTTCGGATCGAAGGTCTTCTTGACCTGCCGGAACGCCTGGTAGAGCTCCGAGCCGAACATCTTTTCGTTGAACGCACCGCGCACCAGGCCGTCGCCATGCTCGCCCGAGAGGGCGCCGCCGAACTCGAGCACCAGGTCGGCCACTTCATTTGCGATCGCCTCGAACTTGGCGACGCCGTCCGCGGTCTTGAGATTCACCACCGGCCTGACGTGCAGGCAGCCGACCGACGCATGTGCGTAGACGCCGGCCGTCGTGTGGTGGCGCCGCACGATGCCGAGGAAGCGCTCGATGTAGTCGCGCAGCTTCTCGGGGGCGACCGCGGTGTCCTCAACGAACGAAACCGCCTTGCCGTCCGACTTCATGGCCGTCGACAGTCCGAGCGCGGCTTCCCGGAAGCTCCAGATCGCCGCCTGTGCCGCCGCATCGACCACCTGCCGTAGCTGGCGCGGCCGCATTGGCGCGAGCTCGCGCTCCACCGCATCCATCCGCGTCTTCAGCTCGTCGGCGTGATCGGCATAGAACTCCACGCACAGCAGCGACGATCCGTCGGCGCTGATCATGGTGCGCCGCTGCGCCTCGAGCGCCCGGTGGCTCTTGGCGTGCGACAGGATGAAGTCGTCCATCACTTCGACCGCCGAGGGTCCGTGCTTGAGGATCAGCGGCGTGGCGGCGAGCGCATCGAGGAGGTGATCGAACTCGACGGTCAGGACGGATTTCTGCTTCGGCAGTGGCACGAGCCCGATCTTGGCGTCGACGATGAAGCCGAGCGTGCCCTCGGAACCGATCATGATGCGGGTCAGGTCGATCGGCAGGAGCGGATCGACGAAGGCATCCAGGTTGTAGCCGCCAACCCGCCGCAGCACTTTGGGGAAGCGGCGCTCGATTTCACCGGCGTGCCGGACGCCGAGCTCGGGGATGTCGCGATACGCGCGCGCTTCGATGCTGTCGCCACCGACGACGGCGTCGCGGCGATAGATCGGACGAAAATGCGCGAGCCCGCCGTCCGACAGCACCACGCGCTGCTCGATCACGTGATCGATGGTCTTGCCGTACAAGACCGATCGGGCGCCGCTTGAATTATTGGCCATCATGCCGCCTACGGTGGCGCGGCTGGCCGACGACACATCCGGCGCGAAGCGCAGGTTGTGCCGGCGAAGATTCGCGTTCAGCTCATCGAGCACGACGCCGGGTTCGACGCGCGCCCACTGCTCGTCGGGATTGACCTCGAGGATCCGGTTCAGGTGCTTCGAGGTGTCGAGCACGATCCCCGAGCCAATCGACTGGCCGGCCTGCGAGGTGCCGCCGCCTCGCGGCGTGATCGGCACGCCGTGCCGGGCCGCCACATCGACCGCGCGGATCACCGCTTCCGAGGTCCGGGGAATCACGACGCCCAGCGGCTCGATCTGGTAGACGCTGGCGTCGGTTGAATAGAGCGCGCGCGAGACGCGGTCGAAACGGACCTCGCCATCGATCGCGCGCTCGAGGTCACGCTGCAGCGACACGCTCATCGCTTATTGACTTTTCCCACGAGCGGCAACTGGCCAGATGGCTTCGACGCGGTCGCCGCGCAGCGCGTAGATGTTGTCGTAGAGATTAACGGTGGGATCGATGTGCGGCGGGATGAACTCGACGCGATCGCCGACCTTGAGATCGCGCGACGCGTTCGACAGATCGAGCCGCCCGTGTTCATCGCCGGCCCACCCGTAGGTGACGCCGTCGATGCCGATCGGCTTCGGCGTGAACGGCCGATCGGTCGAGAACGCCTTGTAGCCGCCGTCGACAATCGCGAAACCCGGCGGCCTCGACACCACCGTCGTCACCACCGTCAGCGCATGCGTGAAGTCGCGGTAGTCGGATCCGTCGGGACCGCCGATCGTGCCGTACTCCATGTCCATGAACACGAAGCTGCCGGGTTGCAGCTCGGTCATGCCAGGGTTGTCCGCGTCGAATCGATACGTGCCCGTCGACCCGCCGGTGACGAGCGGACACGCGATGCCGGCGCGCTCGATCATCGTTCGCGTCTCCACCGCCTTGCCCATCGTCGTTTTGGTCCGCGCCGATCGCGCGTCGAAGGGAGTGGTGTGGGCGGCGGCGCCGTCGTACGACTGCAGCCCGACGAACGTGACGTTCGGCAACGAGTCGATCAACTGCGCCAGTTCAACGGCCGGCTGTCCCGGCGCGATCCCGGTACGGCCGAAGAACAGATCGACCGCCAGGTTGATTGGCGTGCTGCGCGTGCCGGCCGCCTCGTTGACGTCGCGCACGTTCTGCCAATCGTCAACTACGAAGATCGTGTCGGGCGCCTTGATCGCCAGCGCCACCGCGCGCGCGATTTTGTCCTTGCCGATCACAGCAGTGGTGACGAGCAGCCCCGGGATGCCGAACTCCGCAAATACTTCCGCTTCGCTCAACCGCGCCGCGCAACAGCCGACCGCGCCGGCGCGGATCAACGCGCGAGCCACCTCGGGACACTTGTGGGTCTTGCCGTGCGGCCGGAACGCCTTGCCGCGCGTCTTCAGATGCGAGGCCATCCTGGCGATGTTGTCTTCGAAGGCGTCGAGATCGAGAAGAAGGGCAGGTGTCGGGACATCGCCGCGGCATTGCATCGAAGGGCGATGCTAGCACTTTGTGTCACAATCGTCCCATCCAACCTGGCTTCGGGAATGCGCGCGCGAGCGTTGGCGCCGACGGGTGGTCAGAATCTGAACCGGTGCAAGTAGCGTAGTGTTATCGTTCCCAGTCGAAATCGAGCCGGTTCGTGCGCAGCAGATCGCGGACCGTGCCGGGCAGCACGTTCGCCCGCCGCGCGTCGCTGATGGTGCGCCGCATCAGCGACTGGAACTGCTTAATGTCGCTGTCCATGGCCGTGTAAAAGGAAGGGCAGCCGGCGCCGGCGTTATTGGGCATGCCGCCTGGTGCGACCATGGCGAACCATTCGCGATCGTAGCTGCCGGGAATCGGCGATTTGTAGCACTGCGAGCGGTATCGCTTCCATCCGTCGTCGAGCACCGACGCGCTCTGGGCCAGCTGGCCGATGCGCCCGCGCAGCTGTTCCTCTCCCTGTTGCTGTTGTCGTTCGCTTTCCGATCCGCGCGACTGCGACTGGATGTCGGTCAACCCGCGCTGGCTGCCGGCGAGATTCACCTGGCGGCCTTCGAGCAGGTCGCGCGCGTGATCGATCGCGACGCCGAAATTCAATCCCTCGGCGTTTTTGTAGCCCATGGTGGTGACGCCGATGACCGAGCCGTTGCGATCGAGCATCGGTCCGCCGCTGTTGCCAGGGTTGGCTGCCGCGTCGGTTTGCACCAGCGTTGCGCCGCCGCTCTGGCGCAAGCCGCTGACGATGCCCCTCGACACGCTGTTCTGCAAGGTGCCGAGCGCCGAGCCGATGACGATGATTTCCTGTCCGGGACGGAGCGAGTGCGCGGTGCCCATCGGGATCACCACCTGCGACGCCGACGGCGCCGCCACTTTCAGGATCGCGAGGTCGTAGGCCGGCGCCTTTGATTCGACGCGTGCGCTTTGGGTGGTGCCGTCGCTGCGGCGCAGCGTGACGTAGCCGTCGTTGTTCACGACGTGGACGTTGGTGATGAGCGTGTCGTGCCGCACGTAGAAGCCGCTGCCGCGGCCGGTCGTGGTTTCGATCAGCACCACCGCCGGCATCACGCGATCGACCATCTCCTCGGTTGACGCCGACAGCGGTGTTGGCGCGGCCGGTGCCGGCGCGGCCGCCGGCGTTTCAGCGGGCTTGCCGGCCTCGGCTTCCCTGGCGTTGGCCGCGGCATCCCAGGCGCGCGCCTGGGGGGACGCGCCCGCGGCCGTGGACGCGGGGCCGCCGTCGGGCGCTTGTTCGTCACCGGCGGCGTCGGTCGCCGTGCTCGCCGGCGCCGGGCGCAAGAGGAACCAATAAGCCGCTCCGCCGAGCACGAGCGCGCCGACGATCAGGGCAATCAGGATGCTCGGTCCGCCGCTCGACGGCTCCGGGAGCGCGGCGGCCTCGGAGAACGACTCGGCCGGAAGCTCCACGCCGCAACGGCAGGCGGCGACGTTGCGGGGTACCCGGCGCCCGCACGACGGGCAGACCCTGCTGAAGCCGGTCTGGTCCTGGTCAGGCATGAGTCATAATAAAGGACTGAACCGCCGGTGAAGCAGCCCCACATTCGTAACTTTTCCATCATTGCGCACATCGACCACGGGAAATCGACGTTGGCCGACCGCTTTCTCGAAATCACGGGCGCGCTGCAGATGCGCGAGATGTCGGCGCAGGTCCTGGACAGCATGGACCTCGAGCGGGAGCGCGGCATCACCATCAAGGCGCATCCGGTCCGGCTTAACTACACCGCCTCCGACGGCAAGACCTACATCCTCAACCTGATCGACACGCCGGGCCACGTCGACTTCAGTTACGAGGTGACCCGCTCGCTGGCCGCGTGCGAAGGCGCCCTGCTGCTCGTCGACGCCTCGCAAGGCGTCGAGGCCCAGACGCTGGCGAACGCGTATCTCGCGGTGGAGAACAACCTCGAGATCATCCCGATCATCAATAAGATCGATCTGCCGTCGGCGCAGCCCGACGAGGCGAAGCGCCAGCTCGAAGAAATCATCGGGCTCGATAGCGACGGCGCCATTCTCGCCAGCGGCAAGGACGGCCGCGGCGTCAAAGAGATTCTCGAAGCCGTCGTCCACCGCGTGCCGCCGCCTGACGGCGATCCCGATGCGCCGTTGAAAGCGCTGATCTTCGATTCCTGGTATGACTCGTATCGCGGCGTCGTCATCGTCGTCCGCGTGCTCGAGGGCACGATCCGGAATTCGACCAAAGTCACGTTGATGAACACCAAGCAGGACCACGAGGTCGAATCGCTGGGCGTGTTCTCGCCCAAGCCGATCCCGGTCGATCAGCTGGGTCCCGGCGAAGTCGGCTTCATCGCCTGCGGCATCAAGGTGGTGTCCGACGCGCAGATTGGCGACACCGTGACGGACACCCTCCGGCCGACGCCGGCGCCGTTCCCCGGCTTCAAGGAACTGAAGCCGATGGTGTTCGCCGGCCTCTACCCGGTCGAGAGCCATCAGTACGCGGAGCTGCGCGACTCGCTCGAGAAGCTGCGCCTCAACGACGCCGCGTTCTTCTTCGAGCCGGAAACCTCGGTCGCGCTCGGCTTCGGGTTCCGTTGCGGCTTCCTGGGCCTGCTGCACATGGAGATCGTGCAGGAGCGTCTCGAGCGCGAATTCAACATGGACCTCGTCACGACCGCGCCGGGCGTGTTGTATCGCGTCACCAAGACCGACGGCGAGGTCATCGAGATCGATTCGCCGGCCAAGCTGCCCGAGACCGG
>JAYWEJ010000163.1:0-4213 GCA_043779345.1 Acidimicrobiia bacterium | reverse complement strand
ATCGAAGTACTACCGCGGTTACGATCCGATCACCGGCAAGGAGTTGTGGCGGCTCAAAGATGACACGCAAGTCAAGGTGCCGTCGCCGATCATCGGCGTGGATCTGTTCTTCCTCAGCGGCGGGAAGGCGGGAACGAAGTATGAACTAATCGCCATCAATCGCATGGGCGAAGCCTTGATGGCAACGCCCGCGATCTCTGAGGGCATGCTGATCGTCCGAGGACAACAGCACATCTTCGCTGTGAAGTAGCGAAGCAACCCTGGTATTACCGCAGATGTGGTCTTGGAACCGTGCTGACGGCGCGCGCGGTGGCTCGGTCGGCCAAAAAGTCGCGGCCTCGCGCCGCTTCCGCAAGGTTCTTGGCGCCGCCGACGAAAGGGATCGCGTCCAATCCGGAATGGATGACGCCTCGGAGCCAGCCTTTGCGGCGGATGGCACTTCCAAGCGTCGCTATCGCGATGAAGGCGCCAATGTAGGGAATGGAGCGGGTCAACCGACGGGCTAGTTTCCTGCCGGCGTAGTTCCTGAGCTGTGTGGTCTTGGCCATGACCACACAGGGAGCAAACATCGTTCCGGAAACCGGCATCCGCTCAAGCGGGAGTCGTCGTGCCGGTCGTCGATTGAGATCCGCCCGCCCCGGCTGCCGCGCGATCCATCTCGGCTCGCATCTTGAGGAGGCAACTGTGGACGACGGTCGAGGTCGTCCCCGCGAAGCCGACGTTCCCTGTTCGGAGCGCCTCGAACGCCCTGATCGCCGTGTTGAGGAGGACCCGGAGCTTCTGTTTTTCGCCGTCGCTGGACAGGTCTTCGCCACGCGAGTATTCGGTGACGGCGCCCGCGATGGCATCGTCAAGGCACCGGTTCAAGGTGCGAAAGTCATCCGCGTCGATCGGCTCCGCCAATATCACGGCCAGCTCGGTGACCGACTGACAGATGTCACCGTAGTCGTGGACCACCTGCCCAATGGTAAACCCCTCGGCCAGCAACTCTTTCCCGTGCTTGCTCGCGCTCGTGCTGATCTCATGGTTCTTCGATGGTCCGTCGCCCAACTCGTGCACCAGCTGATCCAGGAACCGTGGTACTCCCTCGGTGAGGTGGCGGCTGGATGGCGCCGGCCCGGACCTCTCGTTCACCTTCACTTCGCAACGCCGGATGATCTCGGCGCGATTGGTGTCGATAAATTCTGCGAGCAGGACCTTGGCCATACCCCCATGCTAGGTCCGGCGAAACGCCGCGACTGTTCAAAACGAAACAGTTGCTCGCCGACCCATCAGTGCGATGCAAAGGCCGGCTCGAGCGTCGAGTTTGCTTGACGGTACGGTCCTGTGGGCGCAGGCTTGTTGCCATGGCGACCCTGACCGTCGGCAAAGAGAACTCCGCACCCATCAAGCTGTATTACGAAGACCACGGCAAGGGAGCGCCCGTCGTCTTGATCCACGGCTGGCCCCTGAGTGGCGCGTCGTGGGAAAAGCAGACGGCGGCGCTGCTCGAGGCCGGCCATCGCGTCATCACCTACGATCGCCGCGGCTTCGGGCGTTCGAGCAAGCCGACAGTCGGATACGACTACGACACGTTCGCATCCGATCTCGATAAGCTGCTGAGAAAGCTCAATCTTAAGAAGGTGGCGCTCGTTGGTTTCTCGATGGGATCGGGCGAGGTCACTCGCTACCTCGCGAAGTACGGGGCGAAGCGCGTCAGCAAGGCCGTCCTGATCGGCACGCTCGGACCGTATCTCGTCAAGACTCCGGACAATCCTGACGGCGTGGATGCCAAGGTGTTCGCGGACATCAAGGCGGCGATTGTCAAAGACCGCCCGGCGTTCCTGATGGAGTTCCTGAAGAATTTCTACAACTACGACGTGACGGGCGGGAAGCTCGTGAGCGAGCGCGTGCTCGAAGACAACTGGAACGTCGCGTGCTTCGCATCAGCCATCGGGACCCTGGCGTGCGTCGACTGCTGGATTGAGGACTTCCGCAAGAACCTGCCGAAGAACACCGTGCCGACGCTCATCTTGCACGGCGACGCCGATCGCATCCTGCCCCCCGATGCGACGTCACGCCGGCAGGTCAAGATGATCAAGAACTGCACGCTCGTGGAGCTCGCCGGCGGACCGCACGGCGTATTGTGGACGCATGCGGAGCGGATCAACGCGGAGCTGCTGAAGTTCCTCGCCTAGCGCGCTAAGTTGGGGTCAGGCTTCGAAAATTAGCGTTTCGCTAAGTTGGGGTCAGGCCACGGTCGATCGCAGGTAGGATTACCGGCGAGGATCGTCATGGCCAACCGTCAGAATCGCCGTCAATTCATCAACGCCGCAGGCGCTTCCCTCGCGGCCATCGCCAGTGCACCGGAGCTGGCGGCGGGCGTGCGGGCGCAGTCGCCGCAAGCAACTACGGGAGGCACCAGCCCCGATCTCATCGTGATCAACGCGAAAATCTACACCATGGACGCGCGGGCGCCGCGCGCCGAGGCGTTCGCGGTGTCGGGCGGGCGCTTCGTGGCGGTCGGTTCGACGAGTGACGTCAGAAACCTGGCCGGGAAGAATACGCAAACGTTCGACGCGAAGGGCATGACGGTGGTGCCCGGCTTCATCGACTGCCACAACCACGCCGGCGGGGAAGTGCTGCTGAACGAGGTGCTCGTCGGCAATCCATTCGAGGTGGAATTCGTCAGCATCCGCAGCATCATCGGCAAGCTGCGAGAGCGCGCGCAGAAGACGCCGGCGGGCACCTGGGTCGAGGGCTACTTCTTCGACGACACCAAGGTCAGCGACAAGCGCCTGATCAACATGCACGATCTCGACGAGGTCTCTTCCGACCATCCGGTGATCGTGCGGCACCGCGGCGGCCACACCTACTTCTATAACAGCAAGGCGTTCGCAATGGCCGGCGTCACGAAGGACACGCCCAACCCGATGGGCGGGACCTACGACAAGGATGCCAACGGCAACCTGAACGGCCGCGTCACCGATCTCGCATCGGCGCCGTTCAGCAAGGTCGGCACGCGGCGTACCTACACGCCGGCAGAGATGGAAACGCGTGCGCGTGACGGCATCGCGCACATCTCGAAACAGTTCGCGCGCTACGGGTTGACCTGCGTGCATCACGAGGGCGGCAACCTGCCGGCGATGCAGGACGTGCGCGCCCGCGGCGATCTGAAGCATCGCATCAGTTACGAAGTGAACGGGCGATCGCTCGAGGCGATGATCAGTGCCGGCATCCAGAGCGGCTTCGGCGATGACTGGATCAAGCTCGGCGCCACCTCGGAACACACCGTTGACGGCTCGTTCTCCGAGCGGACGATGGCGCTGTCGATGCCGTATCCGAACGTGACGCCGCCCTACAAGGGCAACATCACCGAGACACAGGAGACGTTGAACGCGTGGGTTGAGCGCGTGCATCGCGCCGGCATCCAGGTGAATTGCCACGCCAACGGCGATGTCGCCATCGACATGTATCTCACCGCCATGGAGCGCGCGCTGAAGCTGCTGCCGCGGCCGGACGCGCGTCCGAAGATCACCCACTGCACGATGCTCAATCCGTCGCTGATCGCGCGGATGAAGGCAATGGGCGCCGTGCCGGCGCTCTTCACCACCTACGCGTACTACAATCCCGACAAGTTCGTGTACTACGGCGAGGAGTTCATGAAGAACGCGATGGCGTTCCGCTCGCTGATCGATGCCGGCATCTACGCCTGCGCCGGGTCGGATTTCAGCCCGGGTCCGTTCGCGCCGCTGATGGGCATCCAGGGCATGGTCACGCGCCGGGGCTGGGACGGCAAGGTGTGGGGCGCCAACCAGCGGATCAGCGTCAGCGAAGCGATCGCCGTCAACACCTACAACGGCGCGTGGGCCTCTGGCGAGGAAGCGAGCAAGGGCTCGATCACCGCCGGCAAGCTGGCGGACTACGTCGTGCTCGCCGACGATCCGCACACCATCGATGTCGAGAAGATCAAAGACATCCAGGTCGTCCGCACCGTCGTCGGCGGAACGATTTCGCACCAGGCGTGAAACAGGCCATCAGGCCATCAGGCCGTCGGGCCATCAGGAGGTTGAAATGAAGCGCGGCATCGCGGCTCTGTTGATCACGGTCGCCGTCCTGGCGTCCGGCCTTTCGCTCGCGGCGCATCATTCCTTCGCGGCCCAATACGATCGCGAGAAGCCGATCATGTTGAAGGGCGCCATTACCAAGATCGAATGGGCGAACCCACACATCT
>JAYWEJ010000162.1:0-4228 GCA_043779345.1 Acidimicrobiia bacterium | reverse complement strand
GCGGCTGGGGCCAGGTCATTCAGCAGGGTTCGCAGTTCGGCCTCGGCACGTGGCTGATGAAATACAGCCGCGAGTACGAGAGGCAGGCGGACCTGATCGGCGCGCAGATCATGGCGCGCGCCGGCTATGACCCGCGCGCGCTCGCGCAGATGTTCGAGACGATCCAGAAGGAGGGCAAGCGAGGCGGGCCGGAGTGGCTGAGCAGCCATCCCAATCCCGGCAACCGCACGCAGTCCATCAACCAGGAAGCGGCGAAGCTGAAGATCGGCAACCGGCCGAGCGATGCCGGATTCAAGCAGGCGCGATCGCGGCTCGCGTCGATGCCTCCGGCGCGCACGATGGCGGAGCTCGAACGTAACGGCGGCATGGGCGGCAACGGCGGCGGTCGATCGGGCGGCTCGGTCGGACGTATTGGTGAAGCGGTGCCCGCGCCGTCGCGCCAGTATCGAACGCTGCAGGGCGGAGAGTTGTTCACGGTGAGCGTGCCGGTCAACTGGCAGCCGGTGTCGTCGAACAACTCGATCAAATACGTGCCGCAGAACGCGTATGGCGATCACGAGGGTCAGACCACATTGACCCACGGCGTCGAGCTCGGCGTCGCGCGCGCATCATCGCGCGGTTTGTATGAGGCGACTCAAACGCTGATCGACGGCTTCGTGCGCGGCAACGACGGCATGCGTCTGGCGGGCCGCGAGGAACAGATCCGCCTCTCCGGCCGCACCGCGATCGTCACGCCGCTCGAAGGCCGCTCGGCGCTCGGCGGTGTCGAACGTGTTGAAGTGCACACGACGATGCTGAACAACGGCGACCTGTTCTATCTACTGACCGTGGTTCCGGAACGCGAGGCGGGGAATTACGGGCAGGCGTTCAATCGCGTCGTGACGTCGGTGAGGATTAACGACAGATAGAAAGGTCCTACGGGCTTGCGGGCTACGGGCTCGCGGGTACAAAGTTACGGGCTCACGGATTGAATCCGTAAGCCCGTAGCCCGTAAGCCCGCAAGCCCTAGTTACTGGCCGATGAGTTCGTGGCCAGCGCCAAGATGTCGGCTCTCGCCTCACCCATCGCCCTCAGCGCTTCTGTCTTCGCGTCCAGGTCTGGCCTCGAGGCGCGAATCGCCTCTTCGAGCGACTGGCCCTGGATCAGCACGCGATGTTTCAGCAGGATGAACGGCACCTGCGTGTTGCGCGCCGCGTGCGCGAGCGTGGCGAACTGCGCGGCGTCCGTGAAGCCTTCGACGGCGAGCGGCAGCTTGGTGCCGCGCGCCAGCACGGGCCTCATACGCGCGTGGAGTTCAGGCGCCGACACCGGAATCGTCATCACCAGTCTGGGTGCGGCTTCCGGTGCCGGCGCGTCGACGGCCTCGCCAGAGGCAGCACGCAGGGTGCCGGAGGCTGCCCTGCCTGCAGAGCTCACGCGCTTCCGTTTGGCGGGCGCCGCCGGCGCCGCGGGCTCTTCAACGGCCTGCGTGGTCACGGCAACAGGCGCGGGCGCCGCACCATCGCGGCTGGTCATCAATTCCGACCCAATCCAGGCGCCGAGCACAATGCCACCGACCAGGCCGAGCGTCGCGGCTGAGGTTTTACCTTTTCTCATGTTTCTTGCCTCCGTTATGAACCGGTAACACTCCAAGATTCGTACCGCGCTTTTTCTCAACATATCCGCGATCTTCGCTGCTTGATCTCCGGACTTTTTACATGGTCGCGGATAACATTCACGTCCGAAGGGTATCAAGCTCATGAGCATCACGCAGGTAGTCGCGTTCGCCGCTCTGATTAACCTCAGCAGCGCGCCGACCGGAGCTCAGCAACCGCCACGGCCGGTGCCGACGACCGTGTGGGCGGAGAAACCGATCAAGACGCCGGCGTACGCGGCGGGATTGAAGCCGTGGGTGAAGCTTGCGGATCTGAAAGCGAAATACAAAGGCCAGCCGAACTGGCACGAAGTGATCGTCGACGATGGCCGTTTGAGTGCCGCGTATGTGGCCGCGGCGCCGGGCACGAAAGTGTCTCGGCGCTTCCATCCCGACACGCGCGAGTGGTTCGCGGTTGTCGAGGGCGACGTGCGCGTCGAGATCGAGGGACAGCAGCCGTTCACCGCGACGCGCGGGGCGCTCGTGAATGTTCCCCGGCAGACCATCTATACGGTCGAAACCATTGGCACTGCGCCGAGTCTGCGATTCACGTTGAATGTATCGGGCGCGAAGACCGTGTATCCGCGGGACGCGGACGCTCCCGCGCCGCCGGCGGCGTCACCGGGAACCGCGTGGACGGAAGTGCGGATCAATCGGAGTCCCGGAAGATATGACGAATTCAATCAGCCGCACCTGAATATCCACGCCGCCGCGGCGAAGGACGAAAAGTATTCGGGCGGGCGCTTCGTGCGCGACGACAAGTCGGAGATGCTCGTGATCTACGGGCACGAGAAGAACATGCCGCCGCTCAATCCGGCCGACAAGGGCCACTTCCACGCCGAGAGCGCGGAGATGTGGCTGGTGTTCTCGGGAAAGATTCGTTACGCGTTCGAAGGACAGCAGCCGTTCATCGCCAGCGAGGGCGATGTCGTCTACGTGCCGTCGAACACGTGGCACGCCACGCGGTTCATCGGCGACAACGCCTGCCGCCTGTCGATCACCGAATACGTCGGCAACGCCCTCCTCCTGCCGCCGCAGTAGCAACTGCGGGGGTTAGAAGTCGAGGTTTTGCGTTATTCGCGTACCGTCGGCACGAAATGCGTCGGCCAGCATCTTGATGCGGCGTTTCGCTTCGTTCAGATCGTGATTGCCGAGCGTGATGTTCAGCAGGTCGATATACCAGGGCAGCTTGGTTTCATCGAGCAGATAGGTTTCGACGATCTCGCGCGCGATCGGCAGCGTCGTCTTCTTCGAGTCGTCGTGAACGTCGCGGTTGCCCGCCTTCAGCAGCTTGTCGTATTCCTCGCGCAACAGTCGCATGCACAGCTGGTGTGAGAAGGTGTCGCCTTCTTTCGCGCCTGTCTCCTCATCGGCCGCGGTCAGTTTCGCGCCCTTGTGCAGCCATTCCCACAGGATGCTCAGCCTGATCTCGCCGGTCGCCATGTCTTCCATCAGGTACAGCACGTCGTCGTTGCCGAAGAAGTCGGCGGGCTTGAGCGCGGCGGCCTGCATGCCCTGGCCGAACGCGTTGCCGTACTGAATCGCCACGCTCATCAGATCGCGCGCGCCGCGCACGGTCCGCGGCGCCGGCTCGAGCTCGGTCAGATCGGCGGCGTCCTTGTCGGTGTAAGTCAGTTTCGGGAACGAACGACCGAGCTGGTTCGCATCGCCGACTTTCTCCCACACCGGCCGGACGATGTGGACCATCTTCCAGTGGGCGACCCACTTGCCGCTCGCGCCTTCACGCTGTTCCCGCTCGGCGCCGGCGCTCGCGCGCTTCATGCCGGCGGTCACCCCGGCTTCGGAACCAACCGGAATGTTCGGCTCCATGCCGCCCTGCCACAGCGCAAACTGGCCCTTGAGATCCGGCGTGTTGACGGCGCGCCGCACGCGATCCTCGTACGTGCGCATGTAGCCGTAGGTCATGGTGATCGCATCGATGTTGGGATTGATGAACCCCGGGTCCCATGCGACCGCATCCGAGACGCTGTTGATGTAGTCCCAGCGCCCCGTGTTGAAGCCCGCGAAGTGCAGTCCGAGCGCCCCGCGGATCTCCATCAGCTGGTAACTCGCCTCAACCTGCTCGACCAGCACGTAGGCCTTGACCGTGCCGCTCGCGAGGCCAAGCTGCTGCTCGAGCGACGTCAGGATGTCGTTCCATAACGCCGCTTCTTCAGCGGTCTGGATCTTCGGCAAATACAGGACGATCGACGCGCCCGAATCGATCAGCCGCCGGTGGTTGTTGACGATGTACAGCGTGGCGTCGACGATCGATGCGGAGAAGCCGGAGCCATCCGCGCTCCGCACGTGACGATCGTCGAGATGCAGTCCGCGCGCCCGAAAAATCTTGGTCGTAAAATCCAGCTGCTTGCGCCAGTCGGCAACGATCGGTTTGCCGAAAAAACCCGCCGCCCACTTGTTCATCTCCGCCGCGACCTGCTCGGCCACAGCGAGAAATTTCTGATCGCGATGAATCGCCAGCGTGAGATTGCGCTGGTTGTCGAGCGACATCGTCGAAACCTGGCCGAGCGCGTCCTCGCCGTCGAACATCCAGCCATCGGCGCCGCTCAGGAGCGCGTAGGCGACGTTGCGAAG
>JAYWEJ010000161.1:0-10026 GCA_043779345.1 Acidimicrobiia bacterium | reverse complement strand
CAATATTAATCGAATCCTCGACGAGCGACGCATGGATGATGTCGTCGGCCTGGACGAGCACAAATCTGTCATTTACTCTGACGGCGACCTGATCCCGCCGGTCTTTCTGGCCCGTCATCATCCGGACCAGCCGGTCGAGCTGTCCCTGGAGCGGCGCGTGCTCGCCCAGGCGCTTCCGGGCCCTCGACACCGCTGTTTCGAGCCGCGTCGAGTCGACCGGCTTCAGCACGTAGTCAACGGCGTTCACTTCGAATGCCTCGATGGCGCGCTGGTCGAATGCTGTGACGAAAATCACACTGGGCCCGGTTCCCAACTCCAGCAGCCGCCGCGCCACCTCGAAGCCGGTCAGGCCGGGCATCTGCACGTCGAGGAACGCGACGTCCGGCGTGTGCCGGGCAATTTCATCGAGCGCCTCGACGCCGTTGGCCGCCTGGCCGACGACCTCGACGCCGGCGAGCTGGCCGAGCAGGAAGCACAACTCGTCCCGCGCCAGCTGCTCATCGTCGGCCACGACGGCGGTCAGTGCGCCGGCGCTCATGCTGTGATTCTCTGATCGACGAGCGCGAACGGGATCTCGACGCGCGCGATCGCGCCCTTGCCGGGCGAGCCGACCAGCGCGAAGCGGCCCTCGGCGCCGTAGAGCACGCGCAGTCGCTCGTTGACGTTGCTCAAGCCGATGCCGCTCGAGAGGGCGTGCGGCACGCGCTCATCCGAGATGCCAAGGCCGTCGTCTTCAATCTCGATGACCGCGAGATCGCCCTCGCGCCGGCTGGTGATGGTGATGGTGCCGGGACCGACCTTCCGCGCGAAGCCGTGCTTGATGCAGTTCTCGACGAGCGGCTGCAGGAGCAGGCTGGGCACGATCACGTCCAGTGTATCGGGCGCGATCGACTTCTTCACGGTCAGGCGCGAGCCGAAGCGGATCACCTCGATGTCGAGGTACTCGTCGATCGCTTCGAGCTCCTCGCGGAGCGTGACGAACTGCTCCTGGCTTTGCATCAGCTTGCGGAGGAGGCCGGAGAGCTTCTGGATCACGGCGCGCGCGGTCTCGGGTTGCGATCGGATCAGCGACGACACCGAGGTCAGGGTGTTGAACAGGAAGTGCGGATTGATCTGGCTCTTGAGCGCTTCGACCTTGGCCGCGAGCAGCAGCTTTTCCTGCTCCTGGAGGCGGTGCTCGATGCGCGCGTTGTTCCAGATCTTGATCGGCGTCGAGACCGTGAGGATCGCGGCGACGTAGACGAAGAGCGTCAGCCACGGCTCGGGGCTCGACAGGTGGAACAAGCGCAGCGGGTAACGCTCGCCGACGACCTGCCGGATGAACTCGAGCCCGACCGGCAACACCAGCAAGATCAGCTGCCAGTTGACCTTCATCTCGCGCAGCATGCGCCAGACGTTGCGCGGCAGGCTGAAGATCACGAACGGCGAGAAGTCCCAGATGTCTTCCTTGGGGCAGGCCTCGCGGAGACCGCCGCCGGCGAATCCGCAGCCGACCGCGAAGAACGGGGCGCCGTACTCGCCGGCTGCCAGCGCGGGCAGCGCCATCGCCAGGCCGACGATCGCTCCCGTGTAGGGGCCCGCGATCAGCCCCGCGAGCAGCGCGCCTTCGAGCATGAGATCCGCGGCGTCGTAGTTGAGCAGCAGGCGCGACGCCACCCCTGCGGCCAAAGGCACACCGAGGCCCAGCGCGAAGACCAGACGGTCCGGCCAGTTGCGCTGCTCGAAGATCAGGATGTGGCGAAACCGGCGATACCTCGCCAGCATCGTCGCCAGGGCCGCCATTGCCGCCAGCTTGACGACCAGCGTGGTGAGCAGGAACTGCCCGGCGGAGAGGAATTTAGGTTCTTCGAGCATTAGGCCAATGGGCGAATAGGCCAATGGGCCAAAGCTTCGAGCTCTTATTGGCCTATTTGCCTATGGGGCTATTGGCCCTGAATGTTATCATTTCCGGATATGCTCGGTCCGCTTGCGAAAGGCTTTGCGCTCACGTTCAAGCACTTGTTCCGCCGTCCGATCACGGTGAACTATCCCGATCAGAAAGTGCCGATGTTTCCGCGTTACCGCGGCAAGCAGGTGCTGATGCGCGACGAGAACGGGCTCGAGAAGTGCGTGGCGTGCGGACTGTGCGCGGTGGCGTGCCCGGCTGACGCGATTTATCTCGAGGCCGCGGAGAACGACGGCACGGTGATGGCCGGGCCGCGTTACGCATCGACCTATCAGATTCACAAGACCCGCTGCATCTTCTGCGGCTACTGCGAAGAGGCGTGCCCGGTGTCGGCGATCTTCATGGGCAAGGACTACGAGCTCGCCGTCTACAGCAAAGACGACTTCGTGTGGGACAAGACGGAGCTGCTCGTCCCGGCGGCCGACCACGAGAAGGCGCCGATCGCCGCGCGGTAAGAACTACGCGGCTGCTGGCGCCGTCTGTAATATTACGACCTTCAATTGAAGCCCTTTCTCAATGCGTTAGATGATCGTGTGCTCGTCTGTGACGGCGCCATGGGCACGATGCTGTACGGCAAGGGCGTTTTCATCAACCGCTGCTTCGAGTCGCTCAACCTGTCGCAGCCAGAGCTCGTCGTTGACGTGCACTCCGAGTATCTGAAGGCCGGCGCCGACGTCATCGAGACCAACACGTTCGGCGCCAATCGGATGAAGCTGCGGGGCTTTGGCCTCGGCGACCAGGTCGGTGAGATCAATCTCGCCGGCGCGCAGCTGGCGCGTCGCGCGGTGGAGAAGTCAAAGAGCGAGGCGTATGTCGCCGGGGCGATCGGGCCGCTGGGCGTCCGCGTCGAGCCGTGGGGCAAGACCGGCGTCGACGAGGCGGAGGCGATGTTCCGCGATCAGGCGCAGGCCCTGCTCGACGGCAAGGTCGATCTCTTCATCCTCGAGACGTTCCGCGATCTCAACGAGATCGGCGCCGCCATTGACGCGGTCCGCAGTATCTGTAACCTGCCGATCGTGGCGCAAATGACTACGGAAGAGGACGGCTCCAGTCTCGACGGTGCGCCGCCGGAGCAGTTCGCGCCGGAGTTGATCAAGCGCGGCGCCAGCGTAGTCGGCATTAACTGCAGCGTCGGACCGGCGCCGATGCTTGAAACTGTCGAGCGCATATCCGACATCGTAGATGTATGGCTCTCGGCGCAGCCCAACGCGGGTAAACCGCGAGACATCGAGGGCCGCAACCTGTATCTCTGCTCGCCGGAGTACATGGCGTCGTATGCGCGGCGCTTTATTGCCTCCGGTGTGCGTTTGGTTGGCGGCTGCTGCGGCACGACCCCGGAACATATCCGGCAGATCGCGCTGGCGGCGAAATCAATGGGCCCGGGGCTGGCGCGCCACGCCGCGGGAGCGGAGGCGAAGAGCCAGTCGGTGACGATCGCGAGCCAGCCGAACGCGAGGCCGGCGATCGAGCGCGAGGAGAAATCGGCGCTCGCGAAGAAGCTGGTCAACGGCGGCTTCGTTCGCGCGATCGAACTGATGCCGCCGCGCGGTCACGCGCCGTCGCGGGCGCTCGAGGGTGCGCAGAAGCTCGCGGCGCGCGGGGTCGACATCGTCACGATTCCCGACGGCCCGCGCTCCGGCGCACGGATGAGCGCGCTGTCGATGGCAGTGCTCGTGCAACAGCATACGGGAGTCGAAGCGCTGCTGCAGTATTCATGTCGGGATCGCAACCTTCTGGGCATCCAGTCGGATCTTCTCGGCGCGCACGCGATGGGCGTGCGCAACGTGCTCGGCATCACCGGTGATGTGCGAAACCTTGGCGACATCCCTGATGCCACAGCTGTCTTCGACGTCGATTCAATCGGGTTGACCAACGTGATCAACCGCTTGAATCACGGGCTCGACATCGGCGGCCAGTCAATCGGCGAGCCGACGGGGTTTCATACGGGCGTGATGGTGAACCCGTCACGCGACCTGGACCAGGAGCTGCGCCGCCTCGAGTTCAAAGTTGCAGCGGGCGCGGAATTCGCAGTGACGAGACCGGTGTTCGATGTGTCCGCGTTCGAACGCTTCCTCAAGCGCGTGGCGCCGATGCGGCTGCCGATCATCGTCGGCATCTGGCCGTTCGAGAGCGTGCTGAACGCGGAGTTCATGGCGAACGAAGTACCGGGCGTGACGGTGCCCGACGCGATCGTCGAGCGCATGCGCAAGACGACGAGCGCGGCAGCAGCGGCGGCGGAAGGTGTGTTGGTAGCGAGAGAGATCGTGATCGCCATCAAGGGGATGGCGGCCGGTGTGCAAATCTCGACGCCGTCGGGCCGGTTGGACGCCGCCCTCGACGTGCTTGACGTGGTATAGTCCGGTTCCGACTCAGCGAAAGCGAAAATATGGCCATATTTGAGCAAGAGACCACAGGCTCGGGCGACGCGGCAACCCGGGCGCTGTCGGTTACGACGGTCGGTACAGACTTCGTTGAGAAGGTCTACCAGAACATCGCGCAGGTCTACGACTACACGTATGGACCGACACTTCATCCCGGCCGGCTCGAAGCGATCAAGAAGATGCGCATCAGCCCCGGCACGCACGTGCTCGAAGTCGGCGTGGGTACCGGCATCAATCTGTCGTTGTATCCCAATAGCGCGGTGGTGACCGGCATCGATCTGTCGAGCAAGATGCTGCAGAAGGCGCAGGGTCGCATCGACGAGAAGGGCCTCGCGAACTGCAACGTCATGGAGATGGACGCGACGAAGATGACCTTCGCCGACAACTCCTATGACGTGGTCTACGCGCCCTACGTGATCAGCGTCGTACCGGATCCGGTCGCGGTGGCGAGAGAGATGTATCGCGTCTGCCGTCCTGGCGGCCGCGTCGTCATCCTCAATCACTTCAAGAGCGCGAATCCGATCATGTCGAAGATCGAGACGGCGATCTCGCCGATGACCGTGCACATTGGCTTCACGGCGGATCTCGATCTGCCGGGCTTCCTGAAGCAGGCCGAGCTGAACCCGGTGTCGGTCGAAAAGGTGAACGTCCCGAAGATCTGGACGCTGATCACCGTCGTCAAGGACTAACTCACGTGGTCCGGCTGAAGCCGGACTCCACAGGCAGCTCTGCAAGATGGCTCGCTCCCAGGAGCGGGTCTGCGGCGTCCGCCTTTAGGCGGACCACACGAGAATAGACGCTACAATCGGTTCGTGGCGTTTGACGAGAAAGCGTACTTCCAGGAAAAGCCTGAAAACCGGCCAGCCAAGTTTCCATGTCCGCGGTGCAAGCGAGTCAATGAGTACAGCCTCCGCTGGATGCGCCGGACCAAGCGCAAGGACCGCCAGCCGCAGGGTGAAGATCGCGCCAAGTTCGACAAGCTGAGGGATCACCTCCTTCGTCTCGACGACGAAGTGACGTGCAAGGCCTGCGGGAAGAAGTTCGAAGTGCCGTCCCACCAGTCGATGATGTTTACCGATCAACTGGAAGGCTTGCCACAGGACGACCAGGACGCCGAGCAGCTCGAGGCGGAGCAGCCGCCGGCCGCGCCGATCGATCGTGCGAAGCTGCCGGCTCGGTTTACTCGCCCCACGAAAGGCTGGCGCGGCTGACGGTCGTTTTCTACATCTCCGGCCACGGTTTTGGCCACGCATCTCGTTCGATCGAAGTCATCAATGCCCTGATCGATCGCCGGCCGGACATCCGCATCATCATTCGATCGTCGGTTGCCCCCTGGCTCGTATCACGCACGGCGAGACCAGCTGTTGAACTGTCTCCAGCCGAAGTTGACACGGGCGTCATTCAAATCGACAGCCTGCACCTCGACGCCACAGAATCTATCAGGCGCGCGGAGGCATTCATGGCTGCGTTCCCTCAGCGTATTGCTACCGAGGTCCAATTCCTTCGTGATCGCGATGCGGCGATGACCCTTTCCGATTTGCCGGCGCTCGGCATCGCGGCGGGGCACGCGGCCGGGCTCCCGGCAGTCGCGACCGGCAACTTCACATGGGATTGGATCTACGCGCACTACCAGGGCGGCGAGAATGTCGGAGCACAGCTCGGCGCGGTCTATCGGAACACGGCGCTCGCCTTGCGGATGCCGATGTGGGGCGGGTTCGAGACGATGCCGAAGGTTCGCGATATTCCATTCGTCGCTCGACAATCGCGACGTGACCCCGAGGAGGTGCGGCGAGCCTTAGGCATTCCTGTCGACACGCACGTCGCCCTGACGTCGTTTGGCGGCTACGGTCTCGACGGTTTAGACGAGAACGCGTTGCGGTCGATAGACGGCTATCACGTTCTGTTGCCTGGCATGATCGACGAGAACGCGATGTACGACCGCGGCTATCGCTACGAAGATCTCGTCAAGGCCGTTGACGTCGTCGTGACCAAGCCCGGATACGGCATCATTTCCGAATGCCTCGCCAACGAGACCGCATTGCTATACACCTCTCGCGGCGACTTTCGCGAGTATCAGGTGCTGGTTGATGCGATGCCGGCCCTCCTGCGGTGCGCGTTCATCGACCAGGCGGATCTCTTCGCCGGCAAATGGCGAATCCATCTCGACTGGCTGCTGGCGCAGCCCGCTCCGCCAACGAAGCCGCCAACCAACGGTGCGGACGTCGCGGCTGATATTCTTCTGAAATTGCTTCCATGACCGCCCCTGCCGCTACGCCCGAACCGGGTTGGGTCCCGGTCGAACCATTTCCATCGCCGGTAGAGACGTTCCTGGCAGACGGCGACCGCGTTCGCCTGGCGTATTTTCGAAAGTCAGGGGAGCCGGCGCTCTTCGCCAAGGCCTGGTTCGGCAAGAAGACGATGGGTCCGCCGGGGCATGTCCACGGCGGCGCAATGGCTGCCACACTCGACGAGGCAATGGGAGCGGCGGCGTGGATGAACGACTATCAGTGCGTCGCCGCCACGATCACAATCTCGTTCCTCTCGATGCTTCCCATCGAAACCGAGACAGTCGTCGAAGCCCGCATCGATCGGGTCGACGGCAGGAAGATCCACCTGCGCGCGACCCTGACGGATTTGTCGGGGAAAGCCGTCGCCGAAGGCACCGGTCTATTCATCGTCTTGCGAGAGAACGTCCTGAAGAACCTCACGCCTACCAGATGAACGGAATCAACCGCCACTTCATGGCGCGTTGGTAGGCGCCGTATTTCTCCGGAAACGCTTCCAGCAGCGATCGCTCTTCGAATGGAATCGCGGCGATCAGGTACACGGTGCTGACCACCGCAAAGAGCAGCATCGACGTCGTCATGACCGGCGTCGCGAAGACCATCAGGATCCAGCCAAGATAAATAGGGTGGCGGACCAGGCTGAACGGGCCCGCGACTCTGAATTCGATCGGCTTGGTGAGATCGGGCTGTTGCACACCGGCCAGCTCCCACATGCCGACGATTCGGGCGGCGGCGAGGGTGAGCGCGATTCCGAAAAATTGAGCGATGTAGAGCGCCAGTCCCGGACCTCGCACTTCCCAGACCATGCCGGGCAGCGGCTGCCACAGCCAGCAGACCGCCAGGAACAGGATGCTGGCGATCCACACGTAGAGGCTGCGCTCCAGATCGGCGGGGATGCGGCGCGTCAGCCACGCCTTGGCGCCGGTTCGCGCCATCACGCTATGGTGCAGCGCGAAGACGGTGAACAGGACGACGTTGGCGATGGCGTCGCTGAGCGCCGAGCCGTCATCCGGCGCCGGCACGCGCAGCCGAATCGCGTACATCGCCGGGAAGGAAAGCAGCGACAATAGGAACACGAGCGCGCCGCTCCAACGGAAGAGCTTCTTCACGGACGCTATTATAGGAACGGATCCTCGTGACCCAACCTCGTATTGCAATTACCGGCATCGGCGTCGTGTCGGCGTTCGGCGCCGGCCGCGAAGTGTTCTGGGACGCGATTCGGCGCGGCCAGAGCGGCACGCGCGCGATCACCGATTTTGACGCCTCGACGTATCCCTGCAAGGTCGCCGCGCCGGTGCCTGCCGTGGACATGTCGTCGGCGATGGCGCTCGATGGCGAGCTGGGGCGGCGCGAATCGCGCGCCGATCCCAAACGGTATTCACGTGCGGCCCTCTTTGGCGTCTTGGCGGCGCGCGAAGCGTGGAACGACGCGGGCCTCTCGTTCAACGAGCCGAATGCCGGCGTCATCATCGGCAGCGGCGGCGGCGGCATCGACGTCGGCGAGCGTCAATACCAGGATTTTTTTCAGAACAACGGCCAGCACGTCACGCCGTACGCGATCGCGGTCGGGATCTGCGGCATGGTGTCGAGCGAGATTTCGATCGCGCTCGGACTCCGCGGCATCAGCCACGTGCTGTCGACGGGATGCACCAGCTCGACCGACGCGCTCGGCTACGCCTTGATGCTGTTGCGGCAGCGCGAATGCGAGGTGCTGCTCTCGGGCGGCACCGACGGCTGCGTGCTGCCGGGAATGATCTTCGGGTTCTCGCGCATGCGCGCGGTCTCGACGCACTACAACGATCGCGCCGCCGAAGCGTCGCGGCCGTTCGACAAGGGCCGCGACGGGTTCGTGCTCGGCGAGGGCGCCTGGATGCTGGCGCTCGAGCTCGAGGAGCGCGCCCGCGCGCGCGGCGCCCAGATCTACGCGACCATCGAAGGTTACGCGTCCACCTGCGACGCCTACCACCGCGTGCAGATGGACCCCGACGGCGAGCAGATCGTGAAGTGCATGCACGACGCGGTCGCGAAGTCCGGCCGCGCGCCGGAAGAGATCGGCTACATCAACTACCACGGCACCTCGACGCAGCTGAACGACGCGATCGAGTCGCGGTGCACGCGCCTGGCGTTCGGCAAGCTCGCCGAGCGCATTCCCGGCTCGTCCACCAAGTCGATGATCGGCCATCCGCAGGGCGCGAGCGGCGCCGCGGGCGTGGTGGCGACGGCGCTCGCACTGTCGCGCGGGTTCCTGCCGCCGACGATCAACCAGACCACTCCCGATCCCGATTGCGATCTCGACTTCATCCCGAACCACGGGCGTGAAGCGTCGCCCGTGGCCGCGCTCTGCAACTGCCTCGGCTTCGGATCGAAGAACAGCGCGCTGGTCCTCGGTCGTTCAGATGGATGACGTCGCCATTGCGGGAGCCGGACCGGCCGGCGCCCTGGCGGCGGCGATCCTCGCCAAGGCCGGCCTGCGCGTCAGCGTCTTCGATCGCGCGCGCTTCCCCCGTCACAAACTCTGCGGCGACACGCTGAATCCCGGCGCGCTCGCGGTGATTCGCCGCCATGCCGACGTCACGTCGCTCGTCGCCAACAGCGACCCGATCGACGGGATGCTGCTGACCGGTCCCGGCGGTGTGCGCGTGCGAGGTGTGTATGGCGGTGGCGTCGCCGGCCGTTCGATCACTCGGAAGGTGCTGGATCAATGGCTGATCGAGCGCGCCGTTGAATCCGGGGCGACGCTGCACGAGGAAGTCGTCGTGCGCGATGTCGCCATCGCCGGTGGGCGAGTAGCGGGCGTCATCACGAGCGGGCGCGATGGTCAGGCGCTCACGCACCCGGCGCGGATGGTCATTGCCGCCGACGGCCGGCGGAGCGCCATTGCCATCGGGCGCGGCTTGTCGCGCCAGCCGCAGCGGCCGCGGCGATGGGCGATCGGCGCCTACTTCACCGGGGTCACCGGCGTCACGACACTCGGCGAGATGCATGTGCGGCACGGCCATTACATCGGCGTCGCGCCGGTGCCGGGCGGCCTGACCAACGCATGCCTGGTCGTTCCACATCCGCCTTCGCGAAGACGCTTCGGCGGGACAGGCTATCGCGACGTTCCGCTCGCGCAACCCGCCGACGTGCTCGATTGCTACCTGAAATCTGATCCGGAATTGTCCGCGCGGTTTGCCGATGCGCGCGCGGTCGCGCCCCCGACTATGCTCGGCCCGATGGCGGTGGACACCTCGGCGGTGGGCGAACCGGGCTTGCTGCTCGCCGGTGATGCAGCCGGATTCATCGACCCGATGACGGGGGATGGCCTGCGCTTCGCGTTGATGGGCGCGGAGCTGGCGGCGGCGATTGTGACAGAGGTGATCGCAGGGTCGCTGCCGATCGATCGCGCGCATCTCGCGCTGGCCGATCGACGGCG
>JAYWEJ010000160.1:0-4243 GCA_043779345.1 Acidimicrobiia bacterium | reverse complement strand
CGCCGAGCTCGATGGTGACCGTCTCGTGCTTGTCGGTCTCGCCCTGCTTGCCGTCCTTGTCGGTGCCGCGGCGCTCGAGGCCGACGACCACGGTGTGGCCCGCTTCGACGGCGCCGCTTTCAACGGCTTCGAAGCGCGCGTTGCGATCGCGCAGCCGTTCCAGCGACTGGTTGACGACGTCGTCTTCGATCGCGCGCGACGGCTCGGTCGCTTCGATCGTCGACAGGTCGCCGGGATCGAAGCTCGGCACCACGTCGAACGACGCTTTGAACGTCAGCGGCTTGCCCTCCTCGAGGACCAGGTCCTGGATGTCGGGGGTGGCGATCGGCTCGACGCCCTTTTCGACGAGCGCGTCGCCGACGGCTTTCGACACCAGGTGCTCGGCGACGTCCTGCATGATCTGCGGCTTGAAGCGCTGGCGGATCACGTTCGCGGGGACCTTGCCGGGGCGGAAGCCGGGAATCTTCGCGGCGCGGCCCAGCTTCGCCGTCGCGTGACTGATGGCTTCGTCAACGACATCAGTGGGCACCTCGATCGTGAGATCGCGGCGTGTTTCGTTCACGTCAATGATTTCAGATTTCATTTCACTCGAGGCAATGCGAAAGAAGGGACTCGAACCCTTACGGCCTTTCGGCCACCGGCTCCTAAGACCGGCGCGTCTGCCAGTTCCGCCACTCTCGCGCGCGGACTAACCTGTCAAATGTAGCATACGGCGCCGCTACGCCGTGGCCGGCCGTGGCCGGACGTTCGACACCACGATCTCTTCCACCGCGCCGCGTTTTTCCGCATTGGAATTCACCGAGCGGCGGGCCGGCACTCGCCAGGTCCGGAGGCCGGCGGCCTCGGCGGCGGCGTTCCTCTCATAGAGCGTCGTCACCGACGGCGCCGTCGAGTTGCTCAGCAGGACATTGACGCCGCGCCGCGCCAGTGCGATCACCAATTCCTGCAGGCGCGCCTGATCGGCATCCGCAAACATGCGGCCGGTATAGCCGCGGAAGTTCGCAGTCCGGCTCAGCGGGGCATAGGGGGGATCGAAGTAGGCGAAATCGCCCTCGCGCGCGTCGTCCAGGACGCGCTCGAACGCGGCGTGCTGCACCGTCACGTGCGGTGACGAGAGCACTTGTGACGCGGCGGTGAGCAAGGCGCGATCCATGATCTTCGGCTTGTCGTAGCGGCCGGGCGGCACGTTGAATTCTCCGGAGGCGTTGACACGATAGAGGCCGTTGTAGCCGGTGCGATTGAGATAGATCAGCATCGCCGCGAGCTCGACGGGATAGTCGTCGAGGTTGGCGCCGCGATCGCGCCACGCCGCGCGCAGCGGATTGAAGCGCTGGTCGCGGACCTGCAGGTAACAGTCGCGACCGCGCCGCGCGTGATCGTCGGCGAGCGGCTCGAGCGCGGCCAGCACCGCGTCGAGCGAATGGCCGACGCGGCGGTAGCAGCCGATCAGATCGGCGTTGTCGTCGCTCAGGACCGCGCCGTGGCCGTTCAGCCGATCGCGATTGAGCAGGTCGAAGAAGACGGCGCCGCTGCCGACGAACGGCTCGAAGTAGCGCCCGATGGCCGCGGGATAGTACCGCCGCAGCTCGGGCAGCAACTGGCGCTTGCCCCCGACCCATTTCAGAAACGGCCGCAGCCTCACGGCCACAGATTAGACGCAGATTAGGCACAGATGTGAATGTTTCAGCGCCACGTGTCTCTGCTCTGTGCCTAATCTGCGTCTAATCTGTGGCGGCCTCCGCCCACCACCACAGCACCAGCGTCATCGTGAGCAACACCGCCGACATCGCGATGGTCTGGACCTGCGACAGCACCCGCCCGGTGACGTCGCTGTCGAGCGAGCGCCAGATCGCGTCGACGTCGATCGTCACGGTCAGGAACCCGAGCGACCACGCCAGTCCCGCCGCGCCGGCGAGGATGACGGCGACGCCGGCGGCCATGGCGAGATTGAAACCGAGATCGATCACGCGCTCGGTCTGCCATTTGTCGTGGCCGACATGCGTCATCACCGTGGCCGTGAACGAGGCCGGCGGCGTGTCGATTACCCGCATTGCCAGCAGGCTCTCGATGGCGCGGGCGCGCTCCAGCCGCGCGCCGCACCCCGCGCACGACGCGAGGTGCGCCGCGTCGTCGGCGGACAGCGCCAGCGATCCATCGGCGATCGCTTCGATCATCGGTTCCAGGTCGTCGCAGTGTTTCTTCATGAGGCCACGTCAGCGCAACTCCGTTTCGAGCAGATGACGCAGCCGCCGCTTGGCGCGATGGAGGTGCGTCTTGACCGTCCCCATCGGCAAGTTCAGTGCTTCGGCCAGATCCACGTAACGCATCCCCTTCAAGTAGTGCCCGTTCACCAGCACCTGGTACGGCATCGGCAACCGCTCGATCGCCTTGTGCAGGCGATCTTTCATCGCGAAATCGCTGAAGGCGCGATCTTCCGATCCCGGCTCCAGCTTCGGCCGGCCGTCATCGTCATCATCGAGCGAGACGGTCGCCAGCTCCCGCCGCTCCTGCGACAGCACGTTGACGACGATGCGGTAGAGCCACGTCGAGAGCTTCGACTCGCCGCGGAAATAGGGGAGGCCCTTGTGCACCTTGAGGAACACGTCCTGCGCGAGCTCCTCGGCGCGGGCGCGGTTCGTGATGCTGCGCACGATCAGGGCAAAGACCAGGCCTTTGTACTGATCGACCAGCTCCCGAAACGCGGTTTCATCGCCCTGCCGGCACCGCTCAACCAGCAAGTGCTCAGGGGTCCCCCTCATTCGCCGTCGGAGAGATTAGAGCGGGCAGTCAGGGGTTTTGTTTCAGGTGAAACAATCCGTTCGGGCCGCTAGTCTAATCTCCCCAGTTGCCAGAACTGGAGCCTTAATGTTGCCCGAAGAAATGGTTATGGTCGTGTTTGTCCTCGGCATGTTTGCCGGGGTGTTCATCATTTTCCTCGGGCTCCGCCAGCGCTCCCAGCACCTCGAGATGCTCCATCGCGAGCGCATGGCGATGATCGAGCGCGGGCAGATTCCCCTCAGCGACCCGCCGGAGTACTCGCGCGGGCGGCGGGGATCCGGAGCGCCGGCCTCGCGGTCGCTCTCGGTCGGCATCATCGTGGTCGGCCTCGGCCTCGCGTTGGCGACGATCATCAGCATCGCGGGCGAGAGCCCCGAAGCCGGCATCGGCGTCGGAGGCGCGATCGCCATCCTGGGCGGAGCGTTCATCGTTCGCAGCCTCATCGTTCGTGAGGATGCTGATACTGCCGCGCCGATCGCCAGCCGGACCCTTCCGCCTCCGCCTCCGCGGGATGACGGGATCTAGCCCGAACTCCCAGTCCTGCCAGCAGTTAACCGGGATTCCCCAACCGACCGATAAGACTCACGACGGAAAATGTAGACCAACCGTGCCAATATGACCTAAATAGTCATATAGAGTCAGTTAATTGCTGGCTCGATTACGTTTTTGCATGTAATCGACAGGGCGAAGCTGTGCATGTGCCCGCAACTTAGAGAAATAGTCGCCGTCGGCAGCATCGCCGTGATGGCCGGCTGTGCCGCCGCGCCGGAAAGCCGGCGCGCGGTGCCGAGCTACGACGATTTCACCGGGCGGCTGATTCAGCTGAGCGCCGATCAGAACGGCGACGGCCGGATCGATCAGTGGACGTACTTGCACGGCAACGGTCCGGTTCGCGGCGAGGCCGATACCGACGATGACGGCCGGATCGATCGATGGGAATACTTCGACGCGGCCGGCGCGCTGACGCAGATCGGCACGTCGAGCCGCGGTGATGGCGTGGAAGACACCTGGACGTATCCGACGATCTCGGCGGACGGCGAAACACTTGTCGCCACGTCACGGCAACGCGATCGCGCGTTCGATCACCGCGAGTTCTACCGAGGCGAGGTGCTGGTGCGCACGGAAGACGACACCAACCGCGATGGCCGCGTCGACAAGTGGGAGCGCTACGAGGGTGCCGTGCTGCGCGAGGCGGCCTTCGACATGTCGTTCCAGCGCGGCCGTGCCGATCGGCGCGCGCGGTATGACGAGAAGGGCCGGTTCGCCTACGTGGAAGAGGATGCGGATGGTGACGGCAGGTTTATTCGTGTCGAGGGTGGAGGGGCGACGCCGCCGCGTCCGCCTGGAGTCAAGTAGTCATGATGCGTAATCCAGTCCGAACACCGGTGACGGTCGTCCTGATGATCATGGGCCTGATGGGCGCGTCCGGCGCGGCGCACGCGCAGTCGGCGGTGGGCGCCGGCCC
>JAYWEJ010000159.1:0-4267 GCA_043779345.1 Acidimicrobiia bacterium | reverse complement strand
ACATGCCTAAATCGCTGCAGTTTCTGCCGATCGCATTGTTCTGTCTTGCGACATCCGCCTCGGCGCAGTCCCTCCAGGATCGGATGCTGCAGGCCGAGGACGCGCGGCCGACCACCGAGGCGGGGCTCGCGCCGCTGCGTGAAGCACTGCAGGGCAACGGACGACGAACGGCGATTCGCGCGATCGGGCGGCTCGAGCGGCCGGAGCTGATTGCGCTGATTGCGCCGGCGCTGAACGACGGCGTCGGCATTCGCGCCGAAGCCGCCAACGCGCTCGCGCAAATGGCCCGCACGCCCGCGGCGGTCGTCGACGTGCAGAAACTGTTGCTCGCTCGTGCGGCAACCGACGCCGGCTTGAACACGTGGGAATCGTGGGGCGAGATCGCCGCGGCGCTCGGGCGGCTGCCGTACGACACGGCGGGGCAGGTGCAGGCGGCCGAAGCGGTGCTGATCACCGGAATGCCGTCGCCCGATTCGCTGAACGACGTCGAGTCGGCGGCGTTGATTGGATCGGCGCGCGGGTTCGAATCGCTGGCGAGGACCGTGCGCGCAAAGGAGCTGCCGCCGCTGGGCGAGCGTGCCTGGGATCTGATCAGGTGGGCCGCCACCGCACAGCGCCCTGCGGCTGACCCGCGGTCGGCGTTGACGCGACGCCTGGCGATGGCGGCGCTCGTCACCGGCAATCAGGCGACCACGTCGGTAATCGAGCGCGGCTTGAACGACGTGGATTCAGAGGTGCGCCGTTTTGCCGCGGTAGCCACCGCCACGGATGCGCGGATCGACGATCGCGAGCGCATCATCAAGATCGCGCTCGCCGACAAGGAGCCGCGCGTCCGCCTCGAAGCGTTGCGGGCGTGGGGCCGGCACTTCCAAAGGACGTCGTGCGCGCCGATGGTTGCCGCACTGAACGATTCAAACATCCACGTCAAGCTGCAGGCGATCGATCAGCTTGGCAATGCGTGCCCTGCGAGCGAATCAGCCGCGGCCGGCCTGAGCGCGCTCGTCGATTCGCTGGGCAACACTCCACGCGCCTGGCATGCGCCCGCGCACGCGATCGTCTCACAGGCGCGTCAGCAGCCTGAAGCGGCTCGCACAGCACTACCGCGATTCGTGCGGCATCAGACGTGGCAAGTGCGTATGTATGCTGCTCGGGCCGCGGCTACGCTCACATCGATCGACGATCTGAACGCGATGGTCGCCGATTCCAACGACAACGTCCGCGAAGCGGCGCTGTCGTCGCTGATCGATCTGAAGCGGCCCGAAGCAGCCGCCGCTGCGATCGCATCGTTGGGCCGTCCCGACTATCAGCTGATCCTCACCGCTGTGCGCGCGCTCGAAGACAAGTCGCAGGCGCTGACGGCGACGACGCCGCTGATCACGGCGCTGGGCCGCATCACGAAAGAGCACAAAGAAACGTCACGCGATCCGCGCATGGCGATCCTCAATCGCCTGCAGGCGTACGGAGACACGTCGCAAGCGGTGAACATCGAAGGCTACCTGCGGGATTTCGATCCGGCGATCGCGCAGAAAGCGGCGGAGCTCCTCACCGCGTGGACCGGCAAGCCTCGCACCGCCGCACCGCAGCCGCTGACGCCGCCTGGCGTGACAACGGCAATGGTGTCGGCGCTACGTGGCAAGTCGCTGCGCTTCCACATGGCGGGCCGCGGCTATTTCGACGTCGACCTGCATGTTGATTTCGCCCCGCTGACGGCGATCCGGATTGCGCGCCGCGCCGGCGAAGGCTATTACGACGGCCTGACCTTCCACCGCATTGCGCCGAACTTCGTGATCCAGGGCGGCAGCCCCGGCGCCAACGAATACATGGGCGAGCACTTTTACATGCGCGATGAGGTCGGCCTCCACGTGCGCGGCACGGTCGGTATCTCGACACGCGGCCGCGACACCGGCGACGCGCAGATATTCGTCAATCTCATCGACTCGCCGCGGCTGGATCACACCTATACCATCGTCGGCACGGTCGTCGCCGGCATGGACGTCGTTGACGGCACCCTCGAAGGCGATGTGATCGAGCGCGTCGAGCTGGTTAGCCGCTGAATGATCTCGTCGCGACTACCGAAGAACCTCGAGCCGAATGCGGTGGCGCGCGCCATCGACGCGAAGCGCCGGAGCGGCGCGGCGATCCTCGATCTCACCGACAGCAATCCGACCGGCGCCGGGTTCACCTACCCGAAGGAGCTGCTGGTGCCGCTCGCGGATCCGCGCGCGCTCGAATACGATCCGCAGCCGCTTGGCCTGTGGTCCGCCCGCGCCGCCGTCGCCGCCGACTTCCGCCGCCGCGGCATCGTCATCTCCGCCGATCGAGTGGCGCTGACCTCGAGCACCAGCGAAGCGTACGCGCTGTTGTTCAAGCTGCTGTGTGATGCCGGCGATGCGGTGCTGGTGCCGCATCCCAGCTATCCGCTGTTCGAGCACCTGACCGAGCTCGAGTCCGTGACGGCGATCCCGTACGCGCTCGAGTATCACGGGTCGTGGCGCATCGACATCGATTCGATCGCGAAGGCGGCAACCGATCGGGTGCGCGCGATCCTGATCGTGTCGCCGAACAACCCGACGGGATCGTTCCTGCATCGCGACGATCTCGACGCGCTGGCGAAACTCGCGGCTGCACATGACTGGGCGATCATCGGCGACGAGGTGTTCGCCGACTATCCGCTCGATGCCGCTCCCGACAGGACCAACGTCCTGGCCGGGGCCGGCGTGCTGACCTTCAGCCTCGGCGGGCTGTCCAAGTCCGCGGGCCTGCCCCAGTTGAAGCTCGGATGGATCGGCTTCGGTGGGCCCTCGCCGAAAGTCGACGAAGCGCTGGCGGCTTACGAAGTGATCGCCGACACCTATCTGTCGGTATCGACGCCGGTGCAGGCGGCGGCCGCCGAGCTGATCGAACAGGGGACCGCCATTCGCGCGCAGATCCTGGCGCGGGTCCGCCGCAATCTCGACGCGCTGCGCAAGCTGGCGGGCGCGCATCCGTCGGCGGCGGTGTTGCGCGTCGAAGGCGGATGGTCGGCGGTGGTGCAGGTGCCGCAGCTCGGCTCGGAAGAGGCGCTCGTCCTCGAGTTGCTCGAGAAGGATGATGTGCTCGTGCACCCCGGGTACTTCTTCGATTTCGATCGCGAAGCGTTCGTGATCGTGAGCCTGCTCGTCGAACCGGCGACGTTCGATCGCGCCGTGACCCGGCTGCTGGCGCGCGCGGCCGGAGGCCGGCGATGAGGCGGCGCCAGAGCGGCGTCACCGCGCCGCTGTTTGCGATCGCGTCCTCGCAAAGCTGGGGCATCGGCGAGTTCGCGGACCTGCCGATGTTCGCCCGCTGGCTGCAGGAGGCGGGGCAGTCGATCGTGCAGATCCTGCCGATCAACGAGATGCCGCCGATTGAAACCTCGCCGTACTCGGCGATGACGGCGATGGCGCTCGATCCGATCTACATCACGATGGCGAACGTGCCGGACTTCGCGGGTCTTGGCGCCGAGCTCGCGCTTGACGGCGCCGAGCAGGCGGAGCTGGCGCGCCTCCGCCGGTCGACTCGCATCCAATACGCGGCGATCCGCCGCATCAAGGAGAAATGGCTCCGGCGCGGCTTCGATCGCTTTCTCAGGCTCGAGGTCTCACGCGGCTCGCCTCGCGCCGTCCGTTTCAGTGCCTTCGCGGCCGCGCAATCGTGGTGGCTCGACGAGTACGCGCTCTTTCGATCGCTGCATGCCCGGCACGACGAGCTGCCGTGGACCAGATGGCCCGAGCCGCTGGCCCGGGCGGATGCCGGCGCGCTGACTGGCGCGCGCGCGTCGCTCTCGCTCGAGATCACGTATCGCGCGTATCAGCAGTGGATCGCGGCCGAGCAATGGACCGACGCGAAACGCCTGTCGTGGCCGGTGCGCGTGTTCGGCGATCTGCCGTTCATGAACTCCGCGGACAGCCCCGACGTCTGGGCGAGGCAGCACGAATTCCGTTTCGATTCGACGATCGGCGTGCCGCCGGACGCGTTCAGCGAGACTGGACAGGATTGGGGGTTGCCGCCGTGGCGAGCGGACGTCATGGCGGCGGGCGGGTTCACCTGGATGCGGTCGCGGGCGCGCCGCTACGGCGATCTCTACGACGGCTTCCGCATCGATCACCTGGTCGGCCTGTATCGCACCTATGTCCGGCCGATCGACAAGGCGCAGCCCGCGTTCTTCGATCCGGGCGACGAGCCCGCGCAGATCGCGCTTGGCGAAGCACTGGTCGGGATTCTTGCTGGCGCCAGTAAACAACCCGAC
>JAYWEJ010000158.1:0-10139 GCA_043779345.1 Acidimicrobiia bacterium | reverse complement strand
GCGAGCAGGAGCAGTGCGAAGAGCGCAGATCGCGAGTACAGACGAGCTTCAGCCATCCTCAAATAGTTCAACGCCGAGACTTTAGCACACCAAACGGCCCAAATGACCGATATATGATGGAGGAACCCCAATAAATACATGAATTTCCGGCTTTTTTGCGCTGTTCTGGCCACCGGTACCCTCATGGTGACGGGTCAGCGGGGGTCCGCCCAGGAGCCATTCCCCTATCAAATCTTTGATCGATACCTCGGGTCCCTGGTCACGCAAATCGGCATGCCCGGACTTTCCGCGATCATCGTCGAGGAAGGCCGCATCGCCTGGAAGGGGGAGTACGGCTACGCCGATCTCGAGCGCAAGATTCCCGCGACCATCGATACGCCGTATCCGGTCGGCGGCATCACGCAGTCGCTTACCGGTGTGCTCGTCGGCGTCTGCATCGATCGGTTTGGTTTCGAGATCGATCAGGACATTCGCATGTTCGCGCCAACGTTCCCGGTGGCGCAGACGCGCGTCCGCCAGGTGTTGGCCCACGCCACCGACGGCCGCTTCCGATACGATCCGACGCTGTTCTCGGCGCTGACGCCGGTGGTCGAGAGCTGCATGAAGCAGTCGTTCCGGCAGGCGACCGCAGTCGAAATTCTCGATCGCATTACGCCGATGATGACGCGATCGGTTCCCGGACTCGACCTCGGACGTCCTGAAGGCGCGGCCGCATTGGCGCAATTCGACGCGCGCACCGTCGCGCGTTATCAGTCGGTCCTGAGCGAACTGGCGGTACCCTACAAGAGCGACGCGCGCGGCCGGCCGAGCCGCTCGGAGTATCCGTCGTACGGGCTCGATGCCGCTGGCGGCCTGGTCTCGACCGCGTACGATCTTGCGCAGTTCGAAATGGCGCTCGGCAACCGCGGGGTGCCGGTGCCACTCAGCTTCAGCACGCTTGATCAGATGTGGAGCAACCAGATCTTCAAGATCAATAACATCGACCTGGTGATGCCGACGGGTCTCGGCTGGTTCGTGACCCAGGAGTCGGGGCAGCGGCTGGTCTGGACGTTCGGCCACATCCCGGACGCGAGCTCCGCGCTGATCGTCAGGATGATTTCCCCGGAGGCGCCGGGCCGGCCGTCGCGGCGCCTGACGTTGATCCTGCTCGCCAACAGCGGCGGCCTCGCGCAAGGCTACGATCTCCAAAACGCCAACGTGACCTCGTCACCCTTCGTGAAGGTTTTCCTGCGGCTCTTTATCTCATGACGCTGCCGCGGCCGCGCCGTGCCGTGCTCGCGTTCCTGTTCCTGCTGGCGGCGCCTGCGACCGCGCGCGCGGATTTTTTCATCGTTCCGTTCCTGGGGATGAAGTTCGGCGGCTCGACGTCGATCGTCGACCTCGAGCTGGCGGCGGGCAAGAAGAAGCTGGTGCTCGGCGCCGCGGCGATCCAGATCGACGAAGGCCTGATCGGCTACGAAGTGTCGTTCGCCAACGTGTCTGGATACTTCTCGAACGAGGATTTCGCGTTGGAGAGTCCGATCCTGAAAGCGGGCAGCTACGTCAGCGATCTGACCGGCGCGGTGGTGCTCTCGGCGCCGCCCGGGATGACCGGCGGCGGCCTGCGGCCGTACGCCGTCATCGGCGGCGGATTGATTCACGCGGAGGCCGAGGATTTCCTGGAGATCTTCCAGGTGCGCCGCACGGTGCCGGCACTGACGTTCGGCGGCGGCGCGAGCGGATTGATCACGAACAACGTCGGCGTGCGGTTCGACGTGCGCTACCTGCGCAGCCTGTCGAGGGGTGAACCGTCGATCGGCGACGTCGGCCGTCGCATCGACTACTGGCGCTTTACGATCGGCCTGCTGCTGCGCCCCTGAAATTCCCGTAATCGGTGGATCGTTCGCCGGTGGCCTAGGCCCGGCCCGCGAACTCGCGGGTCTCGCTGTGCACCTTCACCTTTTCGCCTTCCTTGATGAAAAGAGGCACCTGGATCTCGAGCCCTGTTTCGAGCACCGCCGTCTTGGTTACGCTGCCGCTCGCGGTGTTGCCGCGCACCCCCATCTCGGTGTTGGTGACCTTGAGCTCGACGTGCGGCGGAAACACGATCCCGATCGGCTGGCCATTGTAGCGATGAATCTGCACTTCGACGTTGTCGACGAGCAGGCCGCGGTCCTCGCCGAGAATGTCCGCGCCGAGCGTCAGCGTCTCGAACGTCTGCTGGTCCATGAAGTGAAAGCCGTCGGCGTCGCTGTAGGTAAACGTCGCCGCCGACATCACGAGATCGGGCTCGCCGAACTTGTCGCCGGCCTTGAAGGTCTTGTCGAACACCGCGCGCGTGAGCAGGTTGCGCATCTTGAGGCGCACCAGCGTCTGGCCGCCGCGCGCCGTCGGCTTCGAGACTTCGACATCCAGGCAGTGGTACGGCGCGTTCTCGTATTCGAAGTAGGACTTCCGCTTGATCGCGATGGCTTCTATCAGCGCAGGCATCTGGTTATAGTACAGGTGATGAGCCGGATTCGCATCCGCTACTGTGTCGTTTGAAATTACGAGCCGCGCGCCGCCCGTGTGGCGGCGCTCGTCAAGCAGTCGCTGGCCCTGGACACCGATCTCGAGCCCGGCGGCCGCGGTGATTTCACGGTGTGGGTTGACGGCGCGAAGATCGCCGAGAAATCCCGCACCGGGTTCCCGGCCGACCAGGCCATCCTCGAATCAATCTCGAAGGCCATCGCCCTGAAGGCATAGCCGTTGCTTGCTGGGAAGCTGATGGCTTCCCCAATAAAAGGACCGGTCTGGTCCGATACGGCTAAGGTTCCGAGCTATTCACCCCTCACCACCGACACCTCTACCGACGTCTGCATCGTCGGCGCGGGTATCGCCGGGCTTACCACCGCCTACTTGCTTACCCAAGTTGGGAAGTCCGTGGTGGTGCTGGACGATGGTGGCATCGGCAGCGGGCAGACCGGCGCGACCACCGCCCACCTCGTCAATGCGCTCGACGATCGCTTCTTCGATTTGGAGCGGTTTCACGGCGAGCGCGGGTCGCGGCTGGCGGCCGACAGCCATACCTCGGCGATCGATCGCGTGGAGAGCATCGTCGCGCGCGAGCGCATCGCCTGCGACTTCGCGCGGGTCGACGGCTATTTGTTCTGCGCGCCGGAGCATGACGAAGCGTTTCTCGATCGCGAGCTCCACGCGACGCACCGCGCCGGCCTGATCAGCGTCGTCAAGAGCGCCCGCGCGCCCCTCGCGTTCGACACCGGTCCGTGCCTGCGCTTCCCCAACCAGGCGCAGTTCCATCCGCTGAAGTATCTTGCCGGCCTCGCGGAAGCCATCGAGCGCGCTGGCGGGCGCATCTACACCGGCACGCATGCGAAGCAGATCGAAGGCGGCAAGGCCGCCTCAGTCACGACCAACAGCGGCACGGTTCGCGCCGGCAGCATCGTCGTCGCCACCAATGTGCCCGTCAACGATAAGGTCGTCGTGCACACGAAGCAGGCGCCGTACATGACCTACGTGATCGGCGCGCCGGTGCCGCGCGGCGCCGTGACGACGGCGCTGTATTGGGATACCGGCGATCCATATCACTACATCCGGCTGGTGAACGGGATCGACGCGGGGCACGACTTGCTGGTCGTCGGCGGTGAGGATCACAAGAGCGGCCAGGCGGACGATATCGAGGAGCGCCACCCGCGCCTCGAAGCCTGGGCGCGCGAGCGCTTCCCGTCGATGGGGGAGGTCACGCACAAGTGGGGCGGTCAAGTGATGGAGCCCGTCGATGGCCTCGCGTTCATCGGCCACAATCCGCTCGACGCCGACAACGTCTACACGGTGACCGGCGATTCAGGCAACGGCATGACGCACGGCACGATCGCCGGCATGCTGCTCACCGATCAGATCCTCGGGCGCCACAATCCGTGGGAGTCGCTCTACGATCCGGGCCGCATCACGCTGCGCGCGTCCGGTGAATACGCGAAGGAAGCCATCAACACGGTTGCGCAATATGCGGATTGGGTGACGAAGGGTGATGTCGGGTCGCCGGGCGACATCGCGAAGGATTCCGGCGCCGTGATCCGCAGCGGCATCGCGAAACTCGCCGTGTATCGCGATGCGACCGGCGGGTTGCACGAGCGATCCGCGGTGTGCCCTCACCTCGGCTGTATCGTGGCCTGGAATCCTGCTGAGAAAACGTGGGACTGCCCGTGCCACGGATCGCGTTTCGACAAGTTTGGGGAAGTGATCAACGGGCCAGCGAACGTCGGTCTCGTTCGCACGTGACGCACTCTGTCACATCATTTGTTTTTGCCGCCGTCACAGCAATTTGGTAAATTGGGGTCTCTCAACACGAACTCCGATGGACCGCACTCCAGGCGCCGACCGTTCGCCCGTGGTACTCGTGGTCGATGACCATGAAGACACCCGGCAGATGAGCCTCATCGTGCTGCGCAGCCAGGGCTTCAGCGCCATGGCCGCAGTCGGCGGCGAGGCCGGCTTCGTCTGCGCGAGCGAACAGAAGCCCGACGTGATCGTGACCGATCTCGCGATGCCGGACGGCGATGGTTGGGAATTCGTTCAGAAGCTGGCGTCCGACCCGCGCACGAAAAGCATTCCGGTCGTGATGCTGACGGCGTGCGCGACCGAAGCGGTGAAGACGCGGGCGCAGCAGGAAGGCGTGGCGGCGTTTTTCTTCAAGCCTTGTTCGCCGGACGTGCTGGCGGCGGAGCTGCGGCGGTTAGTGGCGGCGAAGATGCCTTCGCCTGCGGTGTAACGCCCTCGGCTTCTTTCTCGACCACGAGCTCTTCCTTCTGAATCTCCACGCGCTCACGCTTGATGTCGAGCCTCAGCCTGCCGAACAGGCTGATGTAGACGTTCGCGATCCACACCAGCGTCAACCACCCGATGATCGCGCCCCGCCAATCCGGCAGCAGTAACCGGTATCCCGTGGCGAGCACGGCCGCGGCCGCCACGTAGTGGCTGAAGCAGTACTCGCACGTGAAGAGATAAAAGAACTTGCGCTGGTACAGGCGCGGGCAGCGCTCGCTCTTGGCAGAGCACCACTCGCGAAGCTCCTTGAACACTTCTTCGTGGGTGACCGTCCAGGCCACGCACGCAATCGGCGCGGCCAGGACGAACAACCAGAGAAGTTGCAGCCGCTCGGTCATGCAGCGGTCGGGATCCTCAGCACCTGACCGGGCTTGATCTTGTCCGGATCGGTCAGCTGATCTTTATTGGCGTTGAAAATCGTCATGTACGCGTTGCCGTCGCCGAGATGCTCCTTGGCGATCTTGCTGAGGGTGTCGCCCGACTTCACGGTGTAGGTCTGATCCGCCTTCGCGTTCGGATCGATCGTCACTTCAGCAACGATGTCGTTGCGCCAGTCGGGCACACTCTTGATGGCGTCCCAGATCTTGTTGACCTCTTCCTGATTGTTGACGACGCCCTTGAAGTGCAACTTTCCGTCACGCTCCTCAGCTGAGCCTTGCATGCGAAAGCCCTTGGCGGTCTGAATGGCGTGGTTGTACTTGTCGCGCAAATTCATGTGTTGATGCCTCCATCGGCAGAGCTATGCAAGCGGCTTGCCTTGGGCGTGTTAATTGCAAATGCGATAGTGAGGTGTGTATGCGTTCGCTTGTCACAGTCGTGCTGGCCGCCGTCGTGCTGTTGAGCTCGGCCGGTTCCGCCCACGCGCAGTATTTCGGCCGCAACAAGGTCCAATACGAGCGTTTTGATTTCAAAGTGCTGACCACGGAGCACTTCGATATTTATTACTACCCCGAGGAAGAAGCCGCGGTGCGTCTGGCGGCGCGGATGGCCGAGCGCTGGCACGCGCGACTCACCAAGCTCCTGGACCACGAGCTGAGTGGCCGGCAGCCGCTCATTCTTTACGCTGCGCATCCACATTTTCAGCAAACCAACATCATCGGCGAGATCGGCGAAGGCACCGGCGGCGTGACGGAGAGCAATCGCCGGCGGGTGATCCTACCGTTCGCCGGCGGCCTGGCGGAGACCGATCACGTCCTCGGGCATGAGCTGGTGCACGCGTTCCAGTACGACATGGCATCGCAGGTCGACATTAGCGGACGGCCAACCGGCCCCGGTCTGCAGGCGCTGCCGTTGTGGTTCATCGAAGGCATGGCGGAATATCTGTCGATCGGGCCGGTCGATGCGAACACCGCGATGTGGGTTCGCGAAGCGGCATCGCGCGACGCGATGCCGACGGTCGACAAGCTCGATGACCCCGATTTCTTTCCGTATCGCTACGGTCACGCCTTCTGGGCCTACGTCGCGGGGCGCTGGGGTGATCGCGCGGTCGGGGACTTGCTGCGCGCGACCGGACCTGACGGCAACATCAAGGCGGCGATCGAGGTGGTGCTCGGCGTCGATCATGAACAGCTGACGACCGAGTGGCACGACGCGACCAAGAAATCATTTGCCGCGGTGTATGAAACCGCGCGGCCGGCGACGGCCTTCGGCCGGTCGCTGATCTCGCGCGAGCAGGGCGGCGGCGACCTCAACGTCACGCCGGCGCTCAGCCCCGACGGCAAGCGCGTGGTGTTCCTGTCGGAGAAGTCGCTGTTCTCGATCGACATGTATGTCGCGGACGTGGCGTCGGGCCGCATTGGCCGCAAGCTGGTGTCGACGACGAGCGATCCGCACTTCGACAGCCTGCAGTTCCTCGCCTCGGCGGGCGACTGGGCACCCGATAATCGCCGCTTCGTGTTCGCGGCGCTCAGTGCCGGGCAGCCCGTGCTCGCCATCGTCGACACCAACAACGGCAAGCGCGAAGGCGAGTACAAGTTCAAGGATCTTGGCGAGATCTACAACCCGGCGTTCTCGCCGGACGGCAAGCGGATCGCGTTCTCGGCGCTGAAGGGCGGCGTCCTCGATCTGTTTGTCTACACGCCGGAGACCAGCGCGCTGCAGCAGCTCACCGACGATGCCTACGCCGATCTCGATCCCGAGTGGACGCCCGACGGCCGTGAGATCGTGTGGGTGACAGATCGTTTCTCCTCGAACCTCGAGTCGCTCTCGTTCGGCAACTATCGAATCGCGGCGATCAACGTTGCGCAGCCTGCCCTGAGCGAGCGAAACGGCACCGCGTCGCGAGCCGAAGGGCCGCGACAGGTCGCGGGGTTCGATTCTGGACGCAACTCGAATCCGGAGTTCGGGGCGGATGGATCGCTGTATTTCCTCGCGACCCCCGACGGCATTCCCAACGTCTATCGGCTGTCGGCCGGGATACGCGGCGGCTCGGCAACGCGCGTCACCAACGTGGTGTCCGGCGTCAGCGGCATTACGCCGCTCACGCCGGCGATGTCCGCGGCGTCGAACGCCAACACGCTCGTGTTCGTGGTCTTCGAGAACGACCACTACAACATCTACGCGACCGACACGTCACGTCAGGAGACGGTCGGCGGACTCGCCACCGATATGGCCAACGCCGCGGTGCTGCCGCCGGCGAATCGCCGGCCCGACACGGTCGCGACGCTGCTTCAGAACAGCACCACTGGATTGCCGCAGCCGACCGATTACGAGGTCACTGACTACCAGGGCAAGATGCAGCTCGAAGGCATCAGCCAGCCGACCATCGGCATCGGCGCCGATCGCTTCGGCACCTATGCGGCCGGCGGCATCTCGTTCATGTTCAGCGACCTGCTGAGCGATCACATGTTCGGCGCGACCGTGCAATCGACGAGCCGCATCCAGGAATCCGGCGCGCAGGCGGTCTACCTGAATCGCAAGTCGCGTTGGAACTGGGGCGCCGTGGTCGAGCACTTGCCGTATGTGACCGGTGGCTTCTCGCAGGGGCTGGCCGTCGTCGACGGGCAGGAAACCATCGTCCAGGAACAGGTCCGCGTGATTCAGCTCAACTCGGGCGCGAGCGCTCTGGCGCAGTATCCCTTCAGCAGGGTGCAGCGCCTGGAGTTCTCGGCCGGGGCACGGCGCATTGGCTTTGACGCGGAAGTCGAGAGGCAGTTCTTTTCGGCAGTCAGCGGCCAGCTCTTCGACGAACAACGGGAGGAACTGGACCGGCCTGATGCTATCTATCTCGGTGAGGCGACGGCGGCGCTCGTCTACGACTCATCAATCAACGGGGCGACCGGTCCGCTCGTCGGGCGCCGGTATCGTTTCGAGTATTCGCAACAGGCCGGAACGCTGACCTACGGCGGCGTGCTCGCCGATTACCGCCGCTACTTCATGCCGGTTCGCCCGTTCACCTTCGCGGTGCGTGGCCTGCACTACGGCCGCTACGGCGCCGACGCGGAAGACACGCGCTTGACGCCGCTCTTCATCGGCTACCAGGGTCTCGTGCGCGGCTACGATTTCGGATCGTTCGACGCCAACGAGTGCGAGTCGATGAGCTCGTGCGAGGCGTTCGATCGATTGAACGGCAGCCGCGTCGCGGTCGCGAGCGCGGAGCTGCGGTTCCCGCTCCTCGGACTCTTCAGCCGCAAGTCCTTCTACGGCCCGTTCCCGATCGAGATGGCGTTCTTCGCGGACGCCGGCCTGGCCTGGACGTCGGCGACCAAGCCGCGTTTCGCCGGCGGCGAGCGTGATTGGGTCCGCAGCGCCGGCGCCGCGCTGCGCGTCAACGTGTTCGGCTTCGCGGTCGCCGAAATCGATTACGTCCGGCCGCTCGATCGCTCGCGTCGTGGCTGGTTGTGGCAGTTCGGACTGACGCCGGGATTCTAAGGATATAAGGGTTACAACTCTTGTAACCTTCCGATATGACCCGGACCGAACACGATGCGCTCGGGCCAGTCGAGGTCCCTGCGGATCGGCTTTGGGGAGCGCAAACGGAGCGCTCCCGTCATTTCTTCGCGATTGGCGTGCCGCGCTTCGTCTGGACGCGGCCGGTCATTCGCGCCCTCGGGCTCCTCAAGAAATCCGCGGCGCTTGCCAACGGCGAGCTCGGCACCATCTCCAGAGATCGCGCCGCTCTGATCGCGCGCGCGGCTGACGAGGTCATCAACGGCGCGCTCGACGACGAATTTCCGCTCGTCGTCTTTCAGACCGGCTCCGGCACGCAGAGCAACATGAATGCGAACGAGGTGATCGCCAACCGCGCCAATCAGCTCGCGGGGCAGCCGCTCGGCTCGCACCAGCCGGTCCACCCCAACGATCACGTCAACAAGGGGCAGTCCTCGAACGACGGGTTCCCGGTCGTAATGCACGTCGCCACGGTCGAAGGCATCGTCCATCGGCTGATGCCGCCGGTCGCGGCCCTGCGGAACACGCTCGCCGAGAAGGCGACGAGCTACGCCAACGTCGTCATGATCGGGCGCACGCACTTGCAGGATGCCGTGCCGATCACGCTCGGCCAGGTGATCAACGGCTGGGTCGCGCAGATTGACGATGCGCTGGCCGGCGTCGCGGCCTCGATGCATGGACTGTACGCCGTCGCATTCGGGGCGACCGCGGTCGGCACCGGTCTCAACGCGCACGCGAAATTCGGCGACACTGCGTCGCGGCATCTCGCGGCGGAGACCGGCCAGCCGTTCCAGGTGACCACCAATCACGTCGCGGCGCTGTCGTCGCACGACGCGATGGCGGCGACCAGCGCCACGCTCCGCACGCTCGCCTCGGTGCTGATGAAGATGGCGAGCGACGTCCGCCTCTACGCCTCGGGGCCGCGCGCCGGCATTGGCGAGTTGAGGATTCCGGAGAACGAGCCCGGCTCGTCGATCATGCCGGGCAAGATCAACCCGACGCAGTGCGAGGCCCTGACGATGGTGGCCGTGCAGGTGTTCGGCAACGATCTGGCGGTGGCGATGGCCAACAGCCAGGGCCACTTCCAGCTCAACGTCTTCAAGCCGGTGATCCTGCACAATACGCTCGAATCGATCGAGCTGCTGGCCGACGGCTGCCGATCGTTCGAGCTGCACTGCGCCCGCGGCATCGAGCCGAACCTCGATCGCATCCGCCAGCACGTCGAAGAGTCGCTGATGCTGGTCACGGCGCTCAATCCCCACATCGGCTACGAAAAATCCGCCGAGATTGCGCTGAAGGCGCATCGCGAGCGCCTGTCGCTGCGTGATGCCGCCATCGCATCGGGCCACGTGACGGCGGCGCAGTTCTCGGAGTGGGTGAAGCCGGAAAAAATGGCACGCCCGAATCCGGTCGCGTAATCTAATGGCCTGTTGGCGGTCTCACGACGG
>JAYWEJ010000157.1:0-10250 GCA_043779345.1 Acidimicrobiia bacterium | reverse complement strand
ACGGAACCCGGATCATCATCAGCGAGGCGACGCGCGCGCGGCTGAAAGGGCGTTATGATATCCATCCCCTCGGCGACGTCATCGTAAAAGGCAAGAGCACGCCGGTCGCGATTTTTGAGGTCAAACCAACATGAAGCGAAGCCTGATCATTTTTTCGGTCGTGACCGTTTTCGCCGCGGCCGGCGCCGAGGCGAGACAGCTCCCCGGCGGACTCAGCAAGGGGCTCGGCATCGCCAAGAAGGCGAACGATGTCCGCGAGCTGCAGTTCACCGATGCCGAAGAACAGGAGCTCGGCAAGCAGGTCAGTGACAAGATCCGCACGCGCTACGGCGTCGTGCAGGATCCGGCCGTGCACCGCTACGTCACCCTTGTCGGCTTGGCGATGGCGCAGGGCAGCACCCGCCCGGCGCTGCCGTGGACGTTCATCGTGCTCGATACCGACGGCGCGAACGCGTTCGCTGCGCCCGGCGGCTACGTGCACGTCACCAAAGGCCTGCTGGCGCTCATCAAGAACGAAGCGGAGCTCGCGGGCGTCCTCGCGCACGAAATCATCCACATCACCGAGAAACACACCATTCGCGCGATTCAGAAAAGCGAGGCCGTGAAGATGGCCTCAGCCGACCGCGCCGGACTGTTGCAGCTCGCCGTCAACGCAACCTACGAGAACATCGTCGATCGCGGCTTCGGACGTGCCGATGAAAACGAAGCCGACGAGAAGGGCGCGGCCATCGCCAACAAGACCGGGTATGCGCCCAACGGGCTGGTCACGTTCCTGACGACGTTGAAGGAACGCAACAAGGCGTCGACCGAGAAGCGCGGCCTGTTCGCGTCGCATCCGGAAATGCAGGAGCGCCTTGATCGCATCACGAAGCAGATCGCCTCACAGAAGTTGATGGCGACGGCGACGCTGCAACCGCGGTATGCGAAGAACATTTCCTTCAAGGTCGTGGATCCGACTGCAATCGCCACCGTCGAGGCCGGCGCGGCGGGATTGACGGGTGGCGGCGCCAAGGCCGCAGAGAAAAAGCCGGAAGAAAAAAGCGACGCTGCGAAGAAGGCCGACGAGCCGAAGAAGGGCCGCTTTGGGCTGAGTAGGATGCTTCCCACCGGCGGCGGCGAGTCGAAGCAGGCCCAGGTCACGGCATCGGGCGGCGCTCGCGGAGTCGATCCCGAGAAGGATTCGAGGGGCGGACCGAACCCGGCGATCGTCGCGGTGAAGATCGCCGCGGCTGACGTCGCGGCGTTCAGGAAAGAGGGAGGCCTCCCGTAAGTCGCTTCGTCCGCGGGCGGCTGATATTTTCGGCCTGGTTGGTCCTCGGCTTCGTGCTGCTCGAGGTCGCCGCGCGCCAGGGGCTGGGCGACGTCCGGCTCCTGTCCGCGCTTGCGCGCCTGACCATCGTCCTCGCGATCGTCAACGCCGTGATCACGCTGCTCGCCAATCCGTGGCGGCTCGATCGCCCCTCCGATCGCTTCCCGGCGATCGTCCAGGACTTCACCGTCATCGTGCTGTTCATCGTGATCGGCACGGTGCTGCTGCGCGAGCAGCTGCTGACGACATCGGCGGTCGGCGCGGTGGTCGTCGGCTTCGCGCTGCAGGACACGCTCGGCAACCTGTTCGCGGGTCTCGCGATCCAGATCGAGAAGCCGTTTCGGGTCGGGCAGTGGGTGCAGTTCGATGATCGCGAAGGCCAGGTGCAGGAGATCACCTGGCGCGCGACCAAGCTTCGGACCAAGGCGGGCCAGTTTCTGATCGTTCCGAACAGCGTCATCTCGAAAGAGCCCGTCCTCAACCATTCCGAACCGACCATCCCGACGCGCATCGAAGTGGAGATCGGCGCCAGCTACAACACGCCGCCAAACGACGTCAAACGCGCCATGCAGGAGGCGATGGCCAACTCACCGATGGTGATGAAAGCGCCGGAGCCGCAGGTCGTGATCAAGGGTTTTGGCGCCTCGGCGATCGACTACGTGGCGCAGTTCTGGATCGAGGACTACGCCATCGATCGCACGGCACGCGACCAGGTGCGAACCAATCTCTGGTACACGTTTCGCCGCCGCAACATCGAGATCCCGTATCCGATTCAAGTCCAGTACGAGCGCGACGAGGAACCGATCCGGACGGAGCGGCATGTTACGGCGGCCGCCGATCACCTGGGATCGATCAGCCTGTTCAAGACGCTGAGCGCCGAAGCGCGGCAGGCGCTGGCGAACTCCGCCGACCACCATCTGTTCGCCGCGGGCGAGTCGATCGTCCGGCAGGACGCCGAAGGCGATTCGATGTTCGTGCTGATGAAGGGCCAGGCGCGCGTCGTGCTCGAGCCGTCAGGCCAGGAGGTCGCGGTGATCCCGGCCGGCGGATTCTTCGGCGAGATGTCGATGCTCACGGGCGATCGCCGCAGCGCCACCGTCAATGCCATCGACGATGTGGCGCTGCTGGAGATCTCCGCAAAGGATTTCCGGGATCTGGCGCTGTCGAATCCGGATCTGCTCGAGCACGCGTCGACGCTCATGAGCACACGGCGCACCGGGCTCGACGACGCCAGGGCAACGGCCGCCGTCGTCGCCGCGCCAGAGGCGAAGCAGAATTTCCTGACGCGGATGCGCCGTTACCTGAGCATCTGACCGCGCTGAGATCTATTCCGCCCAAATGACCACGCGACCTTCGCGCGGTCGCGTGACGTCGACGATGATCCCGGGCCCGTGCTTCTCGATGTCCTCGACCTGGAACGACACGCCGCGATCGTCCCACCCCTGCTGATAAGCGCTCAGCCGAATCGGCCCCGACTTCATCCGCAGCAGCCAGAACGGCAGCGAGAAGTTCACGAGGTTGCCTTCGTCGCTGTCGAAGGCGGCGATGTGCAGCGTGGTCAGCGTCGTTTGAGTGGCGCTCTGGCCGGCCCGCTCGATCAAGTGCGGCTTCTCGTCAACCAGCTGAATCAGCGGCTGCTGGCCCGGGAAGCGTTCGCGGATGGCGTCCAGTTCTTTCATGGCGGCCTCTTCCGAGGTTTCGGTGATCGCCATGTTCTGGCGGAACCACGCGACCGAGACGACGACGCACCCGACCGCGAGCACGCCGAATAGCAGCAGCACGCCGAGAACGATCGCGAGCCATTTGCGTTTCTTCGGTGCGGGTGTGTCGCCGTTCATAACGTCAGCTCCGTTCCTGCCCCGGACTCCGAGGCGCGCCGAAACACCAGGTCGGCGGCCACCACGTCCTCGACCGCCATGCCGAGCGATTTGAACACGGTAATGTCATCGGCGGAGGTGCGGCCCTCAATACGGCCGAGCACGAGCTCGCCGAGCTCGCCGCGTATGTGCGACTCGTCGAACAGCTTCGCGGCGATGTTGATGACGATGTCGCCGGCTTCGACGATCGCAGCGGCCTTCGAATCCACGAACAGACGGCTGCGCGCGACCAGCGCGGGCGGCATCTCCTGCTGGGTCGGACGGCACGCGCCGACGCACACGACGTGGGCGCCCTTCGAGACCCATGCGTCCTCGATCACCGGCGTCGGCGATGACGTCACCAGCACGATCAAATCAGCGCCGCGCACCGCGGCTTCAGCCGTTTCGGCGGCGACGATCGGAACCGGAACGTGGCCGCTCATGTCGTCGACGAACTGTTGGCGGCTGCGCTGCTTCGGCGACCAGATGCGGACCTGCTTCAACTGTCGGACCAGCAGATATGCCTCGAGGTGGCTGCGCGCCTGCACCCCGCTGCCGATAATCGCCAGCGTCGAGGCGTCCGGCCTCGCCAGAAAGCGTGTCGACACGGCGGACACCGCCGCCGTGCGCGCTTCCGTGATGTAGCGGCCATCCATGATCGCCTGCAGCGCGCCGGTTTCCGGATCGAGCAACACTATTGTTGCGAGATGTGAGGGAAGCTGGCGCTTGTGGTTGTCGCCGAACACCGTCACCAGCTTCGCGCCGAGGCTCGCCGGCGCCGGGACGTAGGCCGGCATCAATCCGAAGTACGCCTTGGTCGGCCCGACGGTCAGCACCGTCCGCACCGGCTGCAGGACTTCGCGCGCGGAGAATTTGGCCAGCGCCGATTCCATCGCCGCGATCAGGTCCGGCATCGGCAGCAACGAATGGACCTGTTGCTCGGTCAGGAGACGAAAGTGTTGAGACATGCTGTTCGTATCGTATTGGTGTGAATGGTGACAATGGCGTCGATGTCGGTGGCGTAGCCGCCGCTCATCGAGATCGCGACGGGAAGCCGCCGCTTCGTGCACGCCTCCATCACGATCTCGTCGCGGCGCCGCAGCCCGTCGATGGTCATCTTGAGCCGGCCGAGCCGATCGCCCTCGAACGGATCCGCGCCCGCAAGATAGAAGACGAAGTCCGGCTGATGGCGGTTCAGGACGTCGCGCAAGTGCGTTCGCAGCAGCGACAGGTAATCATTGTCACCGGTGCCGTCGGCGAGCGGCACGTCCAGATCGCTGACTTCCTTCTTGAACGGGAAGTTCTTCTCGCCGTGCATCGAGAACGTGAACACGGACGGATCGCCTATGAAGATCGCGGCGGTGCCGTTGCCCTGGTGGACGTCCAGATCGACGATGGCGATGCGGCGGACAGGGTGACCTGCCCTGAGCGAGGCCGGGCGAGTCGAAGGGTCGCGCTGCAGGACGCGGGCGGCGACGGCGACGTCGTTGAACACGCAGAACCCTTCGCCGCGATCCGCGAAAGCGTGGTGGGTGCCTCCCGCCAGGTTGGCGGCCACGCCATCGTCAAGGGCGGCCCGGGCCGCCGCGATCGTCGCGCCGACCGATCGCCGTGAGCGTTCGACCATCTGCGGCGACCACGGAAACCCGATCCGCCGCTGGATCTCGTGCGCTACGGTCCCGTTCACGACGGCGGCGACGTAGCCGGGATCGTGAACGAGCTGGAGGTCCTCGACCGCCGCAATCGGCGCTTCTTGCAGGTCCTCGGGCGCGATCACGCCCTCGGCGAGGATGCGCTCGCGCAGGCGTGAGTACTTCGCCATCGGGAACTTGTGCCCCTCGGGGAGCGGCAGCACGAAGTGGTCCGAGTAGAACGCTCGCATCGCCACAGATTAAACACAGATTAGACGCAGATTTGGCCATCCAACAACAGTTGATTTGGACTCTGTGCCTAATCTGTGTCTAATCTGTGGCTGTGATCCATCGCATTCGAACGATCGATGCCCACGCGGCCGGCGAGCCGCTCCGGCTGGTCGTTGAGGGCATGCCGGCGCCGGAAGGGCGGACCATGCTCGAGAAGCGGGCCTGGGCGCAGAAGCGGCTCGATCACCTCAGAAAAGCGCTGATCCTCGAGCCGCGCGGCCATACCGACATGTACGGCGCGCTCCTGACCGAGCCGGTATCGCGCGACTCGCATGCCGGCGTGCTGTTCATGCACAACGAAGGCTGGAGCACGATGTGCGGCCACGGCATCATCGCCGTGACGACGATGGCGATCGAGCGCGGGCTGATCTGGCTTGCCCCGCCGGAGCCCAACGGCGTAGGCGGGTCGAACCCGAAGGATCACGAAAACGGCGGCAAGCCGACCACGGTTCACATTCGCTACGACACGCCGGCGGGCCCGGTGCAGGCGCGCGCGCACCTCGCGCACTACGGCGACGCCGTTCGCGTTGACTCCGTCGCGTTTCGAAACGTCGCGTCGTTCGTGTTCGAGCCCTCGTTGATGGTGCCGGTGGGCGGCCGCAAGATTCCTGTCGACATCGCGTTCGGCGGCGCGTTCTACGCCATCGTCGACGCCGAGGCGTCCGGTGTGCCAATCGACGCCGCGCACCTGCCCGAGTTGCGGAAACTCGGCATGACGATCGCGCGGGAGGTCGAGAAACTGCGCCGCGTCGTCCATCCGAACGACTCGGGCCTGGAAGGAATTTACGGAACGATCTTCACCGCGCCGGCGCAGCTGCCGGACGCGCACCTGCGCAACGTCACGATCTTCGCCGACGCGGAAGTCGATCGATCGCCGTGCGGGACCGGTACCGCGGCGGTGATGGCGGTGCTGAACGACATGGGCCTGCTGCTCGACGACGTGCCGTTCGTGCACGAGAGCATCGTCGGCACCACGTTCAAGGGCCGCGTCGTCGATCGCGTCGAGGTGGGCGAGCGGGCGGCGATCGTCCCCGAGATCGAGGGGTCCGCCTGGATCACAGGCGAGCACACGTTCCTGATCGACGGGGACGATCCGTTGAAGGCCGGCTTCCGGCTTTAGCAGGCCATCGGGCCATCAGGCTATCAGGCCATCGGGCTATCGGGCCATCGGGCCATCAGGCCATCGGGCCATCGGGCCATCAGGCCATCAGGATGGGTACGCATTTTCCACCGCAACGATTTGGTGAATAGATCGCAGAAACGTCGTGCCTGATCCTCGGCCTTCAACGAAATGCGCGCAAACTGAATGGCGAGCTTCCTGCTCCACGGAGTGCGGGAGGGCGTTCCAATGATTCAAACGTTTCGCGATTTGCAGGTTTGGCAGAAGAGCATGGATCTGGTCGTTCGGATCTACACGGCAACAGAAGGGTTGCCAAGATCGGAAGCGTTTGGTCTGACCTCTCAGGTCCGCAGAGCAGTCGTTTCGATCCCAGCAAACGTGGCTGAAGGCAAGGCGATTGGCGGGCGAAGCTATCCACATCACGTCAAGATCGCGCTGGGCTCGGAAGCGGAACTGCAGACGCACATCGAATTAGCGCGACGGCTGGACATGCTCGATGAGCAAGAAGCGTCTCAATTAATTGCGCAGATCTCGGAGGTGGGTCGAATGTTGACGAAGCTGCTTAACTCGCTCCAGAGAAATTAGCCCGTCCCCGATGGCCCGATGGCCCGATAGCCCGATGGCCTGATGGCCTGATGGCCCGATGGCCTGTCTCCTCACCATCCGATCGCGAGTCCGTCTTTCCGTAAGTCAGATCCGCCGAGCAATACGCCGCTCTCGTGATCGATCCAAATTCCTTGATAACCGCCCATCGCGCCGCGGCCGTCGACGACGACGTGACCTTTCGCGGCGAGGGCGCGTCTGACGTTTTCGCCAACGCCGCTTTCGACCGCGAGCTCCTGTCCGAGGTGGCGCACGCGCGCGGCATCGCCGGCTTCCTGCACGTGCATTCCGAAGTCGATGACGTTGGCGACGATCTGCGCGTGGGCCTGCGCCTGGTTGTCGCCGCCCATCACGCCGAAGGCCATCACCGGCCGTCCGCCCTTCGCGAGCATCGCGGGCACCAGCGTATGGAGCGGCCGCTTGTGCGGGCCGATCTCGTTTGGATGGCCTGGCTGCAGCGTAAACCCGGAGCCACGGTTGTGCATGGTGATGCCGGTGTCGCCCGCGACGAAGCCGGCGCCGAAGCTGTTGAAGAGTGACTGGATGAACGACACCACGTTTCCCTGGCCGTCTCCGACGGCCATGTAGATCGTGTCGCCGCGATCGACGCCGGCGAAATCGGGTGAGTGTGTCACCGCGGCCTGGGCCATGTTGATCTCACGCTGCCGCGCCGCCGCGTAGTCCTTCGAGATCAAGCGTTGCAAGGCGCCCTTCGGCATGTGATCGCGATCGGCGAGAAAGGCGCCGCGATCGGCGAACGCGATGCGCTTGGCTTCGCTCACCACATGCAGGTAATCGGCGGAGTTGTGTCCGAGCGCCCTGATGTCGAAGCCTTCCATGATGTTGAGCATCTCGAGCGCGACGAAGCCCTGTGTGCTCGGCGGCATCTCGAGCAGGTCGTAGCCGCGATAGCTCGTCGAGATCGGCTCGACCCAGTCGGCCTGGTGATCGGCGAAGTCGCGGAGATCGAGCAGGCCGTCGCGTGATTGCATGTCGGCGACGATCGCCCGCGCGATCGAACCGGCATAGAACGCGTCGCGGCCTTCTTTCGCGATCGTCTCCAGCGAGCGCGCCAGGCGTGGGTTCGCGAAGATCTCACCATGCCTGGGCGGAGCGCCGTTTGGAAGAAATGTTGCCGCAGCCGCCGGATCCGCCGCGAGCGTGGCCTCGTTGACGATCCAGTCGTTCGCCATCAGCTCCGCGACGGGGAAGCCGTCACGCGCGAAATCGATCGCCGGCGCCAGCGCAGCGCCAAGATCGATGGTGCCGAAGCGCGTCAGCAACTGGTGCCAGCCTTCCACGACACCCGGGACATCGACAACGAGCGGACCGCGGTTCGGCATTTCGGTAAGTCCGCGCTTCGAATACTCCGCCGGTGTGGCCGCGTATGCCGAGCGGCCGGTGGAGTCGAGCCCGTAGACCTTATTCGTTTTCGCGTCGTAGACGAGCGCGAGCAAGTCGCCGCCGATCCCGTTCATGCTCGGCTCGATCACGGCCAGCACGGCGGCCGCGGTGACGGCGGCGTCGATGGCGTTGCCGCCCGCTTGCAGCACCTTCAGCCCGGCGGCGGACGACAGCGTCTGGCTCGTTGCGATCATGCCGCGGCGTCCGACGGCGGGCGATCGCGTGCCGCGAATGTTGCCGGATGGACGATCGCCCGATGGAATGTGTTTATTGCTATCAGTAGTCATGCAGTGCAGCGTGGCCGCGTCATTGTCGCAGAAACTGCGGCAAAAACGCATGTTGTCATGTCAGTCTTCGTTACAATTGCAGAATGGGAATTCGCGAGCGCGTGGCGAAGCTCGTCGGCGAAATGCCGCGCGCGCCGCAGTTTCCATCGCAAGGTGCCACGCTGTTCGTCGATCTCGATCGCCGTGAGACCACCTCCGCGTACACACCGCTTGGCGTGACGCGGACGCTGCTCGCCGGCCGCGGCGCCAACATGTATTACCTTTACCGGCTGCTCGACGAATCGCTGGCGCCGCTGCACCAGGAAATTCCGCTGATCTTCGGATCAGGCCTGCTGACCGGCCTGGTGCCGAGCGCCGCACGCGGCAACTGCACGTCGTGGTCGCCGGAATCGGGTGTGCTGCTCGACGCCAACGCCGGCGATTACTTCCCGTCCTTCCTGCGCATGAACGGCTTCGATCATCTCGTCCTCTACGGCAAGGCGGCGGCGTGGACGATGCTGATGATTCGCGAGGGTGTCGTCACCTTCGAAGACGCCGCCCGGTATGTCGGGATGGACAACATCGACATGCGCGAGGCGATCGCGCGCGACACCGGCGGCACCTGGGCGCGCAACCTGGCGATGGTCAACATCACGCGCGCGGGCGAGAACGGCGTGCTGACGAGCGGCATCATGGCCGGGCCGAAGGCGATCTACGCGCGCGGCGGGCCGGGCGCCAAGATGGGCTCGCTCGGCCTGAAGGGCATCGTCACGATCGCGCCGACGAAAGAGTTTGCGACCGCGCAGCCGTACAAACCCTACAACCGCGTCATCGCGCAGAAGCTGCTGGCGACGTCGGTCGTGAAAAACGCGCTCTCCACGCAGGGCACGCCGTTCCTCTACAAGCCGAGCCGCCTGCTCGGCGCCATGGGCACCAAGAACAACCAGGAAACCACGTGGACCGAGGCCCTCGACGCGGAGCACTTCGATCGGTACCGCCCCGGCATGGAAGGGTGCTTCCGTTGCCCGGTGAATTGCCGGCCGCTCAACGATCTGCACAAGGCGACGCCCGACAAGTACGACAAAGGCGACGGACCCGAGTACGTCACGCTCGGAAAGTTCGGGCCGAACCTCGGCATCGACAGCGTCGAGTCGGTGATTCGCCTCAACAACATCTGCAACGATCTCGGCCTCGATACGGCGTCCACCGGCTCGGCGCTCGGGTGGGCATTCGAGTTGTACCAGCGCGGCATCATCACGACCGCGCACACCGGCGGTCTCGAGCTGCACTGGGGCGACGCCGCGACGATCGAGCGGCTGCTGTTCATGATGGCGGCGCGCGAAGGTTTTGGCGACACGCTGGCGAAGTCGATGCGCGCGGTCGAGGCCGGTGACTATCCGCCGGACGCCCTGAAGTACCGGATCGCGGTCAAGGGCCTGGGACAGAGCGATCCGCACGACGCCCGCATCCTGAAAGCGTTCGCGCTCGGGCTGGCCGTCGCGACCCGCGGCATGGATCACCTGCGCAATCGCGCCACGCTCGAGATCAACGCGCGCATCAACGACAACCCCGCTTTCAAGGCCGAGTTGTACGGCGGACCGGTGAGCGCCCATCCGACGAGTTACGTGGACAAGGAACGCGCGGTCCGCGCGTGCGAGGATATTTACGCGGTCGGCGATTCGGTCGGCATGTGCCGTTTCACGACCAAGCTGTTCAACAGCCCGTCGCTGCCCGGCCTCGAGGAGTTCCGCAGCCAGCTCGCCAACGTGA
>JAYWEJ010000156.1:0-4316 GCA_043779345.1 Acidimicrobiia bacterium | reverse complement strand
GCATGATCAGCGCGCCCTTCGTGCCGTAGTGCGTGTCGCTGGCATCGACAAACAGGCCGCCGTTGATAATCGAGGCGAGGTCAACGGCGCGGCCCCTGGGCGCAACGCGCGTCCAATTTACCGCCACTTCACCGTAGACTCGCAAACGCGCCACGCCGCCGTCGGGATAGATGCTCAGTCGCAGGTGCGTCCAGGGACGGCTATCCGTAATCGTGAACACGTTGTCGCCGTCGCCGCGCAGCACCGACTTCTCGAGCAGCGTCGTCCACGGCGCGCCGTCGGCGGCGTGCATCGACGGCCTCAGGCCGCGCGCCAGGTCAACCGCCTCGATCGAACAGTGCGACGGGAAGTTGCCAGTGAAGTGGCTGGTATCGACGTTGACGCCGTGCACGACGCCGCGCATGCCGAGCTGAACGATGCACCAGTCGTGGCCAGGGACGCGGCGGCGGCGCGACTCCCAGCCGTCCATCCACTTCCCTTGCGACGTGTACTTGTCGGGGATAAACACGGCGGGGCCGGGTTTGACGAGGTTGGATCTAGGCGCGAAGAAGTCGTCGTTGGTCGCGATCGCCTTGCCGCCAACTCGGGCCGACGCCAGATCGGCGAGGTTGGTAAACTCGTGCCCTGTTGCCATCGGAGTAGCCTATGCCCATTTCATCTCAGGCGGCCCTGTCGAAGACGTCGTACGGAAAGTCCCGCATCCGCCTGGTCCAGGTGTCGCGCCGCGGCGACCGTCACGAACTGCGTGACCTGACGGTGGCGATCGCCTTCGAGGGCGAGTACGACACATCCTATACGGACGGCGACAATCGTGACGTGCTGCCGACCGACACCATGAAGAATACGGTCTACGCCCTGGCGGCGCGCGACGGCGCCGGCGAGCCAGAGGCGTTCGGCACGCTGCTCGGCCGGCATTTCATCAGCCGCAATCCGAAATTGACCCGCGTCGTCGTTGATCTGGTGGATCACGGCTGGAGCCACCTGGCCGACGGCCCGCGCGAGCACGGCCAGGCGTTCGTGAGGTGCGGTCCCGACACGCGAACCGCCCAGGTGGTCACCGATCACCGCGGCGTGTCGGTGACGGCCGGCATTGCCGACCTCATCATCATGAAGACTTCGCGCTCGGCGTTTGCCGGCTATCCGCGCGACGAATTCACGACGCTGCCAGAAACCCGCGATCGCCTGCTGGCGACGGCGCTCACCACTCACTGGACGTATCGCGACGCCGACACGGAGTTCGCGCCGGTCTACCGCCTGGTCCGCGCCGCGCTGCTCGATGCCTTTGCCCGCCACGACAGCCTCTCGGTTCAGCACACGCTCTACGCGATGGGCCAGGTCGTGCTCGACTCGATCGATGCCGTCTCGAGCATCACGCTCGAAATGCCGAACCGGCATCACCTGCCGATCGACTTGACGCGCTTCGGCATGGAGAACCGCAACGAGATCTTCGTGGCAACCGAAGAACCTCACGGTTTGATCAAGGCCACGCTCTCGCGCTGAACCCATGAGCTCGTGGATTGTTCGAAGCGAACGGGTGGTGCTCCCGGACGGCATGCGTCCGGCGGAGATCCATGTCAGTGAAGGCCGCATTACCGGCGTCAGCTTAGGCACCCAAGGCAATTCAGGCGCCCACGGCACCTTGATTGACGCAGGCAGTGCCGTCGTAATGCCCGGCCTCGTCGACACCCACGTCCACATCAACGATCCCGGCCGCGCCGACTGGGAAGGCTTCGAGACCGCAACGCGCGCCGCCGCAGCCGGCGGCGTCACCACGCTCGTCGACATGCCGCTCAACAGCATTCCCGCGACGACCACTGTCGCGGCGCTCGACGCCAAGCGCCGCGCCGCCGAGGGTCGCTGTCACGTCGATGTCGGCTTCTGGGGCGGCGTGGTGCCGGGCAACGCCGGCGACATCGAACCCCTCGCGCGTGCCGGCGTGCTCGGCTTCAAGTGCTTCCTCAGCCCGTCGGGCGTCGCCGAATTCGGTCACGTCAGCGAAGCCGACCTGCGCCAGGCGATGCCGATCATCGCCTCGACCGGGCTGCCCTTGCTGGTGCACGCCGAGCTGCCGGCCTTGCTGCGCGAGCCGGATCCGCGTGCCGATCCACATAGTTACGCGACGTGGCTCGACAGCCGTCCAGCCACGGCTGAACAAGCGGCGATCGAACTGCTGATCGAACTATCCGCTCGCACGTCCGCGCGCATCCACATCGTGCACCTCGCCTCGGCCGACGCGCTGGCGTCGATTGGTGGCGCCCGTGCCCGCGGTCTACCGCTCACCGTCGAGACCTGCCCGCATTACCTGACCTTCTGTGCCGAAGACGTGGCCGATGGCGACACGGCTGTCAAGTGCGCGCCGCCGATCCGCGAGGGTGAACACCGTGAGCGATTGTGGCGCGCGCTCGCCGACGGACACATCGATCTGATCGCGACCGATCATTCACCGGCGCCGGCCGCGCTCAAGCACCTCGACGACGGCAACTTCATCGCGGCATGGGGTGGCATTGCCTCTCTGCAGATCTCCCTGCCGATCGTCTGGACCGGCGCCCGCCAGCGGGGCCTGGCGGTCTCGAAGCTGGCGCAGTGGATGTCGGCGGCGCCGGCCCGGCTCGCGGGGCTGCAGGGGCGCAAGGGCGCGATTGCCGCCGGCCACGACGCCGACCTCGTGATTGTTGATCCCGATCGCGAGATCACCGTCGATGCGTCGCGCCTGTATCATCGCCATGCGGTAACGCCGTATGATGGCGCGCGGCTCCGCGGCCTTGTCCTGACGACAATGTTGCGGGGCGAGATCGTATTCGACCACGGCGAATGCGTCGGCGCTCCCAGCGGCCGCGCGATCAAGCCGCAGTAAAGGCAACATGAGCGCCATGACCACACACGTTCTCGACACCGCACTCGGCCGCCCGGCGACCGGCATCGCGGTGGTGCTCGACCGCCGCGCCGCCAATGGCCATTGGTCCGAGGTCGGCCGCGGCCGCACCGACAGCGACGGCCGGTTAAAGACGCTCTATCCCGGCAACGAACCGCCGCAACCGGGCGTCTATCGGCTGACCTTCGACACGCAGCGCTACTTCGACGCGCTCGCCGTCCAGGCGTTCTATCCGGAAGTTGTCGTGGTCTTCGAGACGCAGGCCGGCGAATCGCACTATCACGTGCCGTTGCTGCTCGGTCCCTTCGGCTTCACCACTTACCGGGGGACTTAAGGTCTTGAGGTCCTGGGGTCCTGGGGTCTTGAGGTCTTGAGGCTCAAAATGCTGAAAGCGGCGAATCAGAAACTCGCCCGGTTGTATCCCGGCGATGCGACCGGGCGACAACCGGTTCACACGTTCATTGGTAGTGCTGATACCTTCACGAGCGACGCGGCGCAGCGTACCGGTGCGGAGGCGATCGAGGCCCTCAACAAGTACGCGCCGACCGCGAAAGTCTTTGCCGAGGTAATCGGCCTGCCGCCGAGCGATCTTCGCCTCGCTGACACCATTCGCGCGCGCGTGTTCGACAAGCTTCAGCGCGAGCCGGTCGAAGACTATCGAGTGGATTTCGAGGACGGGTACGGCACCCGGCCGGACGTGGAGGAAGACGGCCATGCAGAGTCGGCCGCGCGGGCGGTGGCCGCAGGAATGACGGCTTCGACGCTGCCGCCGTTCATCGGCATCAGGATCAAGCCGCTATCGCGCGAGCTGCACGCGCGCAGCTTACGCACGCTCGATCTTTTCGTATCAACGCTGGTCAAGAGCGCGACACGGCTGCCTGACAACTTCGCCATCACGCTGTGCAAGGTGATGGCGCCGGAGCACGTCAGCACTGTCGCGCGCGTTTGCTCGACGCTCGAGCGCAAGCTGAAGCTCACACCGAAGGCGATTCGATTCGAGCTGATGGTCGAGACGCCGCAATCAATCCTCGCGCTCGACGGCAGCTCCGCGCTGCGCGCGCTCGTCTCCGCTGGCGACGGCCGCGTGCGCTCGGCACACCTGGGTGTCTACGACTACACCGCGCTGTGCGGAATCACCGCCGCTCACCAGCATCTGCGCCACCAGGCATGTGACTTCGCGAGGCACATGATGCAGGTCGCGCTGGCGCAGACCGGCGTCACGCTGTCGGATGGATCGAGTAACCTGTTGCCAATCGACCCGCACGTGCACGAGGCGTGGAAGAAGCATTTTGGCGACGTGACGTATTCGTTGACGAACGGCTTTTACCAGGGATGGGATCTGCATCCCGCGCAGCTGCCAACGCGCTACGCGGCGGTGTATGCGTTCTACCTGTCCGCACTTCCTGCGGCGACTCTGAGACTGAAGCGATTCTTCGACAAGGCG
>JAYWEJ010000155.1:0-4317 GCA_043779345.1 Acidimicrobiia bacterium | reverse complement strand
AGTCCCAGTGTGGCCGTCCGCCCTCTCAGGCCGGCTACCGATCGTCGCCTTGGTGGGCCGTTACCCCGCCAACTAGCTAATCGGACGCGGGCTCCTCTCCAAGCGCCAGGCCTTGCGGTCCCCGGCTTTGGTTTCCAGGTCTTCAAACCCAGAACGTCATGCGGTATTAGCGTTCCTTTCGGAACGTTATCCCCCACTCAAAGGTAGATCACCCACGTGTTACTCACCCGTTCGCCACTCTACTCAGGACCGAAGCCCCTTTCGCGTTCGACTTGCATGTGTTAGGCACGCCGCCAGCGTTGATTCTGAGCCAGGATCAAACTCTCAAGTTGAATTTCGCTTGAGAGAGCCTTTGACTTCCTGCTCTTCTCTAACTTTGTTACTTCTGTCTTGTGTCGTCCCCTGTTACCAGGGAACAGCTGACACTCGACGGGCTGGTTTCTTACTCAGGATCCGCCCCGAAAGGCTTCACCCTCGTAAGGTGTGCACGCTCTATCTAGTTTTCAAAGAACCAAGGACTTTTCTTGCATTCCCCGCAGATACATCATCCAAGAATCCAAAGTCTTGGATTTTGCTCCGGCCCTTTTTGGGGGAACCTTTCAAACTTACGACGACTCGCCTTCCCTAGTCAACCACTTTTTTCGCTTGCGGCGAAAAACCTTCTGGGGACTTTCCCGGGCAGCGCGACGCTCTAGACCAAGAACATCGCGTAAATCGTGTCCTCCAAATGTAGGAGATCGAAGAATCGATGTCAACACCCCAACTTATGGGGTCACCTCGACTATTGATACACCACGCTTGCCCTTGGACACCTTAAAGCGATTTCCAAGGGCCTGTTCCATAGAGATCGCGGCCCTCGGATCGGTGACAGGCACATCATTAATCAACACGGCGCCTTGCTCGATCAACCTGAACGCTTCGCTCTTGGATTTTGCGAGACCCGCGATCAGTAGCAGCTCAGTCGCCGTCATGCCGCTCGTGATCTGTTCGCTGGGGACGCTCGCCGTCGGCGCCACTTGCTGCAAAGACTCCGCGCTCAGCGCGCCGCCGAATCGCAATGCCGCATCGCCTTGCGCCTGCACCACCGCGGTTTCGCCGTGCACGGTGCGAGTCACTTCCTCCGCAAGACGACGCTGGGCCGCGCGCGCGGACGGATCGTCAATCACCGCGCGCTCGAACCGCTCGATCTCCGCTCGATCGAGCCACGTGAACACCTTCAGGTAATTGATCACGTCGCGATCGTCGCTCTGCAGCCAAAACTGATAAAAATCCCGCTCGCTGGTCCGCCTCGGATCCAGCCACACCGTGCCGGCTTCGGTCTTGCCGAACTTGCTGCCGGCCGCCGTCTTCAACAGCGGCCACACCAGGCCGTGCGCTTTCTTGGCGCGCACCCTGCGGATCAGCTCGATGCCCGCGGTGATATTGCCCCATTGATCGGTGCCGCCCATCTGCAGGGTGCAGTGGCGCCGATCGAACAATTGCAGGAAGTCGTACGCCTGCAGGATCAGGTAACTGAACTCGGTGTAGGAGATGCCGTCGGCGCTCTCCATCCTGCGGCTGACCGACTCCTTCTGCAGCATGTAATTGACGGTGAAGTGCTTGCCGACGTCGCGCAGGTACGACAGCAGATCGATCGCGCCGAGCCAGTCGGCGTTGTTCACAATCGTCGCGGCGTTGTCCGCCGGGTTGAAATCCAGGAAGCGCTCGAGCTGCGCCCGCACGCCCGTCACATTGACGTCGATTTGTTGCGCCGACAGCAGATTGCGTTCCTGCGACTTGCCGCTGGGATCGCCGATCATCCCGGTGCCGCCACCGACGAGGGCGATCGGCGTGTGACCGAATTTCTGGAGGCGTGCCAGCCCCATGACCGTGAGCAGATTGCCAATGTGCAGGCTCGACGCCGTCGGGTCGAACCCGATGTACGCCGTGACGCGCTCTGTCGCCAGGGCGTCACGGACGCCCTCGGTCATCTCCGCAACCATGCCGCGCCACTCGAACTCTTCGAACAGATTCATCCTGATCCCTGATCCCTGATCCCCGATCCCTGAGCCCTGATCTTATACTTGGCCTGTGGCGATGACGCGCCGGGACTTTCTTCGGGCCACGACTGCAGTCTCGGTCGGCGCCCTCGCCGGCATCGGCGCCTACGGCGTCGCCTACGAACGCCACCGCATCTCCCGCCTCGTCCTGGACGTGCCGGTCCGCGGCCTCCCGCCCGCGCTCGACGGTCTCCGCATCGGCATGATCACCGACGTGCATCACAGCGCCACCGTGTCGGCGGACGACGTCACCCGGGCGGTGATGCTGGTGAAGGAATCGGCGCCCGACATCGTGGTGCTGGGCGGCGACTACGTCTCGTTTTTCGATCGCTCGTACATCGACCCGGTCGCCGAGCTGCTGACGCCGCTCGCCAACGCCCCGCACGGCTCGTTTGCAGTGCTCGGCAATCACGATGACGAGCGCGAAGTGCCGGCGGCGCTCTCGTCGCGAGGCTTCACGGTGCTGAAGGATCAGCGCACCTCGCTGACGATCAAGGGTGAGCGGCTCGATCTCGCCGGCATTCGTTTCTGGACGCGGACGCCGCGCGAGATCGCCGGTGTGCTGAGCGGCACCGGCGGCACCACCATCCTCCTCGCGCACGACCCGCGGCGCCTCACCGAGGCCGCCGCGCTCGACGTGCAGCTGGTGCTGTCCGGCCACACCCACGGCGGGCAGGTGATCGTGCCCGCGGTGGGCGCGGTGGCGGGCCGCAAGTTCCCGGTCCTCGCCGGCTACGCGTCGCGCGACAACACCTCGCTCTTCGTCAGCCGCGGCGTCGGCACGGTCTACGTCCCCCTCCGCATCAACTGTCCACCCGACGTTGCGATCTTGACGCTGCGGACCGCGACCGCTTAAAGGGTAATACGTAATAACATCCCCGCCATGCCGGTCTCGGCGGCCAATTCACAGATCGTGTTCGATGCGCTCAAGGCGAGCGGCGTGCGGCTGATGTCGGCATTGCCGGAGACGTGGCTGGTGCATCTGATCAGGCTCGCAGACGACGATCCGGAGGTCACGCTGGTGCGGCTCGCGAAGGAGGAGGAAGGGGTCGGCATCTCGATGGGCGCCCACTTCGCCGGCGTGAAGTCGGCGATGCTGATGCAAAACCACGGCTTTCTGGCGTCGATCAACGGCGTCGTCTCGGGCGCGCAGCTGTATCGCATCCCGCTGCTGATGCTGATCAGCGATCGCGGCACGTTCGGCGAGCGCGATCCGTGGCAGACCGAAGGCGGCGCGGTCACCGAGTCGGTCCTGGCGGCGCTGCGCATCCCGATCATGCGGCTCGACGATCCGGCGACAGTCGCGCACCGGGTGAAACAGGCCCTGACACTCGCCGACTCGGCGAACAAGCCGGTGGCGTTGCTGCTGACGCGCGATCTGATGTGGGAGGAGTCATGACGCACCTCATGAAGCGAGTGGACGCGCTTCGCGCCATTTACGATCGCCTCGAGGGCAGCGCCGTCGTCACGATCATGGGCGCGGTCGCGGCGGAGCTGCAGTCGATCGGCCATCGCCCGAACTTTTTCTACCTGCAGCACGCCATGGGCCTCGCCTCGTCGGTCGGTCTGGGGATCGCGTTGAGCAAACCGTCCGTGCCGGTCGTCGTGTTCGACGGTGATGGATCGCTGCTGATGAATCTCGGCGGGCTGTCGACGCTGGCGCGCTATCGCCCGTCGAATCTCGTCCACGTCGTCTTCGATAACGAATCGCTGCTCTCGGTCGGCGGATTTCCAACCGCGACCGCCACGTGCACGCGGCTCGCCGAGGTCGCGGCCGCGGCCGGGGTGCCGCGAACGGCGTGCGCGACCACCATCGATGAGTTCGTGAAGGAATTCGCGGCGGCGCAACAGGCGCGGGAGTTGACGACGCTGGTCGTGAAAGTAGCCGCGGTCGGACCGGCGGCGTTCGTCACGGATCTCGGCCTGCTCGAGAACCGCTTCCAGTTCCAGCGCTACCTGCAAGGACGCTGAGGCAACCCATGAACAGACTCTTCGCCGCCGCCGTCGCGATCGTGCTGGCATGCGCGCTCGCGCGCGCGCAGTCGTTCCCACCGGGCTACGTCGATCCACAGCCGCTGCTCGCGGCCGCGTCGAAAGAGATCGGCGAAGCCAACCTGCGGTGCATTACCTTTTCGGGCACGGGCTACGGCGGCGCGGTCGGCCAGACCGCCGAGTACGCGGTCAACATCGACTGGCCGCGCATCGACTCGCTGTCGAACTACACGCGAACGATCAACTGGGAAGCCGGCACGAGCAAGGAGACGTTCGATCGCCGGCC
>JAYWEJ010000154.1:0-4331 GCA_043779345.1 Acidimicrobiia bacterium | reverse complement strand
TCGCCCGCACCAAGCAGGAGCTCGCCACGCTGGCCGCCCTGTCCGCCGAAGCAACCCGCGCCAAACAGGAAGCCGTGGCGCTCTTGAAAGCGAAGGAGTCGACTTGATCGGGCACGCCGTCAACCAGCCATCGCAGCAGCTGCCGCCAGTAATTCTCGTGAGTGAGATCGTCGACGGCGATCGACTCGGCCATCTGCCAGTTCCAGGTGTCCTGCGGCAGAAACGCGAACGTCTTGCCGCGGCCATAGCGCTGGAAGATCAGCATCGGCCGCTCGGCGCGGGACTCGTCGGTGCCCGTGAGCAGCACGGTGGCGCCCGGCTTCACCGCGTCGATCCGATTCACCGCCGTCACGGCGGGCAGCGTGCTCCAGCGCTCGGCCGAGGCCTGCTCGGTCGCGCCAAGCTGCGTCACGGCGGTCGCGGCGCCGGCGCGGGTCGGCTTGATGGTGAGGCGCAGCACGGTGCCCTTCGGCTGCAGCTTGTTGCGATCGAGGACGACCGGGAGAATGTCGGCCACCGCGGTGCCGGTCCATCCGCCTTCCGAGAACGCCCGTGGTCCGCCGAGCATCAACAGGCCGCCACCGCGGCGATCGACGAACTCGGCGATCATCTTCAACTGATCGCCGGTGAATAACGCCGCTTCGACGCTGCCGATGACGAGCGAGCGATAGGCGAACAATTCCTCGCGCGTTTTCGGAAACGCCGCCACCAGCTCGTCCGGGCCGTCGACGCCCTGGCGCATGTACTTGTTGTCGGCGGTGCGGATCAGGCTGGTGACGATCAGGTTGTCGCCTTCGGGAATGGCGCGGCGGATGAACTTGTATTCGTGGCGCGGCTCGCCTTCGAAGTAGAGGATCTTCTCCTTGCGATCGCGCACATCGATCAGCGCTTCGCGCGCGTTGTTCTCCGTGACCAGCTCACCCTGCTGCGGCGAGACGCGGAAACGCAACACCCGCGGCCCCGCTTCGTTGACCGTGAAGCGGACCGGAATCGACGCGGGCGCGCCGGCGCTCGGCAGCGAGACCTGCTGGGTGCTGACGAGCGTGCCGTCGTCCTCGACGTCGAGCGTGACCTTCTGTCCGTCGAATCCCGATTGCGACAACACCACGTCGACCATCAACGTCGTGCCCTTGAGCGCCGTCTTCGGCGTCACGACGCGGCCGACCTGGATGTCTTTCGACAAGGTCTCGCGGCCGACGCCGACGGTGAAGACCGGCAGCCCCTCGGCCTTGAGCCCGAGAATCGCATCGCCGAGCGCGGCATCGGCGGTGTCGGCGCCGTCGCTGACCATCACCAGCCCCGCGACCGGCAGGCCCGCGAGCTCCTGCCGCACGCCGGACAGCGCCGCGCCGAGGCGCGACTGTGATCCGCCGAAGGTCAGGTCGCTTTCCTGCGTCATGCGCGCGGCCGCGCTCGAGAACCGGAAGGTGCGGACGGTGAAGCGTTCGGACAGCGCCTTGAGCAGCCCGCGGTCGTTCGCGCCGAACTCGCTCTTCACGTACGAGGCGCGCGGCTGGCCGTCGACATCGGCGATCTGCATGCTTCGCGAATCGTCCAGCAACACGCCGAGGAAGTTCTGTTGCGGCACCGCGGCGCGCACGACCAGCAGCGGGCGGAACATGCAGATCAGGAGGATGGCGAGGATCGCGAAGCGGATGGCCGCGAGCGTGATTCGCTGGCCCGGGCGCCCGTGGCCCTTGCGATACGCCAGGATCGTCAGCCCAGCCGCGACCGCCACGGCGGCCGCCGCGACGTAGGACCCCGTCGAGGCCGCGAACCGGAATTCCCCCTGACTGAAGACAACCGGGGAAAGCTCAAAGAAAGTTCGAAAGAGGGCGTCGAACACGAATTTCTCCGGATTCTACTCCGGGCCACCGATTAAACACCGATTAGACACAGATACATGCACTATAAGCCCCCATGCCCCAATACTCCCGCCGTTCGTGGATGAGTCTTGTCGCCGCGGCATTGCCAGCCGCAGTGGCGGTCCCGCTGTCGGCCCAACAAGTCAGACGGCCGGCGGTCGTCAATGGCCGACGCTATTTGCAATACGACGTCTTCACCGAGACGCCGCTCGCAGGCAACCAATTGGCGGTCTTCACCGATACCGCGGGCCTCACCGCCGCCGAAATGCAGGCGATGACGCGCGAAACGAAGTTTTCGGAGTGCACTTTCGTTCAGCCTGCCGAGGCGGCCGGCACCGACGTGCGCCTGAGAATCTTCGGTCCCAACAACGAAATGCCGTTCGCGGGACATCCCGTGATCGGATCGACGTTCGCGCTTGCCGACGATGGTGTCATACCGCACGGGCGCAAGGAATTTACCTTTGGCCTCGGCATCGGGCCGACCCTCGTTGAGCTGGAGTGGGCCGCCGATCGCCTGCAGTTTGCGTGGATGACGCAGCGGAACCCGGTGTTCGGCCCAACGCTGAACGCGCCGACGGCGCTGGCCGCGTCACTGGGCCTCGATTCGTCCGCACTTCGTCCCGGCCTGCTGCCGCAGGAAGTGAATTGCGGCTCGGCGTTTTTCTTCGTGCCGCTGGTGTCGCGCGCCGCGGTCGATCAGGCGGTCGTCGACATCCGCGCGGCCACGGCGATGTTCGAGGCGGCGAAGATCACGCGCCGCGGCCTCTTCATTTTCTCCACCGAGCCCGGCCCCGACGGCGCCACCTGCTACAGCCGCATGATGGGCGCGAACGAAGATCCGGCGACCGGTTCCGCGAGCGGACCGCTCGGGTGCTATCTCGTGAAACATGGGCTGGTCCCCGCGGATAAAGCTGGATCAATAGTCAGCGCGCAGGGCGTGAAGATGGGCCGTCCCAGCCGCATCCACATCAAGATCGATCTGGCGGCCGGCGAAATCTCGCGCGTCCGGGTTGGCGGGACGAGCGTGCTGGTCGGCGAAGGAAGGCTCAGATCATCGTAGACTGTTGCCATGCTTGCCACGATCCCGGTTACCAAAACTTCTGCGTCCCGCATGACCCCGGAGCTCCGCGACAACGCCGCGTTCGGCGCGGTGTTCAGCGATCACATGCTGGTCGCCGACTTCGTCGGCGGCAAGTGGGGCGAGCCGCGCATCATCCCGTACGGCGCGCAGCCCCTGCACGCCGCGCCGGCCTGCGCGCATTACGGCCAGGGCATCTTCGAGGGCTTCAAGGCCTTCCCGCGTCCCAATGGCGGCGCCGTCGTCTTCCGCGCCGACGCCAATCACGCGCGCATGGCAAGGACCTGCCAGCGCATGGCGATGCCGGAAGTGCCGGCCTCGATTTTCATCGACGGCACGCTCGCGCTCGTCCAGCTCGATCGCAACTGGATTCCCGAGAAGGACAACAGCGCGCTCTACGTCCGTCCCGTCCTGTTTGCGACCGGCGAGACACTCGGCGTGAAGCCGTCGGAATCCTTCCGCTTCGTGATCGAGACCTGCCCGAGCGCGCCGTATTTCACGGGCTCGGTGGATCTGATCGCCGAGGACGTTTACGTTCGCGCCTTCCCGGGCGGTACCGGCGCGGCGAAATGCGGCGGCAACTACGCGGGCAGCATGCTCGCGTCGATCGAGGCGCAGAAGAAAGGGTTCCACAACGTGCTGTGGCTCGACGCCATCGAGCGGAAGTACGTCGAGGAGGCCGGCCTGATGAACGTGGCGTTCGTGATCAACGGCGTCGTCGTCACGCCGCCGCTCAGCGGCACGATCCTCCCGGGCATCACGCGCGACAGCGTGCTGACGCTACTGCGCGATCTTAAGCTCCCGGTCGAAGAGCGCCGCATCACCATCGATGACGTGTTCGACGCGCACGCCACAGGCACACTGCAAGGCGCGGCCGGCATCGGCACGGCGGCCGTGATCGCGCCGCTCGGCCGATTGCGCCACAAGGATCGCGAGATCACGCTGCCGGTAATGGGACCGGATTCGCCGTTGATGCGGGCCGGCGCCGAGCTCGAGGGGATTCGCTCGGGCAGGATCGCGGATCGCCACAACTGGCTGGTAACGATCTAGGCGAACGGGCGAACGGGCCAACAGGCGAACACCATATGCCGTACTTCGTATTGCACTACGACGTCGTCGACGATTTCGCCAACAAGCGCATGCCGTTCCGGCCCGCGCACATCAAGGAAGTGCGCGAGGCGCACGGGCGCGGCGAGCTGATCATGGCCGGCGCACTCGGCGAACCTGCCGGCGCGCTGCTGGTGTTCCGCGGCGCCGACCGCTCGATCGCCGAGAATTTCGCGAAGGCCGATCCCTACGTGAAAGAAGGTCTCGTCAAGAGCTGGAAAGTTCGGCCGTGGACGGTCGTCGTCGGCCAGGATCCGTCAGAGACGCCGCCGGGCCTTCCG
>JAYWEJ010000153.1:0-4347 GCA_043779345.1 Acidimicrobiia bacterium | reverse complement strand
CGCGCGCGAGCAGCAACTGGTGAATCGTCGGCACGGCCGAATACCACGTCGCGCCGTGCGCTTCCGCGGTCTGCCAGAAGCTCATCGGGTTGAACTTGCCCGGGACCACGACCGTGCCGCCGGTCGCCAGCGTCGCGAGCGTCGAGGCGACCAGGCCGTGGACGTGAAACAGCGGCATCACGCAGAGCGACACGTCCTGGTCGGTCAGCGCGTAACTACGCGCGACGTTGCGCGCCGAGATCGACAGGTTCTTGTGGCTGAGCGGGACTCGCTTCGGCCGTCCGGTGCTGCCGCTGGTATGCAGAATCAGCGCGACATCGTCGATATCCGGCGGCGCGATCTTCTTGCGCTCGCTGATGCCCTGAATGCTGACGTTGCCACTGGCGTCGCTGTCGACGATCAGGATGCGGGTGCCCTTCGCCTGCGCGGCGCTTCTCGCGTCGGCAAGACCGTCTGGCGGTAACAGGATGACCCTGGCATTGGTATCGTCGAGGAAGAACTGGAATTCCTCGTCCTTGTAGCCCGGGTTGAGCGGCGCCGACGTGGCCGCCATCGACGATGCCAGGAACGAGACGACGCAGGCGAGGCCGTTGGGCATGGCCATGCCGATGCGATCGCCTTTCTTGATGCCGGCGGCGGCCAGGGTCTCCGCGAGAGCGGTCACCTGCTCGCGTAAGTTCGCGTAGGTAATGCGGATGTTCTGCTCGGGAACGATGATGGCGGTGTTTGCGGCAGGCACGGAATCGGTCAGGCCAAGCAAGGTCGTTGGTGAAGCATTTGCAGAAGTCATGAGAGCTACAATTTGCTTCACCACGCTCCAATCGTCAACCGCTAATGGCAGTGGAGACCTCATGCGTATCTTCGGCATTCTCGGTGTCGTCATCGTCTTGTGCGTCGGGTTCCTCGTCTATCAACGGTCGATCGCGGACGTGTCGGAAGACGGCTCCCCGCAGGAACAGATCGACACGGCGGCGATTCGGCAGAGGCTGCTGACGATCGCGCAGACCGAGCGCCAGTATCAAGCCAGCAACGGCAAGTACGCGACGCTCGAGCAGTTGGCTGACGACAACCTGCTGCCCGGCGGCACCGAGCAACGCGGCTACACGTTCACGGCGTCCGTGACCTCGACCGGCTTCACCATCACCGCGACGCCGACGGCGGCCGACAAGGCCGACTGGCCGACGCTCGAAGTCACCGAATCGATGCAGGTCAGGGAGCAGTGATGCGCGCGCTCACGATCCTCGCGGCGCTGCTGTGCGTGGGCGCGGCGCAGTCGCCTGCACCCCGCAACGACCTGCCGCAGCCGTATCAGACGACCCGCGACTGGGGCGAGCTGCCCGCAGGCGTGAAGTGGGCGGCCGTCACCGCGATCGAAGCCGCCCCCGACGGCAGCCTCTACGTGATCCATCGCTGCGTCGCGAACTCGTGCGCGAATCGAGCCGAGGCGCCGATCCTCAAGTACAACGCCGCGGGCACGCTGCTCGCGCAGTGGGGCGCGAAGATGTTCATCTTTCCGCACGGCGCGACCGTCGATCGCGACGGCAACCTCTGGGTCACCGACGCGCGCGGTGAGGGCAGCATCGGGCACCAGGTTTTCAAGTTCAGTCCCGACGGAACAGTGTTGATGATGCTCGGCAAAGCCGGAGTCAGCGGCTCAACACCCGATCTCTTCGATCAACCTACCGACGTGCTGATCGCCCCGAACGGCGACATCTTCGTCACCGACAGCCACCGCAACGGCAAGAACAACCGCGTGGTGCGCTTCACGAAGGACGGCACGTTCATCAAGGAGTGGGGCCAGAAGGGATCGGGACGCGGCGAGCTCAGCGAGCCGCACACCATCGCGATGGATTCACGCGGCCGGCTCTTCGTCGGCGATCGCGAGAACAATCGCATCCAGATCTTCGACCAGGACGGACGTTACCTCGACGAGTGGCGGCAGTTCGGACGGCCGAGCGGCATCTTCATCGCGAAGGACGACACCATCTATGTCGCCGATTCCGAATCGGGGCCCGATACCGGCGCGCGCGAGCTGATGGGGATCAGGAAAGGCATTCGCATCGGCAGCGCCAGGGACGGCACGGTCACCGCGTTCATCGAAGACATGGAATCGACGACGGCCGATCATTCGGGCGCGGAGGGCGTCGGCGTCGACGCGCAGGGCAACGTCTACGGCGGCGTCGTCAGACGGCAGATGCTCGAGCGGCACGTCAGGAAGGCGCCCGCTATTCGTTAAACGGCCAGACCGACCGAAGGACCTTGCGCAGCTTGCCGTCCGATCGCGGGCGCGCGCCGCAGAACTCGTGCGCCGAGAGCGTATCGGTCGTGAACGGCGGCGCCGGGCTCGCGGCGAGCTCTGAAGAGCGCGTGCTTTCCCCGCCCGGATTGTAAGCGCTCACCTTGTAGTAATAGGTCGCGCCGTTGACCACCTTGGTGTCGATAAAGCGCGTGGCGGAAAGGCCCGCCGCTATCGACGTGAGCAGCCGGTTGCCGGGAGTGGCGCGATAGACGGTGTAGGCCGCCGCGCCATCCATCGGCGACCACGAGAGGGTGAGGTAGCTGTCGCCGATCTCCGCGGTCAGGTTCCGAGGCGCCGCCGGCGGCGCAACGGGCACTGCCGGCACTGCCACCGCGCGCGGCCCTTCGCCACCGATGTTCCTGGCCGCGACCGTGTAGAAGTAGGTCGTGTCGTTGACGAGACCCGTGCTCGTGAACGTGGTTTCGGTCGTCGATCCGATCGCGGGACCACGAAAGACACCCGTGGTGCTCCGATAGACGTTGTAGCCGGGCGCGCCGGGCACGGCTTTCCACGACAGCGTGACCTTGGCGTTGCCGGCCAGCGCCGTGACCATCGGCGATGACACCGGCACGGGCGGTAACGGCACCGCCAACACCTTCGGCGATAATTCGCTTTCGGCCGCGGCGGTCACGGCGCGAATTTGATAGTAGTGCCGCGTCGCATTGGTCAAGGCCGGATCCACAAACGGCGGCGCCATGACGCCGGTCGTGAGCTCGCTGAATTCTTCTTCGGTCTCGAGCCTGCGATAGATCGTGTATGACGTCGCGCCGGCCGATGGCTGCCAGTTGAGCGTGACGCGGCCATCGCCGGCCGCGGCGGTGAAGGCCTGCGGCGGCGCAAGCGGCATCGCGCTGACCGTCAACGACAGCGGGCCGTTGCCGCTCTTGGTATATGCGGCCACCGTGAACGAATACATCGTCCCGTTCGAGAGGCCTAAACTGGTGTGCGATGTCGCCGTGGTCCGTCCGACCGGCGCCGAGGTCCAGAGGCCGTTGACACCGCGATAGATGCGATACCCGTCCGCGCCCGCGACAGGCGACCACGAGATCGTGACCTTCGCGTCTCCCGGAACGATGTGGAGGGTGGCTGGAGCCGATTGCGGCTTTGACGGCACGGGCACGTCGGCCGCCATCGCGCCGGCCGGCGCGGACATGACGATCGCGATGACGATCGCGGTGGACGTAATCAACGATGTAAATCTGAGAATCTTCATCATCTCGACGCTCGCGAATTCGCAAGTCCCGTTCCGATCGCGATCGGGCCTGAAATCGAAGAAATCGAAATTTCCGGGCAGTCGATCCGTATCAGAACGGGACAACGAGATGACGAAGTTGGCAGTTCGTGTCCGTTAAACGAACCTTAGCCGTTACTGGGCGGAGTTCGCCAAGTTCGGGAAAATGGCAGACACCTTGGACGACAACTCGCTCTGCGCAAGAGCGGTGAGGGCGCGAACCTGATAGTAGTAACGCGCGCCGTTGGTCAGGCCCGTGTCCACGAAAGGCGGCGCAAGCACGCCCGTCGCAAGCGCCGAGAACACCAGCTCGGTCCCGAACTTGCGATACACCGTGTAGGTCGTGGCGCCCTCGGACACCTGCCAGTTGAGCGTGACTTGCTGATCACCAGACATCGCCGTCACACCGGCCGGCGGCGCGAGCGGTGTGGCGATCACCGCGAGCGACGCGGGTCCGTTACCGCCCGTCGTATACGCCGCGACCGTGAACGAGTAGGTCGTGCCGTTGGCGAGTTTGTAGCTGGTGTGCGTCGTGCTGGTCGTGGCCGAGATCGGCGTGGGATTCCACAAGCCGTTCGCGCCGCGGAACACGCGATAGCCTGCGGCGCCCGCGACCGGCGACCACGAAACTTTCACCTTCGCGTTGCCGGGCACAGCGCTGACGTATGCCGGCGCCGACGCCGGCGGAGGCGGAAACGGAACAACGGCTCGCGGCGTGGCGGCAGTCGGCGCGGTCGTGACAATCACGCAGAAGAATGGCAGCGAGGCGAGCCAGGGCAGAGAGCGCGTCAACGGATTACCTCAGGGTGCGCGAGGC
>JAYWEJ010000152.1:0-10332 GCA_043779345.1 Acidimicrobiia bacterium | reverse complement strand
TCGACGGTGGCCGTGACGTCGCGGAGCGCGTAGAGCTTCTTGTCGGCGGGGGCGATGTTGTCGGTCTGGCTGATCAGGCAACAGCCGACCTCGCCGAGGATCTTCGTGAACTCGTCGAGCGACAACGCGACGCGAAAGCCGGGAATACTCTCGAGCTTGTCGAGCGTGCCGCCGGTGTGACCGAGGCCGCGTCCCGACATCTTCGGCACCACCACGCCGCACGACGCCGCCAGCGGCGCCAGCACGATCGAGACCTTGTCGCCGACGCCGCCGGTGCTGTGCTTGCCGACCTTGATGCCGGGAATGTGATCGAGGACGACGCGATCGCCCGATCGCGCCATGGCGTCGGTCAGCCAGCCGGTTTCGACGGCGTTCATGCCCTTCAGCACGATCGCCATCAGCAGCGCGGAGGCCTGATAATCCTCCCACGAGCCATCGGTCACGCCGCGAATGAAGGATTCGATGGCCTCGCGCGACAGGGCTTCGCCGTCGCGCTTGGCGCGAATGATGTCCACCGCTCGCATGGGCGGCGGCAGTATATCGTAGGCAGTCTCATGACCCAGCGCGCGGCATCGGCCGCTGACGCCGCCCGGATGGCCGTCGGACTGGCCCGCGCCATCACGATCGGCTTGCGCAGCTGGGGTTTTTATCCGCCCGAACATCCCGCGGTGGCGATGGCCGTCGAACGATTGATCGCCGCCGCCACCGAGGCGTCGGCCGGCGGCATGCTGCAGCTGGCGGTGACGCCGCATGCGCTCCTCATCGACGGGTTGCCGCTCGATTCGACCGAGCTCGCGGCGGTTGAGTGCGCCGAGCTGCTCCACGATCGCGACATCCTGCAGATGACGTTCGTCGCGCCGCCGGCGGACCAGGTGGTGCGCGCCCTCCTCACCGTGCTGACGCTCGATCGCGAGACGCGGCGCGCCCGCGGCGGCCCGGCCGCGATCTGGGGCGCCGAGGATCAGGCGGCCATCCTCATCGAGCAGATCGATTACCAGGAAATCCTCGAGCGCGAGCTCGACGAGGGCCCGGCGCGCCGCGACCTCACGTGGCAGTCGATCGTCCGCTCGATCATCATGGGCCAGTCGACCTTCACGGCCGAGGAGCAGCAGCGCCTGCTCGAAATCTCCCGCGACGTCGGCGCCATCGGCGCGCTCTGCAAGGACGCCAAAGAGCCGTTCTGCATGCCGGACGGCTCGCCGATGCTGACGACGCAGGCGGCGACGGTGCTCGCGGTCTACCGCCACATCGCCAAGACGGTGACCGCGCTCGAACCCGAACGCGTCCAGCAGGTGATCGATTCACTGGCGCTCGCCACCGGCAACCTCGAGCCGGGCACCGCCCTCGAGCTGCTGCTGCAGGATGAGCACGCCGACGACGGCATTCCGATCGTCGCCGCGCTCAAGCAGTCCTTCGACGATCAGCAAGTCGCGCTGCTGCTCGCGCGCGCGCTGTCGTCGCCGGGGCACGCCACCACTCGCCTCGCGAAGGTGCTCGACACGCTGGCGCCCGATGAGCAGCGCAAGCGGCGCGTCCTGACGCTCGCCAAGAAGCTGATCAGCGAGCGCAACTTCGGCAGCAAGCGCCCGATCGACGACATTCGCAAGTCGCTCGACGAGCTGTTGCTGCAGTACGACGAGAGCACCTACGTCTCGAAGGACTACCGCGAGTCGATAGACCAGGCCGCGTCGCGCGCCGCCGACCTCGCCGCCCGCGGCCTGCCACCCGAGCTGGACGAGTGGCTCGAGACGCTCGGCGGCGACAGCGTGCGCCGGCTGTCGGGCCAGCTGCTGATCGATCTGCTCCGCAACGAAACGGTCCCCGGCCGCATGGCGGAAACCTCGCGCGACATGGGCGCGTTCGTCGAAGAGCTGCTGCTGGCGGGCGCCTACGGTGAATGCCTGCCGGTGATCGAGGAGCTGGCCGAGGCGATCACGCGCACGCCGGCGATCGCACCCGACGCGTGCCGCAAGGCCATTGACGCCGCCGGCGCCTCGAGCGCGCTGACAGAAGCGGCTGCGACGCTCGCCGAACAAACCGCCGACGAGTTCGCGAGTTTCGAGAAGCTGATTGGCGCGCTCGGCCCCTCAACCGTGCCGGCGCTGGTTGCGACCTATCACCGCGAGGACGGCGCCGCGACCGACCGGCTGACGGCGCTCGTCACCACGCTCGGCGCGCCGGCCATTCCAGCGATCACCGCGGCCCTCGACGACCAGCCGTGGTTCGTGCAACGCGAGCTCGCACGGGCGCTCGGCAAGATCGGCGCGAGCGCCGCGATTCAGCCGCTGCAGTCCCTGTTGCGGCGCTCGGATCTGCGCGTCTTGCAGGTGGCGGTGGCGTCGCTCTCGGCCATCCCGGATCCCGCGGCCGAGCGCGCGTTGCACACGGTCCTCAAGGCGACGACGGGCGAGGCGCGCGCGGCGGTCATCAACTCGCTGATCGGCCTCAAGGAGCCACGCGTCGTGCCGATGCTGGCGCGCGTGCTGCAGGACAGCGATCCGTTCGGCCGCGATCACACGCTCATCCTCGACACGCTCGCGGCGCTGTCGACGATGCGCGACGATCGCGCGCTCCCGCAAATTGCAGCACTGGCGCGACAGAAGCGGTGGCTGGCGTGGCGCAGGACCCAACAGACGCGCCGTGCGTGCCTGCAAGCGCTCGGCAAGATCGGCACCGCCAGGGCCAAGCAGACCGTCGGCGAGCTGGCGGCGACGGGTGACTATTTCCTGAAGCGCCTCGCGAGGGCGGCCGCGTAACGGCATGAGCGCGCACCTCGAGGATCTGATTCGCCGCCTCGGCGCCACCGTCCGCGCGGCCGAGCTGTACGCGCCGGCGCATCCGCTGGTGCAGCGCACCGCGCTGGGCCTGCAGGGCGTGCTGACGCCGCTGCTCGAAGGCGCGCCGACCGTCATCGTCGGCTTCCTCGAAGACGACGTCGTCATCAACGACACGCGGCTGGCGCGCGGCTCCGCGAACATGGCGGGCCTGCTCCGCGACATGCGCGATCGCAAGGTCGAGAAGATCACCTTCGGGCGCGGTCTCGAGATCACCGACATTCGGGCGCTGATGGACGAGCTCGCCGATCGGGTGGCGCGCACCGCCGTCGGCGATCGCCTCAGCGCGCGCGGCGTCCGCCGCATCGTCGTCTCGAAGGTCGCTGCGGAAGAGGAAGACGATCAGGAAGTCGGCCTGGTGGCGGCCAAGCAGATGTACTCGCAGGCGGTGACGAGCGCGGAAACGATCTGGGCGGCGACCAAGGCCGGCGAGCAGCCCAATCCGGCCGAGGCGCGCGGCATCATCGACAGCCTGTCGCGGCTCGTCTACCAGGACCGCACCTCGCTGCTCGCGCTGACCGCGCTCAAGCGGCACGACAACTACACCTTCACGCACATGGTCAACGTCGCCGCGCTGTCGATGGCGATGGCGCGGTCGCTCGATCTCGAAGGGCCGATGCTGCGCGAGTTCGGCTTCGCGGCGTTGATGCACGACATCGGCAAGGTCCACACGCCGCCCGAGATCCTCAACAAGCCGGACACGCTGACCGGGGAAGAGCTCAAGATCATCAAGCAGCACGTCGTCGACGGCGCGCACGTGTTGCGACGGACGCCGGAGACGCCGGCGCTGGCGCCGGTGGTCGCGTTCGAGCATCACCTCAAGCAGGATTTGAGCGGTTATCCGGAAAACATCGGCTCGAGAACACTGAACCTGTGCACGATGGTGGTGAGCGTGGTCGACGTGTTCGACGCGCTGCGCAGCAATCGCGCCTATCGCGCCGGCCTGGCGACCGATCGCGTCAAGCACATCATGGGACAGCAGGAAGGCGCGGCGTTCAACAAGACCTTGCTGCGGCGCTTCGTGAACCTGATGGGCCTCTTCCCGATCGGCACCCTCGTCAAGCTGAACACGGAGGAACTGGCGGTCGTGACGCAAACGCATCCTGACGATCCGTTCCGGCCGCAGGTTAAGCTGATATCGGATCGCAAGGGCGAGACACTCGAGACGCCGTTGCTGACGAATACGTGGGATCGCGATTCGCGGGGAGAATTTCCCCGTGCGGTGGTAGAAGCAGTGGACGGTCAGCAGTTAGGCATAGACCCCCTGACCTATCTATAATCAATCGTTAAGCTCATCAATGGCTGCGCCGCAAGCCCCCCCAGAGCCCCTGTCGCCGGAATTCGCCGGCCGCCTCGCTGAATTCGCCAAGGCCTGCAAGGCCGCGACGCGAATCGTGTCGATGTATCCGTCGACACATCCAGCGATTCAGTCGGCGCTCGCCCGAATTGGAGAAGCGACTAAACAGGCGACCATGCACGGGCCGTTCTCGATTACGGTGCTGCCGGATGCGTTGCTCGTCAACGGCCGCGGGCTTGCCAAGCCGGAGGCCTCGGCGACCGAACTCGCGACGATGCTCCACCAGCAGTTGATTAGCGAGCTGACGCTGTTCGACCGTCTCGACAACGACGGCTGGCACGCGTTCCTGTCGCTGCTGGCGAAGACGCCGGAAGACACGCGCGCGATGGGCGGCGTCGCCAAGGCGTGGGAAGAGACCGGCAACAAGGCGATCAGGCTGACCGAGATCGATTACGCCGACATCCTGCGCGAGCGCGCCGGCACCGGCGAGAGCGCGACGTGGGATCGCATCCTGACCGCGCTCAAGGATGAAACCAAGGAGGGCGAGGGCGGCGAGCAAACCACTATGGAAAACATGGTGGCGCTCGCCGAAGACTCCGGGCGTCTCGCCCAGTTCGCGCAAAAGCTGCAGGACCTCGGCAAGGCCGCCGGTGACGACTCAATCCAGCAGCGCAAGTCGCTGCTCGAGATGATGCACGGGCTCGCCAACTACACCGCGGAGCGGCAGCCCGAAGCGCTCGATTCGGTGCTCGACAAGATGGCGGGCGCGGCCGCGCAGCTGTCGCCCGACATGCTGCTGACGCTGATTACCGATCCGCCGCCGCTGCCGGGCGGCTCGGGCCAGCGCATGGACCTCGCCGGCGAGCTGCAGGCGCGCCTGACCGACGAGATGCTCACCAAGTTCCTCGTCGAGAACATCGTCAAGGATCGCGGCGCGAGCAGCCGTCTCGCGACCGCGTTCCAGACCCTGGTGCCGGATCCGTCGAAACAGCAGGACATCCTGGCGGCGGCGGCCGAGCAGGCGAAGGGCCTGTTCAAGGACGATCCGCAGTTCGAAAACGTCTGGACCAGCTCGTCGGAAATGCTGATGTCGTACTCGGACGCGAAGTTCGTGTCCGAAGGTTACGCGCGCGAGCTGACGACGGCGCAGACCCAGGCGGTCGAGATCGAGAAGATCGGCGACGACCCGCCGGTGCGCATCCGCGCCTGGCTGGCGACGGTCAGCGACACCGAAGTCCGCGCCCTCGATCAACACCTGGTCATGGACCTGCTGCGGATCGAAGTCCGGCCCGACGCCTGGGCGGGCGTGCTGGACACCGCGATCACGAGCATCGATCAGCTGGTCCTCGTCGGCGATCTCCCGCTGGCGTCGCAGCTGCTCGAGGCGATCGTGGCGATCTCGAAAGATGACAACTCGGCGTTTCGCGCCAATGCCGCCGCCGGTGTGGCCAGGCTCGTGGCAGGGCCGATGGTGCGCCACCTGTCGATCTTCCTGCAGAAGGCCACCGACACCGAGTTCGCGATCGCGAAAAAGATGTGCACGACGATCGGACCGACCATCGTCAAGCCGATGTCCGACGCCTTGATGGGCGAAGACAACGCCCGCATCGTTCGCCGCCTGCGCGACATTCTGATCTCGTTCGGCCCCGCGGCGCGCGAGTACGCCAACGAGCTGAAGAGCTCGCGCAATCCGGCGGTGCGGCGCGCCGCCATCGATCTGCTGCGCGGCCTGGCCGGTGACGCCGCGCTCCCCGACCTGCGGCAGATGCTCGACGATTCGGATGCGCAGGTGCAGCGCGAAGCGCTCCGCGCGATCGTGCAGGTCGGCACCCCCGAGGCGTACCAGATGCTCGAGCAGGCGCTCAAGAGCGGCGCCGCGCACACCCAAGACGCAATCATGCAGGCGCTCGGCGCGTTCCGCGACGAGAGGGCCGCGCCGCTGTTCCTCCACATCCTGGCGAACACCGATTACAAGGGCCAGAACGAGGGCATTTATACGTCGACGATCGAGTCGCTCGGCAAGGTCGCCACCGACGAGCGGACCGTATCGACGCTGAAGGACATCCTCTATCGCGGTGAGTGGTGGGCGCGCGGGCGCACGGCGCGCATCCGCACCGTGACGGCGCGCGCGCTGCGCAGCATGGGCACGCCGAGCGCGGATTACGCACTCGAGGAAGCCGCCACCGCCGGTCCCCGCGGGCTGCGGAAGATTGCCAAGGACGCGCTCACCGAACCGGCGCCGCCGCGCCGCCGGAAAGAGCCGACTGTGGCGGCCGAGGAAATCAAGTAGTGGACCAGGTCTCGCGCCTCCGCGCTGCGGACGACCTGGTGCGCAAGCTCGCCGCGGCGCTCCGCGCCGGCCAGCTCTATGCGCCCGGCCATCCGCTGGTGCAGCGCGCATTCGACACGCTCAATGAAGCGCTGACGCAGATGCTGACGGATCAGCCGACCATCGCCATCGGCATTATCGGCAACGAGATCATCGTCGGCGACGTGCCGCTGCCGCGCGCCGCCGAGTCGATGGGCGAAATGCTTCGGCGCCTCAAGTCGCTCGGCATCGAACGGATCGCGTTCGATCGCGACGTCACGCCGGAAGAAGTCCAGACGCTCGCGCTGACCATCGCGCATCCCGAGCGCCGGCCGGGCGAATCCGCGCCCGGCGTCGAGGCCGCCGATCCGCTGGCCGTCTTCAACGGCCTGGCGCACATTCGTGTCGGCCGCATTCAGACGGAAGAAAAGAAAGAAACGTCGGCGGCCGACATCGCCACGATCCGGCGACTCTACTCGGATGCCACCAACGTCGCCGGCAACGTCTGGGAGAGCGCGAAGACCGAGGGCGTGCCCGATCCGAAAGCGGCGCGCGCGCTCGTCGATTCGCTGGCACAAGCCGTCTCCGCGAATCGCACGGCGCTGATCGCGCTGACCGCGCTGAAGAACTACGACAACTACACGTTCACGCACATGGTGAACGTCTCGATCCTGACGATGTCGCAGGCGCGCGCCCTCGGCATCGAAGGCGCGACGCTGCGCGAGCTCGGCCTGGCGGCGCTGATGCACGACATCGGCAAGGTGCGCACGCCGACGGAAATTCTAAACAAGCCCGAAAAGCTCACCGACGCCGAATTCGGAGTGATGCGCATGCACGTCATCGACGGCGCGGAGATCCTGCGCCGCACGCCCGAGATGCCGGCGGTCGCGCCGGTGATTGCGTTCGAGCATCACCTGCGCCTCGACGGCACCGGCTATCCCTTCGGCGTGTCGCGGTCGGGCCTGAACGTCGGCACCATGCTCTGCAGCATCGCCGACGTCTATGACGCGATGCGATCGCAGCGCGTCTACCAGCAGGCGTTCCCGTCCGATCGCATCCTCGAAGTGATGAAGCGCAGCGACGGACAACAGTTCGACCAACACCTGGTTCGCCGCTTCACGCAGCTGCTCGGCATCTATCCTCCCGGCAACCTCGTGCGTCTCGACGACGGCGCGCTCGCGGTGGTGATGGCGGTGCACGCGCCGGAGCCGTTCAAGCCGCGCGTCAAAGTGATCGCGCTGCCGAAGGGCGAACACCTCGAAACACCGTACGAGATCAACCTCTGGGAAGTCGCCGCGGAAACGCTCGGGCCGAAGAGCGTCAAGGCACCGGTCGACCCGGCCGAACACGGCATCGATCCCCTGACCTATCTCTAAGAAATCAAAATAGCCCGCGGGTTCCAGCCTAACATTGCGGCATGTATCATCTGTCGCCGCCGCGTGCCCGGACGGGCGCGGCCCTCGTTGCGATGCTCGCCGTGTGGACGGCGGTTGGGCACGGCCAATTGAGCCCGGCGCCGACGGCCAAGGCCATGATCCAGGAGGCGGCGCTGCCGCCGATCGATCGCGGCCTGCGCGATCAGGACGCGCCGCGCGCGGCGCGCACCCGTGACGACGCCGATCGCGTCCGCTCGAGCGAGGGGAGCATCCTGCCCTACGTTCGCGGCTCGATCATCGTCAAGTTCAAGGACGACGCGACGCGGGGCGCCATCACGGCGTCGACCGCGCAGGTGTCCGGGACGATTGCCGACCGGACGTCATGGGCCGACTTCGACATCGTCGACATCCCGGCCGACCTCAATCCTGAAACCGCGTCGGCGGTGATGCGGCTGCGCCCAGATGTCGAATACGCGCAGCCCCGCTATCGCAACCACGCAATGGCGCGCCCCAACGACACGCTCTACGGCAGCCAGTGGAACTTCCCGGCCATTGACATGGAACGCGCGTGGGACATTCAGCCCGGCGCGACTCCCGACATCATCGTCGCGGTCCTCGACAGCGGCATGGCGTTTCGATCGGGCACCGTGCGCTACAACTCGCGCTTCGCGTTTCGCCTGACGCCGGGCGGGCCGCTCTATCCAGCGCTCGGACAGGTCGACGTGCCGTTCGCGGCCGCACCGGAGCTTGGACCAAGCGGATCGCCGCGCTTCGTCGCGCCGCGCGACTTCATCTGGAACGACGACCTGCCGGTGGATCTCGACGGCCACGGCACCCACGTAGCCGGCACGGTCGGGCAGCTCACCAACAACAATGCCGGCGTCGCCGGAATGGCTTACAACGTGCGGCTGATGCCGGTGAAAGTCATCCAGGCTTTATGGGATGAGATCTTCAGCAGTCCCTTCGAGGGCACCGACGACGTCGTCGCGCGCGGCGTCCGCTATGCGGCCGACAACGGCGCGAAGGTGATCAACATGAGCATCGGCCGCGAGGAAGGCGGACCGGCCACCGCCGTCACCGACGCGATCCGATACGCGATCAGCCGCGGCGTGTTCGTCGCCGTCGCGTCCGGCAATACGCGCGCGGACGGCAATCAGCAGAACCGGCTCGCGCAGCCGGCGCCGGACATCGCCGGCATGGTCGCGGTCGCCGCGGTCGGGCGCACGCTCGACGTCGCGTTCTATTCGACGACCGCCGCGTATGTCGAGCTGTCCGCGCCCGGCGGCGATCAGCGCCAGGGCGGCGTCTCGGCGGGCATCCTGCAACAGACGCTCGATCTCGATCTGCTCGAAACCTACGCACGCCCAGTATCGCAATACCGGCCGCCGCGCGCCGACTCATTCGCCTACGAGTTTTTCCAGGGCACGTCGATGGCGACGCCGCACGTCTCGGGGTTTGCCGCGCTGCTGATGCAGCAGGGCATCACCAGTCCCGCGGCGATCGAGGCGGCGATGAAACAGTTCTCGACCGACCGCGGCACCGCCGGCCGCGATGATTTCTACGGCGTCGGCCTGATCAATCCGCGCGCGACGCTCCGCGGCCTCGGTCTGGCCCGATGAGCGCGCTGACGATGACGCGGCACCTGGCCACCGCGTTCACGGCGATGGCATTGATCGCGTCGGTGGGCGCCACTTCCGCGCAGGCGCAATCGAAGCCACGCCCGCGTTCGGTGAGCGCGCGGCCATCGCCCGGCATCGCGATCGGCGGCTACGGCATGTTCGGCCGCATCAGTTTCACCGCAGCCGAGAGTTTCGACGCTATCGTCGGAGGGCCGGCTGGGCCGATCCGGGGTGGAGGGGCACGCATCGGACTGGGTCTCGGCGGATGGTTTTTCGACGTCGGGGCGTGGCGCTTCGAGGGCGAAGGCGAGCGTGTCTTCGTATTTGGCAACGAGGTCATCCCGCTGGGGATCCCCGTGGAGGTGAAGGTCACGCCGATCGAAATCAGCGGCGGATGGCAATTCAGATTTCGACGCCTGCCGAAACTGATTCCCTACGCCGCCGGCGGCATTACGTCCATGTATTACAGGGAGACGTCGGAGTTCTCGACATCACTCGAGAACACTGACGCCTTCTTCAACGGCTATCACCTGCTCGGCGGCGCGGAATACAAGATCACGCGATGGCTCGGCGTGGCCGGGGAAGCGGCGTGGACCACGATCCCCGACGCCATCGGCGAATCGGGCGTGTCGGCAGCCTTCAACGAAACCGACCTCGGCGGCACGACCTTCCGTTTCAAAATCACGATCGGACGATGACCCCGTTCGAGCGGAAAGTGCTGACGCTCGTGTCGCGCATTCCGGTCGGCCGCGTGATCACCTACGGCGACATCGCCAGGCTTGCGGGCCGGCCGAGGGCGGCGCGCGCGGTCGGCAACATCATGCGACAGGCCGATCGCCCGGGACTGCCCTACCACCGCGTCATCGCCGCCGGTGGGGCGCTCGGCGGATATTCGAGC